>WRKW01000014.1 GCA_009777955.1 Alphaproteobacteria bacterium | reverse complement strand
AGTTGACACCAGTATATTGGCATCGGATGTATCAACCGCGCCTGAATTTGCCGCTATGTCAAACATTGCCTGGGTATGGGCACGGGATAATCCAGATACAGCCAGTCTGCAACTGTCTATATCGGCTTTAAGATCTTCCCCCACTTTGTTTTTGTTTGCAATAACCGCACCTGCAACATTGGTGGCGGTATTACCGGCAAGTAATCCTGTACGCCAATTACCAAGGCTTTTGGATTGGGTTCTCAAAGTTTCCAATTCTTTTTCCAGATCATCTTTTTCCGTTCTAAAAAGCCCTTCCATGGCGGATAAAAATTGGTCGATTTTATCATAGTCAAGTTCATCATCGTCAGACAAACCGTTTTCGATTTGACGCAATTGATTCAGACGAACGTTTTTTTCATCTATTTCGTTATCTTTCGATTGCTTTATAAGTCCCGTGGTCAATGCGCCACCACCGGCAAGGGTTCCAACACCGGTAACTGCTGTATTTATGCCCGCAAGGGTTTTCATACTGTTTATCTCGGACGCTATCCCATCACAAGCCATACGGACAGCTTCTATTGCGGTAATCAAGGGGGTGGCAAAATCAACCGGTTCTGGCTGGTCGGGTAATGGATCAGAAGCGGTTTGCGTATGTAAAGGCTGTGTAGTAGCGGGCTGCCCCGTTCGTATCGGGGACATGCCTATGGCACTTTTGGATGCAGCAGCAGACACGCCGGTATTGCTTGCACGCGATGCGGCAAGACATGAACCGGATACAAATAACCCGATGATAATCAAGGATAAAATACGCACAATACATTATAACAGAAAACCAGAATGGAAAAAATGGGTTTTTTTATAAAATTGCTATCATGCTTGTGCATGTCAAGTAATTCGTGGACATATTCTTAACGGCAACGAAGTTGCCGTTAAGAAGACGGTGGTGTCGCGCTTTGCGCGACGCATTAATTATTCATTATTCACTATTCATTATTCATTCAAAAAAACGAAAAGAATGACGGTGGTAAACGCACAGCGCACGATGCCTATCCTGGCCGTTTTTATCCGGTAATTTATAACTTGTTATTTTTTCTGGGATTATGTTAGAATCAAATTAATGAGAATGAAATTCGCATTTATGGCGATAATCGCTGTGTTTTGTGCGCCTTTTGCGCGTGCGGCGAATGCCGCAATAATGGCGACCCCAAATGGCACAGCGGTCGCGGCTTTAAGCGGAAATGTTTCTCCGAATGCATCAAACTATATTACCCCAACTTCATTTAACCAGATGGCACCGTTTATGACGAACCATGCACGCGAAAGGTTACAACCGGCCGGCACAGCACGCGCAACAGATACTACTTCTGTTTGGACACGCAACATAAGGACTGCGAACGTTACGCCAGCATCAGATTTTGCAAAGGGAAAAAGCGATTCAGCACAGTTTGCCGCCAACCGGGCTCGTCCGGCTATGCAATCACAAGGCAGCCAATCAACCACTCAACAGCGGAGAGTAGTCGCACGTGCAGGAACAAATACAGCACGTAGCGCGACACCCGGGACTTTGGTAAGTTCAAGTACCGCACGTTCTGCCGCACCACAAGCACATTCCGGCGGACAAAGAAGTGACCAACGCCGTGTCGTGGCACGAAGTGCCCGCGGAGAAAATGCAAATTTTCATCAATACCAGCAAGCAAACATCACTGGACACGATGGACGCAGATTTTCTGCCGAACAGTGTCTGGCCGATTATTCAAGATGCATGGACGGATATTGCAAACGTGAAAACGCCAGCTATAATCGTTGTTATTGCAGCCAAAGATTGGCACAAATTGATGCCGCATATCAACCTGTTATACGCGATGCCCTGAACAGACTTGCCGTGCTTGAAAACGGTGGTGCAGAATTTCCAAATGGTGGAATGACCGACGAGGAATTGGAAGAATTTTGGGGTGAAACATTCGCTGGTGCTGGCTGGGGCAATACTATGGCCAGCCTGAATGCAACATTTGCCGAATTGGAAGCGACCAATATGGAAAGTCGCATCCGCGGGCAAAATGCGTTCGCGACCGGACATGATTATTGCATGCAACATATCCAAGGATGCTTTTACGCGGCGCAAAATTTGCGTAATGTCTACCGCAGCGAAATAGCGAAAGATTGCGCCGCGTACGAAAACCACCTGAACCTTATGAAACGATTGGCGGATTCCGCGATTTCAAAACTGAGCGAAATGTAGAAAGCGCGAGTATCTGAGATGAAATTCGCTTTGCGTTTTACGTATCACAAATAAAACACAATTCAACTTTGGAAATTTTCTTTCCATACATGCTTTAAATCGGTGTCAAAATCCGACCCCATTGTTAATACAGAAATCGGAAGCGAAAAATAATCCCTGCTATATTCTGCGATGTCTTGTGGCGACACACGCTCTATCATACGCCAATAATCCGCAATATCATACACCAATCCGAATTTGCGGTAAAAACCTATCAACCTGTCGTTTCTATCATCGGCAGATTCCAAAAAATTGGCTTCTGCGAATTTTTTCATAATCCGGGCGCGTTCCAACTCTGTAATGTCAACCGGCTTTGCGGACATGATTTCATTTGCGGTCTTTGCCATGATTGAAACCACTTCGGCTATTTTATCCGGTGCGCATTCCGTTTCGATGGTATTTACCGTAACAAATTCATCGCCAACCGAAGACATACCAATTCCATATACCAACCCGGCTTTGTTTCGTACATTATCGTAAATACGACGGGAAAGCGAGCGTTCAAAAATGTCTACGCATATATTCTGATACCGAAATTCCAGCATATTTGGCCAAACATCTTGAAAGCCTATGACAAGCTTTATGTTCTTTTGTTCGGGTTTTAATTTATGCGCCATACATGGACACACCTTGGCCGGCACGGGCGGCGCGACATCTATCACAGGAATCCAGCCATAAAGATTTTCCAACAATTCAAGCAATACACCGGCATCGGCAATTTTGCCAGAGATTCCGATAATAGTATTTTTTGCAGAAAAGCACTTTTGCATATATTCTTTCATTTGCCCGCAAGTAAAGTTTTTTATATTTTCTTCTGTCCCCAGGGTATCGTGCGCCAAACCGGAATCCGCAAATAAATTATCCACCACATGTCGTCTGAACTGGCTGCGGGGCATATCCATACTTCGACGCAATTCATCCAAAATGACCGTCCGTTCGTTGTTCAAAACATTTTCATCAAACAGGGAATTTCGCAGTTGGTCGGATATAGATTCTGCCAGCACATGAAAATTTTCAGCCAACATGCGGCCATAAAACCGCGTATCCCTTGCCCCGGTACCGGCATTCGATATACCGCCGTTGTCATGTATATTGTCTTTTAACTGCTTTGCACTGGGAAATCGCGATGTTCCCTTCATCAACATGTGTTCCAAAAAATGGGTAATTCCGTATTCGGCCGGGGTTTCATTGCGGGCACCAATACCTATACTTACAGCCATGCTGGTAGTAGCGATATCCATAGGATCCAATAAAACCGCAAGCCCGTTTGAAAGTTTATGAACAGAAGGATTGAAAAGCATGGTTAATACTGTGTTTGGCAATTATCCATTCATAACCTGGAAGAAATCCGCATTCGTCTTTGTAGTACGCATTTTATCAAGCAAGAATTCCATCGCTTCCAGCGTCTGCATAGGATTTATAATTCTGCGCAGCACCCACATTTTCTGTAAAATTTCTTTTGTTACCAGCAAATCTTCTTTACGCGTGCCGGATTTGGTAATATCAATAGCGGGATATACGCGCTTGTCCGCCAATTTGCGATCCAATATAATTTCGCTGTTGCCGGTACCTTTGAATTCTTCAAAAATAATTTCATCCATCTTGCTGCCCGTATCGACCAAAGCCGTTGCGATTATAGTCAAAGACCCCCCCTCTTCTATATTACGCGCAGCACCAAAGAATCTTTTGGGGCGTTGCAGAGCCTGGGCATCCACACCACCAGTCAAAACCTTGCCACTGGATGGCATAACTGTATTATAAGCACGGGCAAGACGGGTTATCGAATCGAGAAGTATGACCACATCTTCGCCACCCTCTACATAACGCTTTGCCTTTTCAATTACCATTTCGGCAACCTGTATATGGCGTGCGGCGGGTTCGTCAAATGTACTGGACACAACTTCGCCCTTTACCGAACGCTTCATGTCCGTGACTTCTTCTGGGCGTTCGTCGACCAACAAAACTATAAGTTTTGCTTTTGGATAGTTGGTCGCAACCGAATGCGCGATATTCTGTAACATAACTGTTTTACCGGTGCGCGGCGGCGCGACTATCAAGGAACGCTGACCCTTTCCTGTCGGAGATATAAGGTCGATGACACGCGCAGAAAGGTTACGACCCTTGTCTTTATCATCGGGCACCTCCATTACCAGCATTTCATCAGGATACAGCGGAGTCATATCGTCAAAAGACACCCGATGGCGGATTTTTTCCATCTCGCCGCCGTTGACTTTTTCAATAGTATCAAGCGCGAAGTATCTTTCCTGGTCGTTCGCGGGTGCTTGGATCTGCCCTTCGACATAGTCACCCGTTTTCAAGCCGTATTTTTTGATAAGGGATGGCGACACATACAAGTCATCCGGGCCGGCCAAATAATTGGATTCCGGGGCACGCAAAAATCCGAACCCATCCTGCATACGTTCCAAAACCCCATCACCAATAAGCGTGGTCTTTTTATCCATGGCTATTACACGCAGCACAGCAAAACGCAATTGTTGTACATTCAGCTGGGACGGGTTTTCGATACCCATACTTTCAGCCATTTTCAACAGCTGTTGGGGGGATTTTGATTTAAGTTCGTTGACATGCATGATAAGGCCTTTGGTTTTAATTGTAATCGATAAACAACCGGTTGGGGGATACAATAGAGCGAATGCCCATGAACCAATTATAGGGCAGACAGCGCAAGAAGTCAAGAAAAACAGCCTTTCGATTTATAACCGGTTCACTATTTTTCCCTTGCCCTTTGCCGAACAATTATCCTATAATCAAAAACAAATAAAGGTTTCCAGATGAAAAAGATTCTATTGGTTCTTGGAATATTTGGGCTTTGCGCGTGTACCGGAACAAACTATGACAATCGCGAATATGTTCCACAGCCCACACCAACCGTCGATTATATCGAAGGGCTGGATGTATATTCCGCCCAGCACAAGGACGGCTTTCTTAACCAATTGGCCATGAATTACCGTTCCTATGCAATTTACAACGCAAGGACACTGGGCGACCATCAAATGGGGGAATTGTTCGCTCAAAAAGCCATAGCCGCATTCTCTGGTGAAACCCCGTTCCCAGAATTTGTGGATAATTGGCCGATCAATGACCATAATGCAAGATTCGAACTTGAAAGCGGGGGTCAAACCCTGGCCGATGCATTGCGTAACGATGCCGCCGAAGTCTGCCCGGAATTTACGGCAGAGGCACAGGCTAAATTCGATTGCTGGCTGTCATCCACGGCAAGCGGACAACTTGCCACTGCACGTGAATGTCACGATCGATTCGGAAGGGCCATGATAGCTTTACGTGATGTTGGTTCCGGCAGATGCAACAGCAACATGATTTTAAGCGGCAATTCTTCCACAAAGCCCGATTGTAAAAAGTGTGGACCTGGCGGTGCCAAAAGCACAACAGCGATATATTATCCCGAAACTTCCGGATTGAACTCTGTTGCCGCCGCAAATCGCACTCGCGAAGGCCTGGTTATAGTAAACAACGTGAATATTTCAGAACACTTGATAAATCCGGTTCCGGTAAGTCCAATGGTGTTCAACCAAAACATATTCAGTGGCAGTGATGGCATTTCAGTAACATCGGACGAATCGTCGGAACAGTCAGAACCAACAGAAGAAATAAGACCGCTGGGCGAAGAGTATGTAAGCCGTGCTGAATTTATAAACATGATGATGGCATTACGGGAAGAGCTGGCCGCGGTCAACCGTCGGCTGGACAACATGCCTGCTGGCGAAAAAGCCGTAATAAAGGTTCAGCAAGTCCCATTAGAACCGAAACAGCGTATCATGGAAGAAGTTTTCGAAGTCCGTTTCGATTTCAACAAATATAATATAAAGCCGGAATACGAATCGGTAATCAGACAACTTGTCGAAACCACAAAAGCGAACAAGAATGTCCGAATTTCCGTCGTTGGACATACAGATACGGTCGGAACACCCAATTATAACTTTGCACTGGGTGGCCGTCGTGCGGAAACCGTGCGGAAAAGACTGATAGATGCCGGAATACCCGCAAGCCAGATAGTTGCGGTATCCAGCGGAATGAATGATCCAAAGGTACCAACCGGACCCGGTGTAAAAAACGCAGAAAACCGCCGTGCCCAGGTAGTACAAGAAATTCATTCTGTCGAACCAGTAACCGAAATGCCACAGCCACTGCAAGTAACCATTAACAACTCTGTTGTAAATACAGATGAAGATATAACTTATGAACTGGATAATTGGTTAGAAATTAGAGATTAATCTTGACAAAATGCTTTTATTGATATATTCTGCCAACAGAATGTAGTCTTGTTAAAAGCAAAACTATAAGAGGTGTTAAATATGAAAAAAGGCAATAAAAAAGGAAACTTTGCAACTGCAAGTCAAAAAACAACCGAACAAGCCGATATTATAAAAAGGATGGGACGCTATTGGGACAAAATGCAAAATGGCGACAAAAACAGCACCGTCAGAAACTGGTTTGAAAAAGTCGGTATAACCGCTGAAGAAATAAAGATTGCAACACGAGAGATTGCGCAAAGAGCCCAAAAACTTCGAGAGATGAAAATGGCGCACCAGGCCGAAGAAACAAAAATGTTGAATAATACGAAGTTAATAACGATACAGACAGCAAAGAAAATGCGGAACGCCGCATAATAAAATTGTGAAAATGTTATATTCCGCCCGGATTGCATTCCGGGCGGATTTTTATATGCGATATTCAAGCTATATTTCACTTTTTCATTTTATATGCTATACTGTTATCAAAGGAAAAACATGCCACAACCTATTGTACTTTGCATTCTCGATGGCGTTGGAATTGCACCAACCGAACCGCATAATGCCATAACATTGGCAAAAATGCCGTTTTATCGCGAATTATTCAGAAAATATCCGCACACGGCACTTTCTGCCAGCGGCACAGCAACAGGTTTGACCAGGGGCATTATGGGAAATTCCGAGGTCGGCCACATAACAATCGGTGCGGGTCGAATCGTGAACCAATTCTTGCGGCGGTTTCAGATAGAACAAGAATCCGGCAATCTGTCCCATAACCCCAATCTGCAAAAATTTACTGTCGATGTTACAGGGGTTGTTCATATATTGGGTTTGTGTTCTGATGGACGCGTTCATGCCGATCTTGACCAAGCAATATTGATCGGGAAAATCATCGCTGCAAAAAACTTTCCCATAGTATGGCATTTTATATCTGATGGCCGTGATACTCCGCCACAAAGCGCGTTGAAATACATCCGAAAAAT
Source organism: Alphaproteobacteria bacterium (assembly GCA_009777955.1). Lineage (GTDB taxonomy): Bacteria > Pseudomonadota > Alphaproteobacteria > Rs-D84 > Rs-D84 > WRKW01. Next base: position 1,360 of record WRKW01000014.1, on the reverse strand, counting down.
TGAACGGGCGTTTTCTTCTGAAATAAAAGCCAAACAGTTTAGATTCGGTACTTTATCGGGTCGTTACTACGCCATGGACAGAAATAACAATCTGGACAGGACGGGGTTGGCATTCGATGCGATTGCGCGGGGCATGGCCCGGTTTACAGCAAAAAATATAAAGGCCGCGGTGGCCAATGCCTATGCGCGGGGCGAAACAGATGAATTTATAAAGCCGACAGTTATTGATACCGAACACGGAACAATTGGCACAAAAGATGGTCTTTTGTTCTTTAATTACCGCAGTGACCGCACGCGACAAATACTTAAAATGTTTATCGGGTCAGATTTCCAGCCGCCAAAAATATTATGCTTTTCACAATATGGCGAGGGGCTGGATGAAATATGCCCTGCTCTTTTAAGCGATGTTCCGATTACAAATACTTTGGGCGATGTATTGGCCGCATCTGGGCTGTCCCAATTGCGAATCGCCGAAACGGAAAAATATAATCATGTAACATATTTTTTTGATGCAGAGCGTACAATCGATTATCCGAATGGGGAAAAAATTCTGGTACCTTCACCCGCAGTGGCAACATTTGACATGAAACCAGAAATGTCCGCCGTTGAAATAACAGATATGTTATTGCCGCGACTTTCTGAATTTGACGTGGTAATTTTAAATTATGCGAACGGCGATATGTTGGGGCATACCGGAAACAAATCGGCTGCTATCCGTGGACTTGAAACCTTGGATAAATGCCTGTCACGACTGGTACCAGCAATTTTGGAACTGGACGGCACGATTATTGTTACAGCAGACCATGGAAATGCAGAAAAAATGTGGAATGAAAAATTATCCGCTCCCTGGACTGCACATACTACAAACAAGGTACCGTTTATATTGGTCGAAAATCGAAAAATTGATGCCAAAAACCGAAAATTACGCACCGGCGGATTGGCCGATATCGCCCCGACCATACTGGAAATACTTGGATTATCACAACCTATCGAAATGACTGGAAAGTCGCTTTTAAAATAAGCCAGAGAGCGCGCTTCAAACTTTAATCCACATGCGCCGGAGCGACAATACTATGGGGACAATTGTATTCCAATATAACATTTTGTGTCATTGCGAGTCGCGGCACCGCTTGCGGTGACAGACGAAGCAATCTTTCCGGGCATTCCGTGTCATTGCGAGTGGTCGAAGACCGCGAAGCAATCTTTTCAAGCATTTCGTGTCATTGCGAGTGGTCGAAGACCGCGAAGCAATCTTTTCAAGCATTTCGTGTCATTGCGAGTGGTCGAAGACCGCGAAGCAATCTTTTCCAACAGGGGAAGTATAATAATTCCATTGCCTGAAAAGATTGCTTCGTCCGCC
>WRKW01000013.1 GCA_009777955.1 Alphaproteobacteria bacterium | reverse complement strand
TACATGACTAAATACAAATTGACCTTTGTCATGGTATATGGTATAATATAAATATACCCAAAGGAGAGAGTATCATGAATACATTTAACAAAACTATAAAGATAACAAGCATCCTTGCTGTATTAACGATTATCCCATTATATCGGTCTATTGCCGCCGTTGCGTGTGTGCCACAACCGCCCACAAATCCGACGCATTGTAATTTTTTCGCCCAGTGTCCTGCTAATGGTACCAGTGGCAGTAGTGTTGGTCGTGACTGCACCAACCTATCCCTTGGGGATTGGAAAGTAACGGGTTGTGCCGGAAGTAATGTATCAGAATTCAGTGGCGCAAGTCTGTGTTCAAGCACAAGCGGAACAGCCATTAACTTTGGCAACCCCGTTGCAGATGGTGGCGGTAACTGTTGGTGTAAGATAACAAGTATTCCCGGATTTAGTGTCGCTTCGTCGGCTTGGGTTTTATTGCACGACTTCGGCGGCGATTGCGTGGATCAATGCGCGTTCCTTTGCGCGGGCTCCGCGCCCGTGTACAATTCCGACTTCCGGTCGGTGCTGTTTGCGGGTCTTGGCCTTTGATAACCGTATAATAAAAAGCGCATAAAACGCGCTTTTTATTATAATCCATAACCCATAAATAATTTGACAAATCGTATAATAGAGCTATTATTCAACAATAAGTCCTGGAAATTTCTATTGTATATACATTATGTATATACAATACCAAAGAGGTTGAATATGAAAAGCGCATTAAAAAAACGAAAGCTGGATTCTGCCGAAAAAGTCATTTTAAAAGAATTCGCGCCAATCGTTACCGGCTATATTATCGAAAAATTTGCCGAGAAAACCCACCTGATCCCAGATGATTTACGCCTTTGGCAAATCAAAACCCCGGCCACACAGGAAATAGCCGAATGGCTTGTCGAACAACTTCACATCTTTTGCAAAAAAAAGAAAGATATTTGCAGCGCACCCTCGTATACGCTTGGCATCTGCAAAGCCGGCGCGACCTATCTGTCAAGATACCTTGTCCGGCTGGACAAATCCAAAACATGTGCGGCAACAGTAAATGAAATTATAGAAAGTTTTACAGACCTGATTTATAAAAGCGACAAAAACCATCCCCTTATTATTCGTCGCAAAGCACCCGGCTGTCGAATAATCCGAAATTCAGAACATTCACACCCAGACAGATTAACATCAATTACAACAAAGAAAAACGGCCAGTCATGCGTTATGATGTACGCATATATACAGACACAAAGATTTCGCTAGAAATCAGAAAATGCTTGACAAATGATTATTTTGACCTATTCTAGGACATAATATCTGTAAAAAGGATAAAAATGTCAAAAAAAGAAGCCCTTAATGAAGCTGTTGATAAAATCACAGACCCAGCTTTGCAGAATGGGGATAACACAACCATAATACCGGAAAAAAAGATGACCGAAATTCCGGTAATTGGTGGCCAACCCGACCAACAAACTGCAAGCGTTTCCCATTTTATGGAAAAAGCATGGAATAAAATAAAATATTACACGCATGGCGTTTTCGTCCGTGCGCCACGTGCGGTATGGAATTGGATTCGCGGCATCGATATTGCCGGCCTTACCAACTGTGTTTTGATGCTGTTGATTATTACGTTATTTTCTATACTGATTGGACAATTTATTGGCCGAACGAATGAAATTCCCGCACTTTTGTCAGATAATACAAAAATACGCCAGGTTCAACAAAGACCAACAACAACCGCCAGACAACCGGCATCACGCCCAATGCCCGTAACAATTAATGTTCCGGCAGAAGTTACCGTCAGTAAAACAGAAGATAAGTTTATAGTTACCCTGCCCCTTGGAAAAATAGTTCGACCAGCGATTGCATCAAATAATATAATTCCAGAACCCAGCATGCGGAAAGTAATCGCAAGATCTGCCACAACCCGAATCGTTTCGGTTAATCAGACCACCCCAAGTCCCAGTAATAAACCACTGATAGCAGAATTATGGATTGTCGGGGATACCATCATAGATGGTACGCACCATGATGCACAAATTAATAAAAACACAAATATTCGCGGCAATCTGTTCCTGCAAAATATGCGACATTACACTCTGCCATGCGGTTTAAAAGTTGACGGGAATCTTTATCTGCGAAATGTTAATCTTTTGCGCTTTTGCGGTTCATTTACTGTAACAGGGGATATTTATGTCAGCAAAAGCTCTTCATTCGGCCCCATACCAAAAAACGCACGCCTGGGCGGACAAGTAATATTTTAACGCCTAATTATCAATAATGTATCTTTTTGAAATACAATTATAACCTAAACGGCTCTTTTAAAAGAGCCGTCATGGCATCCATTGTTCAATAGGGCATCGTGCGCATAGCGCATGATACATACATTATTCATTCAAAAAACGGAAAGCATGACGGCTCTCTTACGAGAGCCGCCAAAAAATATACATTCTTTGCAATTAGGCCTATTTTTTTATATCAACAATCTTGACCTTGAATATTACATCCTTGCCGGACAGGCCAGGAACGTAATTTTCCGGGAATGTTACCTTGACTTCGCGTTCTTCGCCTTTTTTCATGCCGACCAGCTGATCTTCAAACCCGGGAACAAATTGTCCGCTTCCCAATGTTAAAGAAAAGTTTTCGGCTGTGCCACCCGGAAATTGTACCCCATCCAAAAAGCCCGCAAAATTAATCACGACCGTATCGCCATCTTTTGCATTACGATCACACCCGGTCAGAACCGCCAGGGACATAATCGATATCGCTAATAGTTTCTTCATTTTTTGCTCCTTTGTTGTTTATCTTTCTTTATATATACACCGGAATCCGTATTCTCGCATGGTTACGCCTTCATCCTGTGTCATATAATCAAAATAAGGGGTCGGGCGCAAGACTTCAAATGAAGGCTGGTCGTAAATAATAACATATTGTCTGGAATTCCGACCGCAAACCCTTTTTATCTCGTGATCCGCAACCGTACCCAAAACTTCCCTTATATCACCATCAACATCTGCACCATTCGCATTTTGTATAAGCTTTAAACGCATTTCACGCATGTCGCTGCTGCCCAAAAGCACTTCTATCCGCACCATTGTGCCTTTGTACTCTTGCCAGCGGGTTTCCATCCGACTGGTTTCCCACTTGTCATTTTTTTCTATCTTTTCAGCAAGTGTTTTTGGCCGTCTGGAATCAACGCCATAAAACGGATTTTCCGGTGGCAATGCCTGCATAGTTCGGTCATTTAAATAAGGGGCATTTGAACCGCCGGGTTGAAAACCCTGTCCGTCATGATTCGCGTTTTTATTCTGACCCGCACAGCCAATCAGAAATAGTATGGAAAAAAGATAACAGATCGCGGATAATTTCTTCATTACATTCCCATTGTATGCAAGTATTCTAGCACACTTTCACAAATTGATTCAAGATGTAATTTGTGATAGAATAAATGTAATGTCAGATGCCGTATTGGAAACTTTGATAAAACCCTTAGAAGAATTCTTTCTGCCAGAATTCGTAGAGGAGATAGCCATAAACCGCCCGGGCGAAGTCTGGATGCGGTTGCATGGCGCACGCGTTCCCTGGGTGGCGTACCCGTCCGAAAAACTGTCAAAGCAATATCTGACAGATCTTGTCCATACGGTCGCGAATGTTTATGAACGGCCATTTGAACCAACCCGCGGAATACCGGTGGTATATGCGACACTGCCCGGCCAACACAGATTCACCGCCATCACGGGACCGAATGTCATGTATGATGACAAGGATGTAACCGGCGGCATCGCCCTTAATATTCGCGGGCATTTTTCAAAGGAAATCGATGCTTTCGAAAGTTATCATCTGAAACAAGGCGAACAGTTATTAAAAGTAAAACCGCGCAAAAAAAACCGGCCAAAGGATCCTTTTGAAAGGCTTATGCAGGCGATAAACGACGGCAGTCCGATTTTATTTTCGGGTGCAACAAGTACCGGAAAAACCACGTTTCTAAACCATATCCTTACACTTATAGACCAAAGCAGCCGTATAATCACGGTCGAAGACGCACGCGAAATCCGCGTGCCACAGAAAAACCGCGTTCATTTCGTGCTGTCGCGCACAGAACAAAACAACCAGATGACCTATGCCAGGGTGCTGGATCTTGTGGTACGCATGACCCCGGATGTCATAATTGGCGGGGAAATTTCGACAGACAATGCCAGCGTGATGTGGGAAATGATGGGCACCGGCCATGATCATTTTTATACCACGATACACGCAGAGTCAGCCGAAGCCGCATACGCCGCATTCGCGGACAGGATTTTGCATACCCAGCCCGCATATAACCGCAGCGAATTAATAGAAGAAATGAAAAGAAAACTAAGTGTGGTGCAACTGTCACGGGACGGAGCCCTGCGCGCAGTTACAGAAGTTGTTTAAGATGCAGGCCAGTCGCTGGCATTTACTCTTTTGCCTTTGGATGGGCTTTGTTGTATTCTTTCATTATCATTGACATGTCAACCTTAGTATAAAGTTGTGTTGTGGATAACGACGAATGGCCAAGCAATTCTTGCAATGATCGCAAATCAACCCCGCCAGCAAGCAATGATGTTGCAAAGGTATGACGCAACGCATGCGGCGTTACATAATTCGGCAGTTGCAACGCATTTCGCAGCTTTTCTATGACTTTTTCCGCCATGCGCGACGACATTGGCAGACCACGGATCGAACGGAAAACATGTCCTTTATCTTTATATGGTCGCAATTCCAAATATTTATCCAGCGCATCATACACAGCGGGCAAGACCGGAACCAGACGTTCTTTATTACCCTTGCCGGAAATGCATAAGACTTCGGGTCGATCGTCAATATTCGTATCACGCAATGCCAGGGCTTCTGATATTCTAAGACCACAGCCAAATATCAAAAATATAAGCGCATTGTCCCGCGCAGCGATCCATCTATCTTTGCCACAATCCGATATAACCATATCCCCATCCAATCCCAGTGCCATACCGGACATGTTTTTCACATCCTCTACATCTACGGATTTTGATAATACCTTTGGGATTTTCGGGGAGCTTATCAAAACTATCGATTCGTTTTTTATACCATGATGTTTTTGTACAAACTTGAAAAAATTCCGCACCGATGAAAGCGCGCGCGCGGTAGATTTATACGTAAGACCGCGCTTTTGTCTGTCCGCAAGCCATGCGCGAAACTGCAAGGTATCTATCCGTTCTAAGTCGTTCGGCAAAAGATCCGCCCCGCCCCATTTCTCGCAAAAAGTTACAAAATCGCGTATATCGGATTCATAAGCGACCGCAGTATGCGCGGAATATTTCTTTGTGTTCAGCAGATAGTGAATAAAGTTATGAATGATCTCGTTCATATTCTTTTATGACTTCTTCCGGCGTATCAAAGATTTTCATATTATAATCATTCATATTTTTTATAAAGCCTTCGCTTTGCATATGTACCATCACGCGGCCAAAAATATTCCAATACTTGGCAGTATTCAGAAAATATAACGGCTTTCTTGATTCCCCAATCTGTTGCTTTACAAGAATATCAGTAAGCTCGTCCAATGTACCCGTACCGCCCGGAAGAATACAGAACGCGTCCGACAGGCTGTACATCTTTTCGCGCCGATCGGCAAGGTTACTTGCAACTTCGGTACGCACTTGTTTATGCAACGGTTCTTGAAGTGCCAACACATGCGGGGTCGATATTCCTATGGCATCGCCACCATTGTCGGCCGCGGCACTGGCAACCGTACCCATCAGACCCGCGTCCCCGCCGCCAAATACCAGACGAATCCCGTGTTTTGCCATCAGTTCCCCCAACTTTTTCGCATCCCGTGCAAACGCCGGATTACTTCCAAATTGATGCCCGCAATATACCGCCATAGATCTTTTATACATGATTTTTTCCTTTATTTTTATTGATTATAGCATAAAATGAGCAAATTATGAAATCATTCACCGATTTTATTCGCAAGTATCAGAATCGCCCAATAGCCATAGCAGTCAGCGGGGGGGCAGATTCCATGGCTTTGATGCATATAGCCGCAAAATCGGGTCTGGATGCGGTCGCATTAACCGTAGACCATGGACTGCGACCAGACAGCGAACACGAAGCGATACTTGTCGCAACATCGGCAAAAAAACTGGGAATTTCTCATCATACCTTGAAATGGGTCGGCAAAAAACCAAAGACAGGTATCGAAGCCGCCGCACGCGAAGCGCGGTATGATCTTATGTTAAGCTGGTGCCGCGCCAATAATATCGATACCCTTTTGTTGGCGCATCAGGCAGATGACCAGATTGAAACTTTTCTTTTGAACCTGGGTCGCGGCAGTGGGGTCTATGGACTTGGTGCCATGCGGACAGAACAGTCGCGAAGCGGCATCATTATCGCACGCCCTCTTTTGAATGTATCGCGTGCAGAGCTATCCGAATATTGCCGCACACACAAGATAAAATATGTACATGACAAGATGAACGACGACGAAAATTTCCTGCGCGTGAAGATTCGCAAAAACCGGCATCTATTGCGCGATAAATTGGACATCAGCGACGAACGAATCTTGACCGCGATCGAATCGCTTGGCAGGGTACGCGATGTAATAGAGGCCGATATAGGAAAATTAGTCAAAAGCATTCTTATCGACAGTCGGGCAATTTTCGGCGCATCTTTTTTATTCGACATGCCGGAAGAAATCCGGTTGAAATTTCTGTCGCGTCTATTCCAGATTATCGGTGAATTGGACTATCCACCGCGACTTGAAAAAGTCCGGCACGCGGACTATATACTACAAAGCGATTGTAAATTCACAACCGCACATTGTATAGTGCGGCGGCTGGGAACAAAAATTCTTGTCGCACCAGAAGGAAGCAGTACATCATTCAGGAAATAAAAAATGAAAAACAAACAAACAAAAGACAAATCATTCGGCTATCTTTTGATATTTGCAACTTTGTTCGCAGTAATCATAGGCCGTTCAGTGTTTTTGGAAAGAAATTCTGAAACACCAACGATGCTTCCGACAAGCATTAGCGCAGCAAAACTGGTTTCGGAAAAAGAAACCGTAAAAGAATTCAATTTTTCCGAAATCCTGACAGCGGCAAACAAAAAGCAAATCGATACAATGGCGATTCGCGGAAGTGTCGCATCCGGCACGCTTAAAGACGGGTCACAGTACAGGGCAGTCATCGCCTATGACCCCGCCCTGCTTTCCAGAATTTCCGAATCGGGTGTGGCCGTTACAATAAATGATGACAGGGGATGGGTGGAAATTCTTGGCACCTGGGTTCCAATACTTATGGGCATACTTTTCATATATTGGATATTTCGCGGCATCAAGGGGGGTATGGGTGGAATCGGTCGTGCGGCCGCACAATACAATCCCACCAAAATAATCGCGGGGGCGAAAACAAAGACAACTTTTGCGGACGTTGCCGGGATAGACAATGCGAAACAGGAAGTCGCGGAAATTGTAGATTTTTTGAAAAACAAAGATAAATTCAAAAAACTGGGTGCGCGAATTCCGCGCGGCATACTGCTTTCGGGCGAACCCGGAACCGGAAAAACCCTGCTTGCGCGCGCAATCGCGGGCGAAGCGAACGTACCTTTTTTTGCAACATCGGGAAGCGACTTTTCGGGTATCATAGTCGGACTGGGCGTGGCGAAAATCAAAGAGATTTTTGAAATGGCGAAACGCAACGCGCCATGTATCCTTTTTATCGATGAAATCGACGCAATCGGAATGTCGCGCGGCAGATCCAGTTTTAACGATAATGACCGGGAACAAACGCTTAACCAATTGCTTATCGAAATGGATGGCTTTACAGGCGATTCGGGTATTATTGTCATAGGCGCGACAAACAGGCCAGATATGCTGGATCCCGCGCTTTTACGCCCGGGTCGATTCGACAGACAGGTATACATAGAACTTCCCGACATGGCCGGGCGGCGCGCTATACTTGATCTTTACGCGAAAAAATTCGCACTGTCCAAAACAACAAATATGCAGGATATAGCACGTGGAACAACCGGCTTTTCCGGTGCTGATTTGGAAAATCTGCTTAACGAATCGGCATTGCTTGCGGCGCGGGCGGATCGAAAAAAAATAGAACCGAAAGATCTGGAAGAGGCACGCGACAAAATAATTATGGGGCCAAAAAAAGATCGAAAAATTTCGGCAAAAGATTTAAAACTTACGGCATATCACGAGGCCGGACACGCATTTATTTCTGTACATTACCGCGATGTTACCGATCCAATCCACAAGGCCACGATTATCCCGCGCGGACGGGCACTGGGCATGGTGCAAAAACTTCCTATCGATGATAAGGTATCAATAAGCCTGGCCGAAATTCGCGCCGATTTATCGATATCCATGGCGGGTCGCGCAGCAGAAGAAATATTTTTCGGCGCGGATAATGTTACAACCGGTGCCGAAGCCGACATAGCGCATGCGACCGCGTTGACACGGTATGCGATTACAACAGCGGGACTTTCCAAAAAAATAGGCACTATGGCCATAAACCAGGCCGATCCCGGATGGGGCATGCGGCGGTATCTTGAAAACGCATCCGAAAAAACAGCCGAAGCAGTAGATGCCGAGGTTGCTTTGTGGCTGGCCGCGGCACACAAGGATGCTGTATCATTGCTGACCCGCAACCAGACGATCGTTAAAAAACTGGCTGATGAGCTATTAAAGCGCGAAACCCTTACCAGGGAAGATATAGAACAAATTGTATTGGGGAAAAAGAAAAGTGCAAGTTCGTAAAACAAATTCGCTTTATGACTTTCGTTTCACGAACTTAACCTTTGCATAACCACACCGTTCTGTCCAGCATTATACTTTCTATGAAAGCGTCATCATGCGAAACCAGCAACAGCGCACCCGCATATTGATTCAAGGCATCTTCCAAAATTTTTATTGATTTTATATCCAGATTATTTGTCGGTTCGTCCAATACTAACAGATCCGGCTGGGCATCGCTGCCAAGCACTGTGGCAAGCGTAGCTTTTAATAATTCCCCACCAGAAAGAACACTGACCGGCTTTTTTGCAGCAACATTGCGAAATCCAAAATTGGCGGCAATCGGATATGCTTCGTGCTGGCGCAACCCCGCAAAGTCAACTATATTTTCCACTATGGATTTTTCACGATCCAGCAAAGATAAATCCTGTGAAAGATAAACCGCGCGACCGAACAGCTTCACATTGCCAAAGCTTGGCTTCAATTGACCCAGAATTAATTTTAATAGCGTCGTCTTTCCCGAACCATTTCCACCGGCAATCCGCACCCTTTCCCCACCGCGCATAGTAAAGTTAAAATCTTTCAAAATCCGGCACGCACCATAAGAAAACGACAATCCATCCGCCAGCACCAGATCATTCCGCAGGAATGGCTTTGCCGGCAAGGGTATTTTTATACGCTGATCTCGCAACTGGCTGGATAATTCCTGGCGGCGATCGAACTGTTCATCCAGCTTTTTCTGGATAATATTCAAACGTTTTGCCATTGTCGATTCTGTACGTCTTGCAAGTAACTGTCTGCTGCCCAAATTGGGATCTTTTTTGCTATTCGCAAAATCTTTTTTCTGCTTGCTTATATGACCCTGACCCGTATCGTTTGCAATTTTTTTTGTTTTATTCAGCCGGGCGATTCGTTTTTCGGCATTTATTATCTGCTGTTGCATATTTTCGCGTTCCGCAGTTTTTGAAGCGGTATAAAAATCATAATTTCCGCCATACGTTCGAATTCCAGATGCCGACAGTTCCATAATTATATCCATCTGGTTCAATAACTCGCGGTCATGCGACACTATTACCGCCCCGCCAGGCCAGTTTCGCAACTGTGCGAAAAAATCTGCCCGCGCCGATGTGTCCAGGTTATTCGTGGGTTCGTCCAACAATAATATATCCGAATTGCTGATAAATGCTTTGTTCAACAATTCACGCTGTTTTTCCCCGCCGCTTTTGACATCCGCATCCACAGTTTGTGGCATCAAATGCGCCACTGCACCACGTACCACCGCACCACTGGTTTCATAAATATCGCCTTTGATTATCTGCAATAATGTGGTCTTGCCAACACCATTGTCGCCAATAAGGGCTGTCTTTTGCGCATCGGTAAACACGGCCGAAACATCGGCAAACAATTCGTCGCCGTTTTCATGTGAATAAGAAATCTTTGATAAGGATATAGAGAGCATGATACACCCCCGGTATTTGTGATTATTCGATGTGTTGCCCCGGTGCCGCCAACAATGGCAACCCAAGTCCAACTTTATTCAAAACAATTACATCATCCGCATTGGTGCGCGCCCCTTTTTATGTTATACTGACGCATAATATAGTGTGTTTTTTATGGAAATCAAGGAAAGATTATGACAATAAAAATAGAAATCATCCAAATGCAACCGGGATTTACAAATTCCGTACTGATTGATAATGGAACCAGTGCTGTGATTTTTGATCCCTGGGGGGGGGCAGCGGATTGGAATACTCTTTTACACGACCGGGGTTTGAATCTGAATGCGGTTTATGTAACCCATGGACATTACGACCATATATCGGCAATTCCGAAATTGTGCAACCCGGGCAAATGGTATATGAACAACGATGACATACCCATAATCAAATGGTCCAATCCAATTCTTTTTACGCAAGGATACGGCACAATCGACGTAAAGAAAAATCCCCCCGCCCCATTGGTGCCCGGCATCATAGAAATTCTGCCCGGGCTGTCCGTCGAAGTAATATCCACCCCCGGACATTCCAAAGGCAGCATTTGTTTTTATTTACCGTCCGAAAAAACTTTGATAACCGGCGATACATTATTTTATAATTCTATCGGACGAATGGATCTTCCGGGTGGATCAGAATCCGCCATGCGTGAATCGATGCGACTGTTACGCAGACGGGAATTTCCCGGTGATACAACAATAATTCCGGGACATGGCCCCACGGGAAAACTTGCCAAAATTATAAAAGAAAACAAACTTTTGCAATCGTGGTAAATGTGTGCTATAGTTACCACAGCTAACTAAAAAAAGGAGCAAACCATGAAAAAACTTTCAATCCTGGCCGCCATGTTCGGCGTATTGTTCGCTACTGCGTCGATAGCCGGTATGGATGCAAAGAAAAAAGATTTCAAAAATATGACACCGGAACAAAAGGCTGAATGGAAAGAAAAAAAGGGCGATAAAGTAAGAGCCGCAAAAAAAGATGAAAAATGGGAAAGCATGACCGAAGAAGAAAAGGCGGAATTCAAAAAGCACAAAGAAGCAAAATATGCAAAATGTCTGGAATCAAAGTCCGAAGAAGAATGCAAGAAAATGAAAGTATGGAAAAAGGACGGCAAGAAAGGTGATTGTATGAAAGACAAGAAAGCTTCGGAAGCTGTGGCAGAAGAAGTAGATGCAGAAGAAGCACCGAAGAAAAAGAAATGGTTCTTTGGGCTGTTTTAAAAAAACATTATAGTTAAAAATCCCGCTGCGGCGGGATTTTTTATGCTTCCATATCGGCGCGGGACAAATGAATAATGTATGCCTGCCTGTGTGGATTATGATTCAAACTTCCACCCCAGGAATCTTTAAACCAACAATTTTCCAATCGCAGTTGCGGTGTCGCACATACGGTTTGAAAATCCCCATTCGTTGTCGTACCACGCAGTGACATGAAGCAGTTTGTCGCCTATTACTTTCGTCTGTGTTGCGTCGAATACGCTACTGTGCGAATCATGGACAAAATCAATCGATACCAGTGGCAGATCATTGTATCCCAATACCCCCGATAGACGGTCGCTTTCCGCCGCGCTTTTCATCGCCGCATTTACTTGTTCGAAAGTCACCGGTTTTTCCAGATTCACGACCAACTCTATTACAGATACATCCGGTGTCGGAACACGTATCGCACTTCCATTCAGTTTACCGGCCAATTTCGGCAATACAAGTCCGATAGCCTTTGCCGCACCGGTACTGCTTGGTATCATTGACATGGCTGCCGCGCGTGCACGACGCAGATCGCTGTGATTCTTATCCAGCAACTGTTGGTCGCCGGTATATGCGTGAACCGTAGTCATCCAACCGTTTACTATGCCAAAACTGTCGTCCAGAATCGCTGCGACGGGTGCCAGACAGTTGGTAGTGCAGGATCCATTTGAAATAACCCTATGATCGGGGGACAGAACCGTATCATTTACGCCGAAAACAACGGTTGCATCCGCACCATCTGATGGGGCAGAAACCAGAACACGTTTCGCGCCAGCTTCCAAATGAACATTTGCCTTTGAAGCACTGGTGAAAATTCCGGTACATTCCATTACTATATCGATGTCCAAATCTTTCCAGGGCAGATTTTTTGGATCACGTTCTGCCAATACTGTAATATTATGCCCACCGACTTTTATAGTATTTTCATCAACAATAACCGGCACAGGCAATTTGCCATGAACCGAATCATATTCCAAAAGGAAAGCCGATTGATCGACCGGCATAAGGTCATTGACCGCTATAAATTCCAAATCATCACGTTTTGATTCAATCGCGGCACGCAATACCAAACGCCCTATGCGACCAAATCCGTTGATTGCTATCCTTGTCTTTCTGTTCATATCTTTTCTCCTTGGGCTAAGTCGGCCAATTATATCATCAGGTTTCGTAAAATCCATCGGAAAATATGTCTGCCCTTGCTATTGCGATTTTTCATTATATAATCCAAACATGAATATTTTGAACTCTATCGACAGGATTTATGGAACAAAAGCAAAGACAGAACCGCACAGGTTGCTGGCATGGGAACGCTGTTACCGTTATTTTAACGATAACAAAGATGCCCTGCGGCGGGATTTGAAAACAACGGGAAAGCTTTCGGATATGCCAATGTTGCATTTGGCAACATATCTGGCCAACTGGGGAATGTATGTCGGCGATACATTTCTGTTAAAGACCGATTACACGGTATTTGACGGCATTACAAAAGAAATTCTGAACAAAGACTATGACAGTCTGTGGACAAAAGACCGCGATATCGATTCGGTTATTACCAGTGATGGCACATCGCGAAAGGAATTTATCGAAAAGATTACCACCGCCAGCAAAAAAATCAAAGAAGTTTGGGCACGATATCCGGTCAATGATTTATTGCTTACCAAAATACTGATGGCAACCTATGGATGTGTTCCCGCGTATGACAAGTTCGTTAAGAATGGCATGAAACAGAAACAAATAAGCCCAGCTTTCGGTAAAAAAAGCATAAACGGATTGTTGGACTTTTATTGTTTACATTGGGAAGAATTCAACCTGTCGACACCATTACACATAGGCGGTGGAGAATATCCAATAATGAGAAAAATGGATATGTATTTTTTCGTTGCCGGCGGTGCATTGAATCAGAAATGAAAATTACAAAGCCGCAAACAGCGCCGACCGGAAGTCGGAATTGTTCTGGGCGTTGTTCGCGCAGTTATTCGCGCAATTGGACGGATCGCCGTTGTCGTTCGTGAAAACCCAAGCCGACGAAGCGACACCGACAAACGAACACCACTGCATACGGCGATTTGCCAATTCCCGACGCTTAACCGGGAACCTCTTTTTATACACCCCCAAAAAGGGGGGATCTATGGGGGGCGGGGTACCCGCCCCCCATACCCCCCACCTATTTACGTTATACGGTTATCAAATG
>WRKW01000012.1 GCA_009777955.1 Alphaproteobacteria bacterium | reverse complement strand
ATTATACCATATACCATGACAAAGGTCAATTTGTATTTAGTCATGTAAAGTGAGCGGAATTGAGAGATGATGTCATTGCGAGTCGCGGCACCGCTTGCGGTGACGGACGAAGCAATCTTTTCCAACAGGGGAAGTATAATAATTCCATTGCCTGAAAAGATTGCTTCGTCCGCCTGGCGGCGTGACTCGCAATGACACGAAATAGTCGCGGCACCGCAAGCGGTGACGGACGAAGCAATCTTTTCAGACAATGGAATTATTACACTCCCCCTTTTTGGAAAAGATTGCTTCGCCACTTTGTGGCTCGCAATGACACGAAATAGTCGCGTCACCGCTTGCGGTGACGGACGAAGCAATCTTTCCAGACATTCCGTGTCATTGCGATATGTCATTGCGAGTCGCGGCACCGCTTGCGGTGACGGACGAAGCAATCGTTTCAGGCAATGGAATTATTATACTTCCCCTGTTGGAAAAGATTGCTTCGTGGTCTTTGACCACTCGCAATGACACAAAATGTTATAAAAGATTGCTTCGCCCGCCTGACGGCGTGGCTCGCAATGACATCATCTCTCAATTCCACTAATTCTTTACATCGGAATATATGTCACTTATAATAAGCCATCATGAAACACAAATCCTATATAGTTACTGGACCCACCGCATCGGGCAAATCCGATTTCGCACACACGTTGGCAGAACGCACGAATGGGGTTATAATAAACTGTGACAGCGTGCAAGTATACAAGGGGATAGAAACCCTGTCGGCAAGTCCGTTGGCGGGAAATACAGGCAATATTCCATACAGGTTATTTTCTATAACCAATGGGGATGCACCGCTTTCGGCAGGAATCTGGACACAAATGGCGCGGCGGGAATATGACGATGCCCTGGCTATCGGAAAGACCCCGATTTTCGTCGGCGGAACGGGCTTTTATTTAAAAGCACTTACAGAGGGCATGTCCCCTATTCCGGCGGTGTCGGACGTGGCAAGAACAGCGGCAAGAAAGCTTGTCACAGAAGATTTAACCACTGCGTATGAGTATTTACAGAAAATTGACCCTGTTTGGGCGGGCAAAATCAGCCAAAACGATCGCCAACGTATAACCCGCGGAATAGAAGTATTCCAGGCAACAAATCGACCACTTTCAGAATGGCAAAGTGCCCCGCGCGTACCCGTAATTACAGATGATATAACAAAAATTCTTATACTGCCTGATCGCGAATTGTTGCGACAGAGAATTGCCGATCGCATGCCAGAACTTGCGAAATCCGTATTGAAAGAAGTCGGCGCGATCTTAGAAAAAAACTGGTCGCCAGATCTGCCAATTATGAAAGCCGATGGGATTCTTGAAATATCACGATTTCTTTCCGGCAAAATCAGTTTCGATGTTGCAATCGATTTATGGAGAATAAAAATATGCAACCATAATATGAAACACCAATACACTTGGTTCAAAGCCAACTTTCGACCCGATATAGTCATAGACCATATTCCGACAGATGCGGATATAGAAAGGGTATTACAATGAAAATCGGAATTTTTGACAGCGGGCTGGGCGGGCTTATTATAGCAAAATCATTGATACAGGCTATGCCGCAATATCCGTTTGTATATTTCGGCGATACAAAGCATGTGCCCTATGGGTCGCGTTCTTATGAAACTATCTATGAATTTTCCCGGAATTGTATCGACTATTTATTCCGTACGCAAGATTGCCGTCTGGTCATAATAGCATGCAATACCGCATCGATTGCGGCACTGCGAAAGCTGCAACAAGAATATCTGCCCATAAATTTCCCGGAAAGACGAATCCTGGGTATCATAGTTCCAACATTGGAATATGTGGCACAGCGCGGTCTGCGTAATATCGGGCTGTTGGCAACCGAGGGCACGATTCGTTCCGGCGTATACGGTGAAGAGCTGGCAAAAATAGATCCTTCGATAAAAGTATATTCTGTTGCGGCACCACTTTTGGTACCGCTGGTCGAAAATGATGGTGACAAGTTTGCACCGGCAATCATACACGAATATCTTGAAAAATTTTCCGGTACCGGAATTGATTCCATTATACTGGGTTGTACCCATTATCCACATTATAAGAAATTGATAAAAGAACAGGCGTGCGAAGTTCTTGGATGCGACATTGAAGTAATTTCACAGGACGAGATATTACAAGAAAGTCTTTCCGATTATCTGCACCGACATCCTGAAATAGAACAAGACATTACAAAAAACGAATCGCCGATATTTATTACCACCGATATAACCGGCGCGTATCTTGCCCAGGCAAACCGAATGTTTGGTCGGAAAATAGAAATACTATCCGCAACAGTACAAAATATGGGTTCATAAAACGATTAATGCACCGGAATGCATGAACGGATACGATTTCTGCATACAAGCTGCTGACCAAACATCCTGGTCTTTTCGCCATCATTTATCAGTCCGACTATACCGCCGGCGCACCGATAATTTTTACCTATTTGCGCTATACCTTGTTTTACTTCTTTGACCGACCATCCTGATGCAATGGTATAACATGCCCGGGTGTTAAGGCAATGAATTGTTTCGTTCTGTTCGCACATTAAATCCATAATAAAGCTCCTTTTTATGAACCCGCAAATACTAGCAATAATATAAAATCTGTCAAGATAAAATAAAAAGCTAGGAAAAAACATTTAGTTTTTTCATAATAAACCCATGTTTCAACCCGGCGATATTGTTTGTGTATTGATTCCCAATGCGATTAATAACGGTTATGATTACCGACTGACCGAACCGGCCAGAATCGGCCAATTCGTACAGGTATCAGTCATAAACCGACCATATATCGGTGTTATAACCGGATCAGGCACCAGTGCCCTGCCCCCAGAAAAAATACGGAATATTCAAAACGTTTTTCCTTTTTCCGACTATCGGTTAACCGATACCGATCTGGCATGGCTTTACAAAATGTCCGAATGGACGATGATGTCGCCGGGTGCGGTTCTGCGATTGATACTTAATGTTCCAGAAGCGTTCGCGCCACCAAAAACCGAATCGCTGTTCGCATACGCCGCACATGATAAAAAAATACGCATGACAGATCAGCGTCAGTCCGTGGCAGACGCATTTGCATCAAACGATAACGAACCCATGTCACAAATCGATATCCAGAACATAGCCCACGTATCACCATCGGTAGTGCGAACCATGATAAAGAATGGAATTTTGGAACAAACAAGTGAAAAAATAAACATTCGACAACCGGTAACCGACAATTATTTTGACACCGGATCTGTCATTTTGAACACCGAGCAACAGTCCGCCGCCGATTCGATTTCACTGGACGGATTCACGGTTCATGTTCTTGACGGCATCACAGGAAGCGGTAAGACTCAGGTGTATTTTGACACAGCATGGCGAACGTACGCATCGGGCAAATCTGTTCTGCTTATGATGCCGGAAATCGCATTGACTGCACAATTCATGTCCCGCTTTCAAAGTCGGTTTGGTGCCACACCCATTGTATGGCATTCCAATCTGACATCTGCAAAACGGCGCGATATATGGCGCGGCGTTGCAACCGGGAACATCAGAATCATAGTCGGAACCAGATCGGCCCTGTTTCTACCCTGGCGTGATTTGGGTCTGGTCGTGGTTGATGAAGAACATGACGCTTCATATAAACAAGAAGATATGGGGAACTATCATGCGCGGGATATGGCGATTCTGCGCGGATCTATTTCAAATTTTCCGGTAATTCTGGCATCGGCGACACCATCCGCAGAAACAGTTAAAAAAATCATGGATGGCGCATACAAGCATTCCCGACTTTTATCCAGATTCGGTGGTGCAACCATGCCCAGGATAGAATTAATCGATATGCGGAAAGAACGACCGGAGCCATATTGAAAAATAGTTTAACATAAAATTAAAACCCGCATTCATAAAGGGACTGCGGGTTTTTGTTTTGTATTTTTGATTTCTGTATCCCGTATATTCAGCGGCAAATACCGTCTTGTAAACCACAAAAACGCATACTTTTAACCGCCATATCACCGGTTTACGGCATCAACCGTGATGGACCACGAAACAGGAATTGGGCTTCACGCAACGATGGAAGGCCAAGCAATTGTTTCACAAATCGCTCTGACCCCATGCCCCAACCACCATGCGGCGGCATACCGAAACGGAAACAATCCAGATACCATTGCAGACCTTCTTGTTTCAAGCCTTTTTCAGCACATTGTTTACACAGGGTTTCGTAACACTCTTCACGTTGTGCCAGGGTGGTCAGCTCTATGCCTTTATACAGCAAGTCGGCACTGACCGATATTGGCTTTCCCGTTTCGCTACTGATGCCTTTTTTGTGATAGAAAGGCCGTGATTCCCATGGATATTCTGTTATATATACGAACTCGCTTTCCATTTCCTTTTCGACATATTCACAAACAGCACGTTCTTCGGCCGGCGACAAATCCGCCCTGTCCGATGTTACACCCATTTCGGCACAAATTTGTTTCGCCCGGTGCATTGTTATGCGCGGGATCTGGCGTTTCAATTGAAAATCAGACAAGCCGAAGTGCTTTCTAATTTCTGACCCGCACGCCTTTCGTGCCGATGTCAGCATATACGCAATCGCACGCTCTAAGGTTTCCATGACTTCATCAAACGATCCTATATATCCCATTTCGCATTCAAGCGTTATGAACTCGGTCGCATGCCGTGTTGTGAACGATGGATCTGCGCGAAACGTCGGGGATATTTCAAACACCCGTTCCAGTCCCGCCGCAACCGCCATCTGTTTGTACAACTGGGCAGATTGCGCCAAGTATGCCGTGCCGCCGAAATATTCCATTTTGAACAATTCGGCGTGTGACTCTGATGGTGTTCCCATCAGTTTCGGCGTAAAAATTTCCGTAAAGCCCGATTGCAACAACGCTTCGCGATATCCTGTTGTTATCGCAGACAACGTTTTCATAATTGTTGCATCACGTTCACGGCGCAACGTCAGAAACCGCCAATCCTGTGCAACTTCACTGGAAACGGTTTCTGCCCCCCTGCCAGTTACTTGGATCGGCAACTGTTCGGCCATCGACAGGACTGTCACGGATTCGATTTGTATTTCAACACCGCCCCCCGGCATAGTTACCGCAGAGCCAGTAATTTCAAGAACAGATTCCACAGAGATTGATTTTGCAATTTCAAATTGTGGATGCGTCTTTTCAATCACGCATTGAATCGTACCCGTTATATCACGAATGATTATAAATACGACAGCCGACTGCACACGTACGGTTTGAACGTGTCCAGCAATTGTTACTTTTTCGCCCGATTGGATTTTGGCGATATGCGTTCTTACTTTTTTCATTTTGCGCCCCCTTGTGTTGTATGCATATAGATGCAGTAAGAACACAAGGACGCAACGCATATCAGAATTGATATAGCGTGGCGCGGTGCCACCTTGTTTTGCCCATTCGTCGCCGAATGTGCCTTTTCATCTCTCGCTGGCACGCCGGCCGTTAAAGAGATTTTCTGCTGTGACGGGCATACCCGGAAAGTTCTAATAAGCGCGGGGATCCCCGCCACCGTTCTTCTTTCGCCTAACCGTTGTTATCGGCTCATCGGCTTTGTATATACATTATAGACAAACTTTTTAAGAAATCAAGTATAGAAAATTATGTACAGATATAGAACTGTTTTTAATTTTTGGCGGTAAAAAAATCCGCCATAGCGGATTTTATTTTACCCGGTATTATTTGCAACGTGTGCGATTATACTTTGCCACAAAGATTTTCTCACCCGCGTTAAGCAATAAACCGATGGCGGCACCTGTGAAATACTGTGGCATGCAAAGTGTTTTGCGGACAATATTCGTTGGTGTGCATTCGGTATTTTTAAGATAACTTCCGAACTTATTGCCACCGGTTGTTTGCTTTTTCGGTTTAGATTCTTTGATACCCCTTATAAATGGATAAAGACAAACGCTTGTCATCGCATAGCCAATTGAATAACCGGGTGCGCCAACGTATTTTTCCGTGTTGATACCAACCGAATCGACAGATTCGACACAAAGATACTCTTCCCCGTCACGTACCATGTCGTAAAAACTACATAACTCAGAAGGTATATTGGCCAAAAGACTTGTTATGTTAAGCTTGTGCCATATTTTTTTATTGAACCCCGACATTATCGCATGGCCAATCGAAAAACCATACCCACCAGCACAGTGTTTTGGTTTTATGCCAATGGAATTTACAGGCTTTATGAAAAAATCACTATTTTCATCACTTGCCCCATCGTAAAGACCATATAAAAAGGTCGGTATCTGGGTCGCAATGGTCGCTATATTAAGCTTATACCGGGTTGTTTTTTTAAATTCTGCACGTCTTTTTTCCCATCCGGACATTATTTGCTTTTTCTTTTCTTCAATATCTTCCGATTCTTGTTTCTCGCTTTCTAATTCTGCCTGTCGCTTTACTTTTTCTGCAACAACCAATTTCTTTTCGGTTGCGCGTTCCAGCATGATTTTGTCCATACGTTCTTTTATAAACTCTTCTTTGCTCTTTGTCCTTTTCACATTCCCGGATTCATCCAGAAAATCTATTTTTATTTCTAAACCATGTTCATCATAATAAATAACTTTGTTATCAATTTTGTTCAAAGTCAGAATACCTTTATTATAATTCTTAATCTCTTTCACAATACCAAGGCCATCATAAAACTTGATTTCCCCATGCGTTTTTCCCCTGTCATGATTTCCGATTTCTATCACAGCACCAACCTCATCATATATTACATACGTTCCATGCAATTTTCCGCGTTCGTAATTAGAATCCGATATTTTTTTATAAACTTCGTTTCCATCCGGAAGTAAATATTTTTGATAAATTTCTGCCAATCCATCAAGTTCACGGGCCGAATTGATAACAAATTTTGCCCTTTTACTTGAAGGTTCGACCAGTTTTTTTCCGGTTCCCGCGCTGAGATGTCCGGTACTGTAAATAAGATATTTACTGTCTTCCATGTTGGCAACGCACACATGATCAACCAAGCGATCAGAATATCCGGAATCATTTGATACAATCGTTTCGTCAATCAGCCTTTTTTCACAATCGTTACTTATCGACAATACTTTATATCCCATATTGTGTTCTATTATTGGGGCTTTTGGTGCTTCCGGCGCATTTTCTGTTTCGTGTATCATCTTTTTCTCCTTTACAGGTTGCATTTTGCCATTCGCAAAACCATTTCACGAATACTAATTAACTTAATTATAAGACATAAACTCCATTTGTCAATACTATAATAAAGAAATTGGCACTGGAAAAATAAAAATGAAACAAGTATTTTTACAAACATGAGTGGAAAAATTAAAAATATTGGATGCCCGGATTCGATCGCAGTTGCGCAACAAGTATCTTTTCCGAAAAACCCCGGTCATATTTCGCCGACACTGTGTTCGGCTATTTCCGAAACCCTTGCGGCGGGACAGCAAGTCATGCTGTTCATTAATCGCCGCGGATTCGCACCAATTATACAATGCAAGACCTGTGGCTGGCACGCCGACTGTCCTGATTGCAGCATCGGTATGACCCTGCATAAAAAAATAAACAGGATGTTATGTCACTGTTGCGGACGAACCGCCGAAATACCAAAAATTTGCCCAGAGTGCGCAACAAAGGAACTTTCCATATCCGGCATAGGGGTTGAAAAAATCGCGGCAGAAGTCGCGGCCAGATGGCCAAATGCACGAACCGCAATAGTTTCCAGCGATACCATGATGTCCCGTCAAGCCCTGGAACGTCTGGTCGCACAAATGGAATCCGGCGAATTGAATATTATCATAGGAACCCAGATTCTGGCAAAAGGACACCATTTTCCAAATTTGACATTGGTCGGGGTAATCGATTCGGACATGGGTCTTTTTGGAACGGACTTTCGTGCCGGAGAACGAACTTTTCAACAATTATTCCAAGTAGCGGGGCGCGCGGGGCGCGGGGCGATACCCGGCCGGGTATTATTACAAACATACCAGCCGGAACATCCGGTATTAAAAGCGATCGTCGCTGGCGACCGCGATAAATTAATGGATATGGATTTGGCGGGTCGACGGGCGGCACGCATGCCGCCGTACGGACAGCTTATCGCACTTATAATCGAATCGGAAAAAGAATCTGTGTTGCAGAAATTCTGTGCGGATTTGGCCGCCGCCGCACCAAAACTTATATCCGATGGCGCGCGCATCATGGGGCCTATTCCGGCGCAGATATACCAAATAAGAAGCTGGTACCGCATGAGATTTCTGGTCAGCGGATCGGAACGTGCCGCGTTACAGCCCGTAATTACCGCATGGCTATCAAAAGTCAAGATACCCGCAAACATTAAAATTAAAATCGACGTAAACCCACAAAATTTTATGTAATAATTATACAAATCTGTCCACGAAATTTTTGACTTTTACAGGAGTGACAATACTATGGTGATAATTGTATTCCAATATAACATTTCGTGTCATTGCAGCCTGATGTCATTGCGAGTCGCGGCACCGCTTGCGGTGACAGACGAAGCAATCTTTTCCAGACATTCCGTGTCATTGCGAGTCGCGGCACCGCTTGCGGTGACGGACGAAGCAATCTTTCCAGACAATGGAATTCTTATACTTCCCCTTTTGGAAAAGATTGCTTCGCGGTCTTCGACCACTCGCAATGACATTAAACCACAATGACTTCAAAGGCCGACACCCATAAACAGCGCCGACCGGAAGGGGGAAGCACTCGGGGCGGGCTCCGAGCAATCGAGCGCGCAGCTATTCGTGCACACGTTCTGAAAGGCGTGGGAGCTCCTTAAAACCCATCTCGTCGAATAGACAGTAAATCCGGGAACGCTGGTTATTTTACACCAACAATATCTGCCATTATCTGCAACAGGATTGCCAGGTTGGTTATTGCTTCCGCTTGTGCTTGAACACATGCTTGTGCCACTGAACTCAGATACATTACTTCCGGTACAATTCGTTAATTTCCAATCCCCAAGGGATAGGTTGGCGCAATCAAGATTTGTGGAATTACCAAGGGGACCATTAGCAGGACACTGGGTTCTGCCATTAGGTGGACAACTCGTCGGACTATTGGGCTTCGGCCTTGCTATACACGCAACAGCGGCAATAGACCTATGCAATGGGATAATCGTTAATACAGCAAGGATGCTTGTTAGCTTTATAGTTTTGTTAAATGTATTCATGATACTCTCTCCTTTGGGTATATTATACCATATGCCATGACAAAGGTCAATTTTTATTTAGTCATGTAAAGTAAACGCATTCTAACGGCTCTTTTAAAAGAGCCGTCATGGCAATACTATGGGGATAATTGTATTCCAATATAACATTTCGTGTCATTGCGAGTCACAAAGTGGCGAGGCAATCTTTCCGGGCATTCCGTGTCATTGCGAGTCGCGTCACCGCTTGCGGTGACGGACGAAGCAATCTTTCCAGGCAATGGAATTCTTATACTTCCCCTTTTGGAAAAGATTGCTTCTTGGTCTTTGACCACTCGCAATGACACAAAATGTTATAAAAGATTGCTTCTTGGTCTTTGACCACTCGCAATGACACGAAATGTTATAAAAGATTGCTTCGTGGTCTTTGACCACTCGCAATGACACGAAATATCGGAAACGATTGCTTCGTCCGCCTGACGGCGTGACTCGCAATGACACGAAATGTTAGAAAAGATTGCTTCGCGGTCTTCGACCACTCGCAATGACATTATCCATGGAATTATTGACTTTGACAGCCCAATCCTATCTCTGCCTTTGCTTTGCCCACATTGTTTCAAATTCTTTATTCCGCGCAAGTCCACGCAAATGCGGGTATTTTTTAAATACCGGATCGGTATCCCATAAATCCATTACCCTGCGACCCGTTTCTTTTTCCAGTCTTGCAACATCGCGCTTATTCCGTTCATAAAATTCATCACCGCCCAAAATATGAAGAATTATGTTGAAATCCATCGGGGCTTCGAAAAATTCCTTTAATGCCCAATCAGCAATTTTTGCCCGCGAATCTGCACCTATGGTTATAATACCAGACATACGTCTGGAACCTTTTGACAGCAATATCCACCGCCATACGGTTTGCCGCACACGTGCAAACGTCCCCGGCGTACACACACGCAGAATACAAAAGCATAAAATAGCCCGCTGAAACTTTAACATAATAGTAAGTTAGCATAAACAAAAAAGAACTCAAATCCGAATTTATGGGAAACCAAATCAATTTTTAAACTTCGGAAAGCCCACCCGTATTTATATCCATCACAAATCCGCGAACGGTGATGTCTTTGGGCATAAGGGGATGTTTTTTTATCATATCAACGCTTGCTGTGACGGACATATTGGTATTGTCGAATCCCCGCAACCATTTATGCAGGTCAGTATTGCACTCGCAGATATTTACTTTATCCGGAAATATTCCGCATTGTTCCATTTTTTTTACAAGGCTTTGCAAATCCAGATTTTCCATACCGCAATCGGTGTGTCCTATTACCATTATATCCCGAACAGACATACCGTATACAGCAACCAAAAGGCTGCGCATGACACTGCCAAAAGGATGGGTAACCAATGCACCGGCGTTTGTTATGATTTTCGCTTCCCCGTTTTTCAGGTTCAGTGCCGCCGGCAACAAATGTGTCAAACGCGTATCCATACATGATAAAATCGCCAATTTCTTTTTCGGAAGTCGTTCGGAAATGTATGGAATGTATCTTTTTTCTTCTACAAATTCGTTATTGAATTTAATTATTTCATCTATGATAGCCATTGGTTATTTTCTCCTTTATTTGCGCCGGGATTCTAGCAGACTCTTGAATAAAGTCAACAGACTGCTTGACAAGCATTTTTCAAAGTTTTATAGTGCCGGACATGTCAAGCATACAGCGTTGCGCGTATTTCTTTTCCTTTCGATTTTTTTGGCCCGTATAAGGCCAGCTTTACATTCTCGCGTTTGATACGCGTTCGTTCAATGGATATTTTTGGAAATTGAACAATCTTAAAATTTTTAAAAATACTATCAGATAATAATCAAAGGCAAATAAAATGATAATAAGAAAAGCAGTGCCGCGCGATGCCAAATGCGCCGCAACAACCCACAGTATCGCTGCAAACAAAGCATACGATACAATACTTCCAGATGCAGACAGGCATTTTTCGGTGCATAATCTGACAGAATTTTGGAAAAACCAGATTCAGAATTCCATCGATTATCCGGATCTTTACAGGGCACTTGTCGCACAAAATTCGGCAACAGAAAAAATCGCTGGGGTATGCCTGGCCAGTGTTGCCAACGAAAAGTACGACGGGCACATCCTGCCCCTGCTTCGGAAAGCAAGTATCGGTGTTAACGATTTCAAAGATACTATCATAGGAAACATAAACACCATATATATACATCCCGATTACCAAAGACATGGATTGGGATCAAGATTCATATATGATATTGCCTGTTCAAAGATGTTGGAATCGGCCGACTGGCTGATTACAGAAACGCTGGACAGATATGAAGTGTCGCCAAAATTTTTCATGCGGTTGGGCGCAAGGAATATAGGAAGCTATACCATTTCAGTCGGTGAACACTATCGAAACGACGACAAAATGAAAGATGAATCCGTAAACTCGCAAGTTTGGGTCATGAAAAAAGATGAAGTCATATTGAATTTATGGCTGCTGAACAAATCCAATATAATTCAAAAGGTTCGCAAATGATAAATCGTACTCTTAAAATTTTGGATCAGCTTATATCCATAGATACAACCACGACGCATGACACAATGGAAGCCGTCAATTTCGTCCAAACTGTTTTGCATAACTCCGGTGTGGATACACGCATTATCATGTCAGAAAATGGCGCACGCGCAAGCATAGTCGCAACAATCGGAAATCCATCGACACCGGGCATAATATTTTCCGGTCATTTGGATACGGTCGCGGCAGAAAAAGACGAATGGAGTGTTCCACCACACAAGCTGACATTATCGGGATCCCGCGCCTATGGGCGCGGGACAACCGATATGAAAGGGGCAATCGCAGTCTTGTTGGCACATGTGGACATATTGAAGTCCAGCGGACGCACATTCCACATCGCTTTGACACATGATGAAGAAAGCAAAGTCCACGCCATCGGCCGGGTTTTGGATGCCGGATTCGGCCATCCACCAGCGGGCTGTATAGTCATGGAACCGACAGGACTTTCAACTGTTGTCGCGCATAAAGGCGTATACCTTTGCCGGATATGCGTGACAGGAAAAACGGCTCATTCTGCACAGCCCGAACTTGGCGTGGATGCATCAGAATATATAGTCAAAATTTACGAGAAACTGCAAAGCGAATTCAAAAACCGTTCTGCTGGATATGCGCGTGATACGGGGTTTTCACCAGATCGATCAACCATGAATATTGGAACATTGAATGCCGGCGATGCGGTAAATAAAATTCCGGGTACGGCAGAACTGACCTGTGCGCTTAGGTATATTCCAGATGACGATATCCGCGGATTTAACGAAAGCATCATGCAATTTTGTTATGAATTGGATCACAAGATAAAAGACAAGGACAAATCCTGTGGCATAGTATTAAAAACAGAGATCAATATTGAAAGTTTTTCTGCAAACACCGAATCGGATTTTATAAAGATGTTTCCCGGTAATCATACCAAGGCAAGTTTTGGAACCGAGGCTGGTTTCTTTGAAAAACGCGGAATCAACACTGTCGTATTCGGTCCGGGCAACATATCACAAGCACATATAAAAGACGAATTTATCGAAATTCTGGAATTGGAAAAATTCGGCAAATGGATAACCGAATTTTGCACGCGGACTTAAGCCCCGAATCGTGCAGCGGCTTCTTTTGCCTTTGGAATCGAATTTTGAAGATTTTTAATCCTGTCTTTATGGGACGGATGTGTACTTAACCATGCGGGGCCACCACCACCGCCAAGATCATTCATGCGTTCCCAGAATCTTACCGCTTCGTGCAGATCATAACCCGCGATAGCCATAAGTTTAAGCCCCAAAAGATCGGCTTCGTCTTCGTGACGGCGGCTGAAAGGCAGTGTGCCGAAAACATTCGATCCAACCCCAAACGCGGTCATCGACAATGACTGCATTTCCGGCGACATCCTGCTGCTTCCCAATGCTATCGAGGTTCCCATCATGCCAGCTTGTTGAAGCAATCCGGCACTCATGCGTTGTTGCCCATGGTTAAGAATCGCATGGGCGATTTCGTGACCCATTACCACCGCAATTCCGGATTCGTTTTGTGTGACAGGAAGAATTCCTGTATAAAATGCTATTCTGCCCCCGGGCATAGCCCATGCGTTTATGCTTTTATCTTCTATCAAAGCAAATGACCATTTATAATCTTTAAAATGGTTTGGCGATCCCTGGGCGGTAACCCATTTTTCTGCAGCCCTTACCAGTTTCCATCCGACACGCAAAAGCATTTCGGCTTCCGGCGTGTTTGTCACAACCTTTTTATCGGCAAGCGTCTGCGAGTACTGTTCGTCCGCCATAGAAAAAAGCTGGTTATTGGGAATAAAAGCCATAGTGCTTTTGCCGGTCATAACGTCTTTCGCACAACCACCCAACAACAGCATCACAGTCAAAAAAATATATTGGATTTTAATATTCATGTCCGAAGTGTAATAGATTGCCGTCTTTATGTCAATTACAGGATCAAATCCTTTAGCGTAAGCAAAAGCGGATGGTCGGTCAGTAATTAGTTGCTAACTTTCCCTTACCCAAATTCATTTCGCCACCCTACGCCAAGGCTACGGGTGGCACTCGATTTTCTTAATCGCGCCTGCGGCGGATAACGAAAATCGGTGGTCGGATAGCAAGTTATTTAACGATTGCCCGGAACTCTTTCAAACTCTTCATGCCCTCGTCATACAGGCCATAACCCATGAATGACGAGACTGAGAATTTCACGTCCAAATTATCCGGTAAAACCATCCTGTCCAATTCAGCGGACAGCTTTGTGGATTTTTGATTATAGTTCGCAATGGCAAATATCAACTGTGGTGTCTGACCACGATTGATTTTTATTTTATTAATAGGTCGGCACGAATACCGCTTTTTCAGCTTCCAAGAAATTGCCGTAATTGCCCTTGGCCCCAGAGCCCAATAATTTCCAAAGTCCGTTCCGATTAGACCCGTAATACCAATCAACATCACCTTCACACAATGGCTTTGGTTCCGGCATACAGAATCTTGGCGGCGGAATTGATCCAATGATAAGTTTTGTTGCGCCCGCTGGGATGTACGGCGCGTATTTTGCTTTTTGCAAGCTTTGCCATAGAATTCTCCTTTTTTGGCGGGCAAAAAGTCAAATTTTATAGATAGTGTTAAATAGTGGATTTTCTGTCCTGTGGGCGACCCTTGGTTGCAGTTTGTTTTTACCGGTCTTTTGAAACGGCTTTGTTGAACGCCGCAGGTTTTCTCAGGTTTCGCGAAACGACTTTAATCACTCCGTTTATCAATTTATCCCGGCGTTCCGGCGGTAAGGATTCGAATAGATTGAAATTTTCTCCGTCTATATCAAAATCATAAAGACGTTCTATCGTTTCATCGTACGACCGCGACGGCACACCCAGTTTCCGCATTATCTTTTTCTTTGCGGCGATAAAAGGCCGTTTTATTATGGCGTCCGGCATTTTATAGTGCCACAATATATCCCAGTTAATGAGCTGCCACGGATAAAGATGTGACGCGCCGTCCAACAATTCTTTCGCTTCTTCCGCCGAAGGAACCTTGTCCAATTTCGTCTGTTTGCGGAGCCAAATCCAATAAGGCATCTTAAAATACTCGTTATCATAAGACAGATTCAAGACTTCCAAATCCGCGTCGGACAGTCCGAGTTTGAAATCGCGCCTCAGTTTCAATAATTGAGCGACGCGCGCAGAGAGTTCAAAGTGAATAAAAACCCGTGCCTCGTCGAATCTGCCCAGGGTTATCAAATTCTTGCGATACCGTTCTGTTTTAGCATGATGATGTTCGTGCCAGTCAACCGGTTCCGCCAGATTTTTATTTATCGCGTCGACGACTTTTTGGAGTTTTTCGTTTCCTTGTTGCGATTTATGCAAAACGACGCGACCGACAGTTATTGTATGGCTGTCCGGGTTATATCCGCCAGAGAGTCCGAGCTTCATAATATTTTCCAAATTCAGCTCGAAATTCTTTGGCAATTTTTCTTCATAAATTATTATTCCCGGGGTGGCCGGAGCCTTGTCTTCAATCGACAATTTTGCTTTGAGAAAAGATTTGATGTTGGTTTTCATTGTACTTTCACCTTTTCAGCAATGCTTTTGCGGCGGCAAGGGATTCGTCGGTCAGTAATTAGTTGCTAACTTTCCCTTACCCAAATTCATTTCGCCACCCTACGCCAAGGCTACGGGTGGCACTCGATTTTCTTAATCGCGCCTGCGGCGGATAACGAAAATCGGTGGTCGGA
>WRKW01000011.1 GCA_009777955.1 Alphaproteobacteria bacterium | reverse complement strand
GGAAAATGTATCGAAAACTGTGCTTACAGGACTAATTTCGACATAGAAACGAATGAACAAAGACGGGACAGGGAAAAAGCGGAACTAGCCCACATGAAAGAAATGAACTATTGTAAATGGTGTAAGGAGTTCAGGGAAGACTGTAAAATTGAAAGACGTAAGCTGGCAGACGAAGAGACAAGAAAATCAGAGGCTGAAAAATGTAAACCGGGGGCTCCGACAGGAACTCAATATGATGTTTACGATATAATTAGAAATGATATTCCTACTGGCAATCCGGCACCTGATGAATTTAGAAGTGAAGATGATGACGAGGCTGCTGATAGATGCTATATACCAGTAGAAGTAAGAAAGGCAAATTGTCCGCCGCCGCCACCACCACCAGTAATACCGCCGCCGCCGCCAAATGGGGGGGTGGAACGGCGATGCTGGTGTGGATCGATTGGTAGACACGTTGATTCCGCTGATGCGAATGATAACACATGTACTGTAGTACGACCAGACACTACTCTATGTAGTGGTGCGGTCAGAGCCTGTAATGTTTCGGCAGGTATAGTAGCCAGTTTTCCTAAGTATATATGCCAACAATCCTCACCTTTGGTGAATGCTCAACTAGTTTTTGACTGTTGCCTATAAACAAGAGAACGATGCAAATGAAGTATATTCTTTTTAAATTAATTTTTATCATTTTGCCACTAATTTGTTTAAATAATCATGCCCTTGCTGATGATGATTGTGAAACAATACTGCATAGCACATTGCATGGCTTGGGTGTCAAATCTGAAGATGATCTTAATAGAAAGAATAATAATGGAGCTAGTTATATTGATATAGTCCAAACAGTGTTCTGTAATGAACAGCGATGTGCAAAATATAACGGCGTTTATAAAAACGAACGTTTTTTTATTGTATATGGAAATGACCTATTGCCAATATCGCTAGATTTATCGTGTGAAGAGTCAGCAGTGGATTATAAAGCGGAAGTTGAAAAATTAGCAGAATTAAAAGATGGAAGAAATCGACAAATATTTACTTTGTTTAATGAGTTTTATATATGGCTGGGAGTTGATACAATTGTTACGGAGCCTATAATTATCGATCAGGGAAAAGCTACTGAGAAAATATTAGTTCCACACATTGTACCTATGCGAAAGCCGGCATCAAGTTATTATTGTGCTCTTGCCCCGTATGACCCCGGTAGCAGAGGATTGTCTGGTGTCATACATAGATTAAGGCAGTCTTTAATTCACATAGCTGGTGAACAAGTTAAATCCTTGGCTGCTGATGAATATTATACCATAGGAGTTTCAAGCCTGAAAGGTCCTTATTTTTTCGAATTTGGTAAAAATTTGTTATCTTATGCGCACAAAGGTGAGCCGATCTCATTTAGAACACAACAGGATGCATCGACATTTGTAAATTCACTAATATCCAATTATTATAAAATGGAAGACAGCCAAACTTGTAGACTAAATTACGGCATAATTCAAAAAATTTGCGAGATGGAGGAAAGTGGTAATAAATATGAGTGTACAAAGAATATGAAGCTTGTACTAACGTATGTTGTCGCACCAAGATAAGCTTAAACAGAATTTAATAAACCCAAAGGAGTATAAAATGGCAACAACCAGGGCATCAGCACTTTCACCCGAGCTGGAAAAAATACGGCAACAACTGCGAGGTACACCACAAGGCCAACTGAGCCAAGATGAGCAAGATTTGTTGGCCGAGTTGGAAGAACTTGCAAAACCGCAACCTGTACCAACTACCACCAAAGGTAAACTAGAACAGGCTGCTGAAAGGATTGAAAAAACCAGAAAGCTTTTGGGACGGATTGTAAAAAACGTAACGTTAATTGGTTTGTTGCCTGCCGCCCTTATATACGGTGGTATAAAATATAAAAATAGAAATAATAGTGGTAATATAAATGCAATCCCCCCCTCAAGTGTAACTATCAATCCAGATGGAAATAGTAATAAAAATCTTGATAAGACGTTCAATGTATTGGATTCATTGAGTACTGCAAATTCGGATGAATATAAAAAACTATTAGAAAAATTGACACCAGAAGAGATTAATCAATATGCAAGATATGTCAGTGGAAAAGGCTATTAAAAGGATATCTTATATACTAGATAAGAGTAATAGACTACAGGTTTACACTTTCGAGAAAATCTGGGGGGACACATCAAATCCGCCACACCATCATAACAATTATTGACAGTACTGCGCCGGTGAAAAAGAAAGGGGCGAAAGGTACAAATTTCTGGCCTTTGCAACGACCCCAAATCCATCCGGTCGCGCAAGCCGCCACAAGTGCTATCGACAGGCCTGTAACGCCAAGCCATAATCCCCCCGCCGCCAATAATTTAATATCCCCCATACCAATAGGATCGTGGACGTGGGGTGCAAGGCGCAGGGCGTGAGATGGGTTGCGATGTGATTTGCTTTCGGTTTTTGCTTTTATTTTAAACAGAATATTCAATACAAAGGCCAGGCTATATCCTGTTACTGCGGCAATGGCACTATCCGTAATCCCGCCCATAATCCAGGGAAGGGCATCAAATGCAACCAATATCGTTCCAGTCAGCAAAAACGGAAATAAAAACACATCGGGAATTATACGCTCGCGCCAATCCGTAATTGACATCATGATCGCGCAATATAACGCGAATATAAACAAAATAGCTTGCAAGATAATCATTTATCACTGTCCTGTCTGCCGGGCAAAGGTAAAAGGCGGGAATGACCGACCTTTTCGTATTTTGCGCTTAATTCAAAAAAATGCCCATTTTCCGGTTGCTATCCACATGGTGATTTAAAAGGATAATTACCTATTTTCTCCTTGATTCCCGATTCGTTTTTATACTACAATTTTTTTCATAAGTAATGAAAGGAAATAAAATGGCAAGCAATGTATGGACCCCGGCTGTACTGAATAAGATGAAAACCTTTTTATCACGCGGGCTTTCTACCGCGGAAATCGGCAAGAAAATCGGCATGTCTAAAAATGCCGTGGTGGGAAAGCTTAACCGTTTGGGCTGGAACGCAAAGTCCCAGGCAAATCCGAAAAACAAGGTCGAAGTGAAAAAAACAAAACCCGCATCGCCCGTAAAGAAAAAGCCCACAAAAACAGAAACACCGGCAAAGAAAGCATCCGATGGAAAAAAGACCGCACAATCGGTAAAGGTGGGGGCAACACCGAAAGGTAAAACAGTTGTAACCGTGGTAAAGCCCGCACCAAAAGTTCCAACCATAAAATCCAATTCCAAAACACTGGCTATGCATCAACGAATTATACAACATTCGTTGGAAATGGCGGCATTACGCCCGGATCAATGTCGCTGGCCCATTGGTGATCCGGATTCTGAAAGCTTTCATTTTTGCGGAAAACAGGCATTTGTCGGAAAACCCTATTGTTACGAGCACTGTTTGCAAGCGTATCAGATGCAACCGCCAAAGAAAAAGTAAACAGCGGGAGATAAAGTGAAAAAGAGAGAAGACTATCTTTCACCGGACATAAAACTGGCAGAAGAGCACGAAGACATGGTACCCGTGCTGTCTTTTGCGGCAACAGGCAGCGGAAGTCTTTCACCCGAACATTTTCATATTCCGGAATCGAACCTTTTCATTACCGCATATTATGACGATGCGCATAGACTGATCTTTATCCTGGACGAAACCCCGGACAAGCGGACACCGAATACATTGCTGGTCATAAATCCGGATTCTGTGGACAAGAATCGAAAATGGGACGATATACTGACCCGTGACTATCATGCAAACCTTGAAACCATACGTCCAAAAAAAGACAATAAATACCAAAAGCTGGATATTGAATACGAAGGACTGGATATATATAACCAAATAATCAACGCCCATCAGTCGGGCACACCGATGGACGATGCATTACACGAATTATCGGATTTTCGGAATAGGGCGGCGGCACGTCTTGCAAATATGCGTCTGATAGCGGCGAACGAACAGATTCGGATTGCCACCGATACCATTACCGGCACAGAAACATCAATAGAAAATCTGGATTTGCAGATAAAATTATTAAAAGGCAAACTATCACAACAAAAATCCAAAGTCGGAAAAGAACCAACAAAAGAATCCGCTGCAAAGATATTACGCACCAGTGCACGCATAGATGCAGCAAAAGAAAAACAGAAACGGGCCGAAGCGCGGCTGCGCCGGGCGCGTGCAAGATTGGAAGATGCGATTGCGGATGCGGATGCGGCGCGCGCCCAATTGGCGGCACTGGATAATAACAAACCAAAGGTCGATAAAATGTCGGATGAAGTAAAGCCACTGTTCACAACAGACCCAGATATTATAGATGAATCAACCGCGTTCAAGCCAATCGAATTTAATTCGACCCCTGTGGAACCTGTTACTCACAATCCACAGAACGATGGTGTATTTGTTCCACCGCCGCTTACCCCGCCAGTGATAAACAGACCGTCCACACCGGCATACGAATCGGCGGCAACAGATGCCGTGCAACCGGCTGTATATGCACCGGCGCATAACGAAACACCAGTCGGCAATCCAACCCCGCCACCACCGACACATGCGGCACCACCACCGCCGCCAACACATGCACCGGCACCGATATTGCGCCCCACACCCGCATCAGGAACAGAAATCCCGGTAATGAATGTAAACAAACACCGACCGGGCAGCATGTATTATCTTATGCTGGCCATCCTTATCGCATTGTCGATACTGACGCTGTGGCTTTATCAAAATAATGTGGCAGATGGTGTTCCGAATATTCTTGGCACCAGCGATATTGTCAGTGAAAGAACTGATGAAACACAAAGAAATAATCTGGCTTCGGCCAAAGCCGTTTCAAACGACCATACTGTTGAAATTGAAGAACCCGATATTGGAAATCCTTTCCTTGACGGCGACACGATACATAACGAATCCACCATTTCATCCGACGAAGTATGGACAAATGAAGAAACCGCCACCGAACACGTATTTGATGAAGAACAACCGATAAGTTCGGATGAACCGGAAGTACCCCTGATATCGGAACCGGAAACATACCCGATGCCAGAACCAGAAACCGAATATCAAGACACGCTGGAAGTCGGGAACTATGAGCCAAGTTACGACCAGCCAGTTCCAGCGGAAGAACCAGAAATACTGGGGTATGACGAGTCCAAAACCACCGAAGTTGCTGAACATGTAGCCGAAATAGTCGAAGCTGAATCCACGCCCACTATTGAAGAAAGCGAGAAAATGTGTGAAGATGGCACCCCGCCCGATGCGAATGGTTGTTGCGCAGGTGAAGAATTTGATCCAGACGTTACTTCTCCCGATTCGCCCATTGGTTCTTGCTGTCCTGTTGATAATATAGATAATTGCTTTCCGCCGATTAGCCGGTAAGTCGATAACATTAATGGCTCTCGTAAGAGAGCCGTCATGCTTTCTGTTTTTTGAATGAATAGTGAATAATGAATAATTAATGCGTCGCGCAAAGCGCGACAAGGCGCAGGCATCCATTGTTCAATAAGACATCGGTGCGCATAGCGCACGATACGAATCTGTATTCACGGGCTTTGATGGCGGGACTATACTTTCATAATATCAAATGCGATAAGTTTTGCTGCGGATTTTCCGCCACGTGTCCAGATTTTGTCCGCATCTGAAAGTTCTGAAATCATTTTTTTCCGCACTACTGGATTTTCCAAACGTTGAAATTCAATCATTATATTTTCCGGGGTTGCATCACCGCCCAATAATTCGGAATATACTTTTTTCTTTAATAATATATTAACCAGCGATACCCATTCAGTTTTCAATACCAATCGCGCAAGAAACATAGTCAACGGATTCATCTTATAAACCACAATAGCGGGAATATGCATTATTGCCAGTTCTGCGGATACCGTACCGCTGGCGGCAATCGCGATGCCTGTTTTTGCAAACAGATCATAACGCCGCATAGCAGGGACAAGGGCAGGGCGCACCGGCCAATCGGCCGTTTCTTTGCGTATATATTTTTCCGTGGTTTCAACAATTGGGATATAAAATTTATATTTTTGACCGCCATCAAAAGAAATTTGTTCCACAAACCGTCGGAAAATTGGCAATAATTTTCTTACTTCGGACATACGACTGCCCGGAATAAGGGCAATGTTTTTTATAATATTATCTTTTTTAACTGGCTTTAAGCCATCAGCTATCGGATGACCGACAGGAACAGTTTCTAAACCGTATTTTGTAAAATAAGGAACTTCGAAATCAAAAAATGCATAAAGCCGATCAAATATTTTTGCGAATTTTTTTGCGCGTTTTTCCCCCCATGCCCAGACCTGTGGCGCGACAACATGATAGAATTTTGCCGACAATCGCGCTTTGCGTGCTTTTTTAACCACTCTTTTCGCGAATCCCGGTGCATCAATGCTTAATACTATATCCGGCTGGAATTTTTCAATCGCAAGGACTGTTTCGTTTATCCGCCGTGTAAGTGTCTTCGCACGTGCCAGAACTTCAAAAAAACCCATTACTGCAAGATCAGAAATGGGAAACAGGCTTTTCAATCCGGCGGCGCGCATGTGTTCGCCCCCGATGCCGGCAAACCGGACACCAGACAATTCGCGGATGATTTTTGCACCCAAGACATCACCAGAAACTTCACCTGCAATTATGAAAATTTTGATGTTTTTTTTCATTTATCTAAGAACACGTACATCCCCGGCACCACGCTTTGACCGGTTTTCCATAAAATCAATCGCGTCCATTGCGTATTTGTTATCAGAAACCTCGCGCCGGACTTTTTTCAAATTTTCGGTCGCATCGCCACCCATGGCACCTTCGGATTTGCTGAAAACTGCGGAATATACTTTATGGATAGCCATCAAATCTTCGTTCGTAAAGCCATGCCGTAACAGGCCGACTTTGTTTATTGTACGATATATCCCCGGACGGCCTTCGAATATAGCATACGGTGGAACATCCGTTCCAATGCCGGTTATACCGCCGATAAAAGCATTACGACCGATTCGACAAAACTGGTGTACCGCGGAACAGCCGGATATTATAACGAAATCTTCTACCTCTACATGACCAGCCAACTGTACCAGGTTTCCAACAACAACATCGTTACCAAGCTTGCAATCGTGGGCAACGTGGGCATTTACCATAATCTGACAATCGTTGCCGATTTCGGTTCCTGTGGATGCCGGGGTGCCAGAATGGACAGTAACATATTCTCTGATCTTATTACGCTTTCCAATTTTCAGACCAGTCATGGTATCGGTCTTTTGGAATTTCAAATCCTGACTCATCACGCCGAGTACAGCGAACGGATATATGATTGTATCATCGCCGATTTCGGTTTTACCCTCTATAACTACATGGGATACCAACTCGACCCGGTCGCCAATGGTTACTTCGGATCCGATTGTGCAAAACGGACCTATTTTAACGTCCGCGCCCAAGCGTGCATCGGGGTGAATGATAGAAGTAGGGTGTATATTCATCGTGCCGGAATTATAATCAACCGACACAACAATAGATATTCAAAAAATATAACAGATTATAACATGTCGCGGATTTTTTTGATATTTATGGCGCGATCCCCCACCCGCCACAAAATTATTGCAACGGCAGTAAGTACGGGCATTACAGTCAAGATACCGAATAGCCCCAAAGACAAAAACCAAAATCCATGTTTTAACAATTTAAGACTATCCGCGCTTTTAACCGGTTGATGCAGTACATAAATAACCGAAGATATCATTCCAGCCAACGCAAACATAAAGAATACCGGTGCCGATTCGGTTATAAAAAACAGAACCAAAACCAGTCCCATCATCATCCGTAAAAGTAATTTTATCCTGTTGTAAATTATCGGTATCAGCAAGCCGCGCGGTCGAACAAAATGCAACACCGCATAAGACGAAACCGCTATGGCCATGGCCGCCAAAAACAATAGATGAACAGAAGTTAAATGAGCCAGCTGACCGAATCGGAAAAATTCCGGCTGCATAATAAGCCCAAGCGTACATGCAAAAATAATCCCGCCGACCAATAGTTTCGGATCATCATTCTGCGCGTTTTTCAAATTTAAAAGAAATCCGGCACCCCAACCGATTGCAACCGCACCGGATTGCAAAGCGATGCCTTCCCAGCCCGCATCTATTGCGCGAAGCCCGGCAATTATAATGACCACCAGCGGCACCGCCAAATCAATCCTGGACTTCCATTTTTCACCGACAGAAACCAACTGTGACAGGCGGATTTTTTGTTCATAATATTCCCGTGATAAAAACACCGTACAAAAATAAAGAACAAACGCGGCAAGGACATTCACATAACTTGCGCCATCGCGCAGTACGTTGAAGTTTTCGTGCGTAAGAACCCATCCAAAAATCAAGATGATTGCCAGGATCGACACTTTATAATTTCGTGTTTTTTTATCTTGCAAAAACAAATCCGATATTTGCGGTGCCATAACCCAGGCGACGACAAACAATGGCAGACAGAGCAGGGCAACCCAAAAGAAATCCGGGGCACGCAGGGCGGCATTATTAAAGGTGCTGATTGCGGACTGCACCACCAAGGAAGCATCGAACATTACCATTGCCTTTTGATTAAGTTTCCGTATTATATATATCAATGAAACAAAATCAAAGTTTTTTTACCGCGCTTGACGGTCGTGTTAAATTCATACGCGGCAATTATAACATTACCAGCGATGCGGTATGGCTTTCGGCATTCGCCGCAGGTCGTGGCGGCGCAACCGTCCTGGATGCCGGAACAGGCACTGGGGGTGCGGCATTGTGTTTATTACACCATTGTCCCGATGCAATCGTCACAGGAATCGATATTTCTGAACAAATGCTGGCCGAATGCACCCAAAATGCCATGCTGAATAATCGCAAAATAGAATTAATTCACAGCGATTTATTAACATGGAAAACGAATCGAACTTTTGATACGGTGATAACAAACCCACCATATTTCAAGGGCACCCCACGAAAGCAAAATGTCCATCATAATGTAAATCTTTATGATTGGACACGCGCATGTCTGCGGCGCGTAAAACCACGCGGATATTTTTATTGCATAGTCGATGCAACGATAATAGCAGAAATAATATCAGCATTAAACGCGGGCAGGGCATCCGATATAACGATCGTACCGTTGTTCGGAAATAAAGATTCAGCAGAACGCGCCCTGGTCAGCGCGTGCCTTGGCACACGCGGCGGAACAAAAATACTGCGTGGATTTGACATGAACGATAATGGCGTTCTTAGAGATGGAAAAATAATTATTACATAAAACGCGTGGGTTCGTGAAACGTGGGCAAATATCGCCTTTATGGCTTTCTGGAAATAGGGCGACCCGATGTCGGGTGATGGGCTGCTGGTTTCCCCCTGACCCGCTGGCACTGACCCCCGTCCGCCCTGTTATGGAATATAACGCGTTTTTTTCGTGAAGTCAATGTACATGATATCGCGTCACAAAGATAAAGTACTTTAAAAGTACTTTATAGGTATTGAAACATCACAATGGAAATGAATCTATAAAAGATAAAATTCCCATTACTTGCGCATAAATAACATAAATTCACCCACTAAGCTCCCACAACCAACAAAAGTATACATAATATATATTATGCGCCTTTTGTATACCCCAATTCCCTATTTCAGAATCTTTCTTTTCTGTACATCATATTCTTTCTGGGTTATGGCACCGCGCTGCTTCAGCTTGTGAAGCTTGTCCAGCTTTTCCATATCTGCAAGATCTTTTGCGGCCAAATCCGCGTCTCCCGACCAGACCAGCGCGAAAATCAAAGCGATGACCCAAGTAATTCCAAAAATCAGTCCCAACCAAGACAATATCGCAATAATTGTCAGATTGTTGCCCCATATTCCACGACTTTTCGCAATCATAATCGGTACCCGCAACAGCAAAATTAGAAACAAAACACATAATGCTATCATAAAGTAGTACATGAACATTCCCTGCCCCCTTTTATCTTATTTTTTCAATATCCCAACCGAACAGTGTCCAAGATGTAATAACCCTATCGCCAACATTGATACCTTTAAATATCCCGTCCTCTGTTATCCGCTTAATATTTCCATTTGGACGCTCTATAAGGAATCTGGTTTTTGGTGACCCAAGCATCGGATTTACGCCATCTATTCTTTTTATAACCACCCCGGTTTTCGGCATCACGAAATCTCTTTTATTCTGCGAACTCTGCGCTCTATGGCTTCAAACGGACTTTCTAAGAAAGCTGTCGCGGTCAGCATTGCAACTTCGGGATCTATATCGTCCGAAGCCAGCGCAAGGACATTAATATCATCATGGTGCCGATCGGCGCGAGCCTGATCCGGACGATCACAACGAGTGCAACGAATGTGGCGGAATCTATTCGCCGCTATCTGTACCCCTGCCCCCACACCACAAATTACAATTCCACGCGCAGATTGGTCATTTATCATTTCATCAGCAACCCGTCGTGCTATTTCCGGAAAATCTATCATAGTTTTCGGATCGTCGATACCCATATTTACAACCCGGTACCCGGCAGCTGATAACATCTCTATCAAATACAACTTTAACCCCACCCCACGATGGTCAGCCGATATATAAATTTTTGACATTGATTTATTCATTCTGATCAACTATCTCCTTTGTTCCTTTCTGCACACAAGCTTGCATTCTAGCCCGGTGTTATTTGATATGTTAAGGTTATTATATGTAAGCGTTCCGGTCATCTGCGCATCAGAATATACGTTTACGGTATCCACCGTCGCCGGTCCGTCCATCGCCCCGTGAAGGAAAAGAAGCTTTGCGGCCACCCGGCCGATTACCCTGCCCCCGCGTGCGATTATTACCGTATCGCCATTGATGACACCCTGTACAAGTCCATGAATTTGGACTATCCCATCGGTTTTTATATCACCGATAAGCTTTGATCCGGCACCGATTATTGTCGGGCTTATTTTTTCGGCAGAATTGGTAAATGCGAACATATCACTGCTCTCCTTTTACAAAGTTATACGGATTAAACGGTTTCCCGTCGTATCTGATCTCGTAATGCAGATGGGGCGCGGTAGATCGCCCAGTGCTTCCGGCAAGACCCACTACCTGGCGCGCAGTCACCATATCACCACGTTCTATACTTATCCGCGACAAATGCGCATAAAGTGTTGTAAAGCCCAACCCATGGTCAATTTCGACCGTCTTGCCATATCCGTGCCTGTCGCCTGTAAAGGTTACTTTACCCGGTGCGACCGCCAGCAACGGGGTTCCTATTGCGCCCGCAAAATCTATCCCATGATGAAACTTTGGTTCCCCGTCAATCGGATGTTCGCGCGGACCATAATTGCTGGTAATACGGACATTGCGAACAGGCGCACCAATGGGAAGCATACTGCGCGCACGCGCCAACCCCTGCCATAATTCTATCTTTTCCGCAAGTTCCTTGTATTTTGGATCGGCATCTGTATCGAAAGACATGGGCATTATCGCGCTGCCAACAATAGAATTGCTTACCCTTAATGCCTTTGCCGCGATAGATTTTTCGGACAGCCCCAAAGATGTCAATGACCCACGGATTTTAGACATATTCCCGGTTAAGAAGTCTGCATTATCTGCCGCCAACTTTGAAACCCTTTCCACTATCTGCGAATTGGCATCGGCAATTATTTGCATAGCTTCTTCTAAATTGCGATTTTGAGTCCGCAGCTGGGCATTTTCTTCCCGCGTCAATTCATACTCTACGGAAAGATCCGAAAACTTTGCAAATTCCGGCGCATAATCATCGTTATTAAACATATTGCTTAGCCGAGTAGATATCATTTCTATCTGAGCCCAGGTATTCAAGCGCAACCTATGTAGTTCATCTTCATCTTTTTGGGTCTTGGCACTTGACAATTGATCATCAATGGAAATTATTTCTTTATGCAGATCCGAATATGTTTTGTAAAATGCTTTCAGGTCGCTCATATGTTGGGAATGCTGGGCACGCGCATCGCCAAGTTGGCGGGTGCGACGTTCCAACATCGGACGGTGATATACAAATACATATGTAGACCAACCCGCCCAGATAATCAGCCCTATTTTAAACATAAGCCTGAAAAATCTGTATGATGTGCTTTGGTTGTAATAATTAAGATTTCCACCACTGGATATAGCAGTTACATCCTGATCCGGCAGGAAATATGCCACGCCACGCCAAAACGCGCGAAACGGGGCGGTAAGCAAATGTAAAAGCGATGAATAATATCGGGCTACAAATCCAAGCATGGCAAGAATTGTAGCTTAATGAAAGGGGAGTGTCAACTCTCTTTAAGCGGACGAGAGTTTTCTTAGCGTCGCCATTACTTTGGACAGGGTTCTATTCGGGTTTTCATCCGCAGTTTCCACGGTTACATTGGCCTGGGCATATATTTTATATCTTTCATCTATAAGTGTCGAAAGAATTTTTTTGCTGTCTGCATTTAAAAGCTGTGGCCTGGTATCGCGGAAATTTGTGCGCTTTACCAAAAGATCAAGATCCGCTTTCAACCATATCGATAAAGCTTTTTCCAGCACAAGTTTTCGCACAGCTGGATTAATGAACGCGCCC
Organism: Alphaproteobacteria bacterium; assembly: GCA_009777955.1. Lineage (GTDB taxonomy): Bacteria > Pseudomonadota > Alphaproteobacteria > Rs-D84 > Rs-D84 > WRKW01. The sequence goes on along the minus strand of WRKW01000011.1, from coordinate 7,528 downwards.
TCTCCCGTAGAAATTACCTTTAAGTACGGCGGCGATGTAAGCAGGCGTTCCAACACACGTTCTTCCACCCGACGAAATTCATCTTCGCCATAAAGAGAAAATATATCGACAACGGAACAGCCGGCAGCCGATTCGATTTCCTTGTCCGAATCGACAAACGGGATATCAAGTTTACGGGCCAGCATCCGGCCAATACTGGTCTTGCCCGCCCCCATAAGCCCAACCATGACTATCGGGCGTTCCAGGTTAAAATTCAATTTTTCGTTCATGGGAAAGATAATAAATTACCGATATTAATATAGCAAATTATTTTTTGATATATTTAACGACTCTCGTAAGAGAATCGTCATGCCTGCAGCGGCCGGTCATTTATAACCAGCACAGATAAAGCGTTTAAAGCATTTTTTGCATAGTAAAGTTTCCAATCCTTTGCATTCCCATCGCTTTATAAAACTTAAAAGCTTTCTCACTTGCATCCTTGTATGGATACAAAAGCTCTATACGCGGCGATTTCTTATGCAATGCAAACTGTTCTGTTGCATTAAACAGTTGTTGCCCTATTCCCTGTCGCCTCTCAAGGACTTGCAACCGCAATATTTCCATTACGGAATTTTCCATGAAAGTGGCAGATATGCTGCCAGCTATATTACCGCCCTTTAAATATACAAACATCGGATCATGAAACTTATCCACATGTTCTGAAATTTCTTTGGTGCACAGATAGTCACAGTGCCGTGCTATGGTTTCAGAAATGTGAAATATTGGAATAACATTCGATATAGGCAGGATACCATCCAGACATTTTAACATTTGGTTTCGGGAATCAAGTTTATACCCGTTACAATTGTAAAATTTTATTGAACTTATCTTTGATCTTAGCCTGACAAATCTGGTGTCAACCGACAAGCTATCTTCCGCAACCCTTAAAAGACCTTTTCCTATTTTATGCCCCCAATATTTTGGCAGAACAAAAAGCTTTGTAATGTATCCACAATTTTCATCATGCCGATGTCCACGTATAAAACCAACCATATCATCGCCATCAAATGCGCCGAATGCAAAGGTGTTTCCAAAGAAAACATTGTTTTCTTTACAAATATCAATGTATTTTCCTAACGATCGCGTATAGTTGCAAACGAATTCAAAAACTTCGGTTTCTATATTATCAAACTGAGTCAAAACATCGTCATTTTGATTAAAAATAGGAAAAATTTTAACTTCTTTTTCAGACATGCGCAGGATAATAGCATTATTTGCAAATCTGTCAAGTACTAGCTTATGCCTGCCAGTTGCTCGATTCGTTCGGCAGCGGTCAACGCGTCGATCATCTCGTCAAGACCCTGGCCGCCCGCCAGAATATCATCAAGTTTGTGCAGGGTCAGTTTTATGCGATGATCGGTAACACGCTGTTCCGGAAAATTATAAGTACGGATTTTTTCCGACCTGTCCCCGCTTCCAACCATTGATTTTCTGGAATTATCACGAGAATTCTGCTGAACCTGACGTTCTGATTCGTATAACTTTGACCGCAACATAGCCATACAATTCGCGCGATTTTGCAGCTGGGAACGTTCGTTCTGACACGACACTACCGTTCCCGTCGGAATATGGGTTATCCGTACCGCCGAATCGGTTTTATTTACATGCTGTCCCCCTGCCCCTTGGGCGCGGAAAGTATCTATCCGCAGATCTTTTTCATCAATAATCACATCTATTTCTTCGGCTTCGGGCATGACCGCGACACTGGCCGCGCTTGTATGAATACGACCCGATGCCTCTGTTTCCGGTACGCGTTGGACACGATGTATTCCAGATTCGAATTTAAAGCGCGCATATACGCCGGTACCCAAAACCCTGAAAATAACTTCTTTGTAGCCGTGAAGCGAAGTTGCGTTTTCTTCTATAATTTCTATATTCCAGCCATTACGCAAGGCATAGGATTTATACTGGTTGAATAAATCACCGGCAAACAAAGCCGATTCTTCACCCCCGACACCCGCACGAATTTCCATAATCACAGAATGATCATCCGCGGCATCACGTGGCAATAAAGCAAGTTGCAATTGCCTTTCAATTACAGAAAATTGTTCTTTAAATGCGGCAAGCTGTTCCTGTGCCATACCCTTTAAGTCAGGGTCATGCAGCATTTCTTCGGCATCGCTGATTCCAGAACAGGTTGCGAAATATTCGGATATTATCGGAAGTATTTCCGAAAGTCTTGAATATTCGCGCCCCAGTTTTGCCAATTCCGCACCGGACACATTGCCAGAATTCATCTGTGTTTCTATTTCCGCCGCACGGGCTTGTATGTCTTTAAGTTTCTGATCCAGCATTACTTTATCGCCTTTATTGCCTGTTCCACAGTTGCTATCTGCTGTTTTCCGGTATTCATATCCTTTATTGTGACAGTTTTTCCGGCGGCTTCATCTTCGCCTATGATAACACTGTACCTTGCCGCAATTCTGTCCGCAAATTCGACTTGAACCTTGAATTTTTTATCGATATCAAGATAAGGAACCGCAACAATTCCCGCATCGCGCAACCGTGCCAGAACGGACATGGCATATTCAACCTGCCCCTGTCCCATTACCAATACCGCGGTATCAACATTCGATTCGTATTCTGACAAATCTATGCGTTCTAATGCGGTCATCATCATCCTGCTGGTTCCTATTGCATACCCGCTTCCGATTACAGAAGTTTTGGAAAATTTTCCGACCAGATTGCCATACCGACCACCGCCGCCAATACTGCCTATTTCCGGATATGTCAATGAATATGCTTCATAAACAATACCGTCATAATAGCCCAGACCACGCATTGTCGCCATATTAAGCCTTGCCTTTTTTACACCCATGGATGTCAAAAGATTTGCAAAATCATCCAATTCCGCAATCGCCGCATCAAGTTCCGAAGATCTTCCAACAAGCTTTTTATAACCATCTGAAAATACAGACAAAATCAATTCCGCACACTCTTCTCCTATGGCTTCGCGAAGCCCACTTTGGAATTCTTCCGCATCCAGTTTTTCCTTTTTATCAATCAAAACAAAGGCGGTATCGGATTGTTCTTTGGATAGATTCAACGTTTTTGCAAACGCCCCCCAGAAAGTACGCGACCCAAAATTTATTACATAGTCACCAACCAGTTCAGAAATAGAATCATATATATCAGCCGCAAGTTTTACGATTTCCGCATCATAATTCGATGACAGCCCCCCCAGTCCCAAAATATCCATATCCAGCTGATAAAATTCGCGGAAACGGCCTTTTTGTGATCGCTCTCCGCGATACCGCTTTGAAAATTGCGTAAGCCGACACGGAAACGTCAAACTATTCAGGTGTCCCGCCACAAAGCGTGCCAGACCGACAGTTCCATCATACCTGAGCCCCATTTTAGTATCACCTTTCTGGAACAGATACATCTGGGTCGCCGTTTCCGACCAATCGGTTTCGTCGGTCAGAACTTCCGCACGTTCGACAGCGGGCAGATCAATATATTCAAACCCGGCTATTCGCAGTTTTTCCTGCATCTTTGCGACGCAAGCATTAACGAACCGCTGTTGCGCGGGCAACAATTCTATAAATCCCGAAAGGGGTTTTGTTGGTTTAAGAGACATTTTAAATCCTTTGTATTTTTTTAATTATAGCATATTTCGCCGCACGTGGCGGCCATTAATTACATAGTTTAAAAGCATGCTAATAACTGCCCGAACGGGCATGCACAAAGAAATAAAAAGACGCAAATAGCTTTGTCATATTATGATGGTAAAACAATAATTTAAAACTTGCAATAAAAATAATAGGTTTCCCGCTCCACGCAAATTTAATTGTCGTTATTATTTTTATCCGCCCAGTGATTTAGAAAGATATTTTTTAATCCGTGTTGCGGATGTTTTTAACACCATACCTTTCGCATTTTGTGCTATGGAGATCATATTCATCAGTTCATCACGATATAGCATAGCATTATTTTGGCATTCTGTCAGTATTTTCCTGTTCGAGCCATCATCTTCTAATAGTTTTTTAAAGATTTGAAGCTCAATTTTCAAATTCAAAAGAACTATTTCCACATATTTTGTAGACACAAAAAATGAAATGATACTTTGATCTTTTATTAATTTTTGTATATTTTCAAAATCCGCAAATATTTCTTGATACTCACGATTAAACTCATCTTTATTGACTATTATCATAATTTTATCCTTTTATTCTGCAACATCTTCCACAGCAGCTGCAACAACTCCAGTTGTTGGAATCGAGACAGCCGCACCCACCACACCAAACATGAGAGCATCATATCGATTAGCTGCGTCTATTATATGCGTGGGTGAACCATATCTCTGTGCTAATTTCCACTCAAATCCCAACCCTACAAAATTACCAACTGCATAAGAACTCTGTTCCGTCAAGTTATAATAATAAACGTCCAAATTATTGCTATATATATCAAATCCAAACTGGGCTTTTTGTGTACCCAACACCCCCAAATCCGGAACTATATGATCTATTCTATGCCAATCTTCATGTGCAAATGTAGTTATAAAATCATCAAGAGTTGTATTTCTTTCTTTTGCAATATGAATGTCTCTAAGATCATATCTCCCTGACCAAGTTACATCTGGCTCTAAAATTGACCTTAATCTGAAATCACAATTCCCCTTAGTTATACAATTGTATTCAGATGTTATATCAATAAGTCTTTGACCGAAATAGGCCAATTTAGCATCATTATTTCTATATTTTTCAAAATTAAGCGCAATATCAAGTAAATCTTCATTACCCCTTCTTCCGAAAGCCTGAAAAATAAATTCTCTATAAATTTCTGCCTCTACTAAAGTTGCTTCCATATCAAAATATCGTGCAACTTTCATGATATAACCTTCATCCAGTTTTAATTGCTCTGCTATTGCTGCTGTTTTCACGTTAGATTTCAACCGTTCTGCCTCCTGCGCAGTTATTCTCCCGTTTGAGAGATCTTGATTGATTATTTGGTTTTCGGCATCCATTCTACGATTTAGATCAGATTCATACAAATTGCGTTCATCTATAAGTTTTTCAAATTCTGGATCATTATTTGTTCTACCATGAACAATTTTCTTCGGGAGACGCTCTGCTGCATGCCTTCCATCTACAACTATATATTCAATTCCATCATGTTTAACTTGACGATACTGATAGCCATTGTTGGTAAGTAAACGCAGTTGTCCCGGATCCAAATCGTCTAATTTAGCTACTAAATTTCCTTCACCAAAATGTTTGAAAGGATCTAAATACATCCCAGAAACAGGCCTAAAAATATCAATGTAAAAACCAGCATCCCCCATCTCCCGAGCTAATCTATTATTAAGATCAAATACACCAATATTTTCTTCGAGTATTCTTGGATTACGGGTTATTAGCCCTCTATTAGCACGCCACACTAATTTTATATTTCTGAACATTTTTGGTGCATTACGCAACAGAGGAGCAGCAGCACCGGCCAAGGAAACCATCTGGGCAAAAAATGAAACAGTGTTTGTGATCTTGATAGTTTTTTCTTCGAACGTTAATTTAGAATCAAAATATATAATGGCTTCTTCCCAACCATCTTTATCAGAATCACTGAATATATGGTCGTACAGTTCTTCTGGCAATAGCATAACAAGTCTTTCTATCTCTTCATCTATACGAATCCTTGCCGCAGGTAATAACTTGTCGCCAGCCGCTGCAATCCTTGCAAGATTTCTAGCAATAGTTATTTGTGCGCACTCATATTCTTTACAGGCTATACTTTCTTTTAAAAATTCATTTGACCATTGTTCTATTAGATGATCTGTCACAATTTCCACACCAATGGCTGCTATTTCTACTCCGACCAGCACACATCCCCAACCATAAGATGCAACACACCCAACTGCGGTAGCACCTATAATAATTGTGGCTTGATTGACAGTATTTCTTATTTTAACGTCGCGGGCATCAATCAGCAGGCAAGCATCCAACTCATCAATCCACTTAGTCCCTTTGCTATCTGGATCTATATTTTTCAGTTTTTCATCAAGTTCATAACATTGATTCCTTTTCAATCCCCAACACCTTTTACCGTCATATAATCCCTGTCCCTCTATACATCGTAATGCGGAATTTCCACCACGATTGGTGTGTTCAGAAAATTCTGATAAATCATCAAACACAAAATCAATCTGCTGTCCATTCGCAAAGCATGTAAGAACATCATCTTGAGGGTTTAAAATTTCGCCAGTTCTATAACTCTTTAATCCATAATTGCATACAAAGCTTTGAAGTCCACCGATATCTTGCAATTGGACTCGGACATATCGTTCTAATAAATCTATTAAATCTGGCGAGCCTTGGATTTGTATATCTTTGCTGAATATCATGTTGTTTACACCAGGAATGGTCTTAAGTTCTAAATTTTTATTCAAAAGAACATCATCACCAAAGTTTATGTAACATTTTTTCCTAAATACTTCATCTGAATACCACGCACTATACCCGAATTTTTGCAACGATTTATTTATCTCCATACATTTTATCTTGTCCACTTTGCATTCCGGAGCACTATAACTATATCCGTACTCTTCTGTGCCACCAAAACCAGCATTAACTGATTTGGAATCAAAAATTTTTTCACAGATGCTACGCAAAACATCGTATTGTACTCTACGGTCAATCGAGTGAACTATGCTATCAAATTGAAACTCATAAAAAATTGCATTATCCATAGTGGCACATTTTATAAAGTCGTCATTGTATTGCTGCCTATATTCTCTGGCACACTCTATCAGATGCCCATTTTTAACTAATGCATATTCTTTTGCTATTCCAATGGCTTGAATTTGCCCCACTTTAATTCCATCGATAAAGGTTCCCTTGAATACATCTATACAATATTCCTTACCACCGGACTTTCCCTTGTCCTTTCCGCAAACTTCATAATATCTACGAACAGAACCCAACAGTATTGTGGCAAATTCTTTGCACATATTCTCGCCATTCAAAGTTCTAGCATCCCAACCAGCAGCTGCGCAGACCCTTACCAGACCCTGCGGGGTAATGCGACCATTTCCAGACATATTATTCTCATAAGCATCCGCAGCGGCTTGCCGCATTTGTTCCGGAACCATGGTATTTATCGCATATTCGACAACATTGCTTCTGAATCTTATCATCTCTACCATCTGGGGTGTCATAAGGGGGGCGGCGTCCTGCTCCAAAGGAACAGCAGGATCCGCAAAAGATGTCGCAACCGGAAATCCAGGTGGTACGGTTGTAACCGGAAATCCAGATGATACAAATGAACTATTCCTATCAAAGGAATATACTTTCGTAGTTAAAACCGGCAAAGACATCATAATCATGCAAAAGATCAGGAGCAGCTTTTTCATTCAATCGCCCCCTGACACTTATCAGCCGCTTCAGATATCTTGTTAATAGCTGAAATCTGGGTCGCATTCAATACAGTAGCAACAAGGCTGGCGGCTGTGGCACCACCCGCAAGTACATTAGACGCGGTGTTAAGGTTT
>WRKW01000010.1 GCA_009777955.1 Alphaproteobacteria bacterium | reverse complement strand
TACATGACTAAATACAAATTGACCTTTGTCATGGTATATGGTATAATATAAATATACCCAAAGGAGAGAGTATCATGAATACATTTAACAAAACTATAAAGATAACAAGCATCCTTGCTGTATTAACAATAATCCCATTGCATCGGTCTATTGCCGCTGTGGCGTGTGTGCCAAAACCTAATAGCCCGACGAGTTGTCCGTGGGGTCCTTCTGCAACTTATTGTTCTGCCCTTGGTACAGGTGGTAGTAGTAGTAGTAGTAATGATTGTAATAACTTATCCTTTGGCGATTGGAAGTTAACGAATTGTACCGGAAGTAATGTATCAGAGTTCAGTGGCACGAGCCTGTGCTCAGGCACAAGTGGAAGCTATGCCAATATCGGCAACCCCGTTGCAGACAGCGGAAGTAACTGTTGGTGTAAAATAACAAGTATTCCAGGATTTACCGTCGCTTCGTCGGCTTGGGTTTTCAGGAGCGAATTCAGCGCTCTGTCCCTTTGCACGGATTTCTGCGCGAGCAGTTGCGCGGTCAGCGCCAGTAGCGAGCAAACCTACCGGTCGATGCTATTTTCGGGTCTTGGCCTTTAATGTCATTGCGGTCTGATGTCATTGTGGTTTGGTGTCATTGCGAGTCACGCCGTCAGGCGGACGAAGCAATCTTTTCAGGCAATGGAATTTTTATACTTCCCTGCTTGGAAAAGATTGCTTCGTGGTCTTCGACCACTCGCAATGACACGAAATGCCTGAAAAGATTGCTTCGTGGTCTTCGACCACTCGCAATGACACAAAATGCTTGGAAAGATTGCTTCGTGGTCTTCGACCACTCGCAATGACACAAAATGCTTGGAGAGATTGCTTCGCGGTCTTTGACCACTCGCAATGACACAAAATATCTGGAAAGATTGCTTCGTCCGTCACCGCAAGCGGTGCCGCGATTCGCAATGACAAATTGTAACCGGCGGTTATGATTTTTTGGATCTAAGTCCATTCCAATAATCAATGCGTTTTTTAATTTCGCGTTCGAACCCTATTTCTTTTGGGGTATAAAAGGTCTGTCTGGACATTCCTTCGGGAAAACAGTTTTGGCCTGAAAAGCCATCCGCAGTATCAGGTTCGTAAACATATCCGGCACCAAACCCCAGATTTTTCATCATCTTTGTCGGGGCATTCAAAATGTTTTTTGGTGGCACCAGGGATCCCGAATTCTGTGCCGCACGGCATGCCGCGCCCTGGGCGCGATAATTTGCAATGCTTTTCGGTGCCGTGCCCAAATATATTACCAATTCGGTCAGAGCCAGATCGCCCTCTGGACTGCCCATCCTTTCGTATATTTGCCATGCGCATAGCGCAAGCTGCATTGCGTTCGGATCGGCAAGGCCAATATCTTCCATAGCGAATCGTGTCAATCGTCGGAATAAATACATAGGATCCTGACCCGATGTCATCATACGTGCGGTCCAGTACAAAGCGGCATCGGTATCGGATGCACGCAACGACTTATGCACTGCGCTTATCAGATTATAATGTTCGTCACCGCTTTTGTCGGACAGGGGGGCACGCTTTTGAATTGCGGCATCCAATTCTTTCGGTGAAAGCGATTCTTTGAAATTTGCGTTTGATAAATATTCCACCGTGTTAAGCAGAAACCGCGCGTCACCATCCGCCATTTGGCAAAGATGTATTCGGGAATCTATGCTTAAAGGCAACTTGTTATTTCCGCCGACAAATTTTTCCGCCCGATCAAGAAGCCCCATAAGATCTTCGGCCGACAGGGGGGTCAACACGCCGATATGACACCGCGATAATAGGGCATTATTCAAATTAAAAGATGGGTTTTCCGTTGTCGCACCGACGAATACGACCGTGCCGTTTTCCAAATATGGTAAAAGAGTATCTTGTTGCGTTTTGTTAAATCGGTGGATTTCGTCGATGAACAGCAATGTTCCACGACCAATTTCCCGGTTCATTTTTGCCGCTTCCATTACTTTTTTTATATCGGCGGTGCCCGAAAATACCGCGGACATAGGCATAAATTCCATATCTGTTGTTTTTGCCAATGCGCGCGCGATAGTGGTTTTTCCGCAACCGGGCGGCCCCCATAAAAGCAAGTTTGATAAATGTCCCGAATCGACCATCTGCCGCACCAGCCCGGTCGAACCCAGTAACGATCTTTGCCCTATGATATCATCTATTGTCTGTGGCCGCATGCGTTCGGCAAGCGGAACAGATTTTTCGATTGTTTTACTTTGTGATTTTGACATTTTACTTTGATTTGACTTTGGTTTTATTGATGATAAAATAATTATAATTTAAATAAAGATATTTGCAAGATATGAAGAAAGAAACGAATCATTATTTAACAATATCTATCGCACAGCTTGCAGCTGCGGCAGTCAGTGCGACACCGGGTTTATCGATTGACGATGCAGTGCGACAAGCAACCGAATCATTGCGTCGTGTTGTTGTTATGCAGCTGACCGCAAAACAAGTTGCCGATTCAATAAAGCCGGACACGATACAATGTTTCGAAGACGGGACAAATCACGTAATGTTGCGCCGGTATATAAAACGTAAATTCAATCTTACGCCGGAACAGTATCGTGCAAAATGGGGACTTCCCGATGATTATCCGTTGGTCGCGCCAAATTATGCAAAAACCCGCGCACGAATCGCCAGGAAACATGGTTTGGGTAAAAACCAATGAAATTTCAGCGGATGATTTTTACAGGTAAAAAATCGCACAGGATAATATTTAAAATTGTACTGGCCGGCCTGATCTTGACCGGTGTAAATAATGTGTGGTTGCGGATTCTTTTAAAAGATGCAGATGATAAAAGTGGGATAAAGATAGAACGGTTTAAAACCGAAAGCACTGATTTATCCATAGAGCATGCACCGAATGGCCAACCCATTTACATAGCCAATGCGCCGCTTTATATAGATAATGAAGTTATCGGTGGGCGAATCGAAGATGGAAATCGGGTCGGGGCATTCAGAACAAACGCGATGAAAACCAGTAATTTCAATCTGGATGGTAAAAGCGGTATTTTTTGCATTTACAATGACGGACGGGTGGCAATTATGCCTTTGGATTCCGTCGCATTCATAGAAAAACATTCAAAAGAAATCAGGTTTGCATTTCAAAATGGCCCGGTTCTGGTTATGGATGGGGAAAAGAAAGAATTTAACCATGTATTCCGGCGAAGCAGGGCTGGGATTGGATTTACAGATAAAAGCGAATTGATTCTGGTAAAATCTTATGAAAAAGTAACCATGCAAGATTTCGCAAAAGAATTTATAAAGCTGGGCTGTGTTGGCGCGATATATCTGGATGGCAGCAATCTTGTCGGGTATTCGGCGGATTCAAAAAATATACACTATACTGTTACAAATGACTTTTTTGACAGCATGCATCGACGTATAAATCATGCCTTGGCAGATAAAGGGTTGAAATTTCGCGTCATAAATTTGAATGAAACTTTTATAAGAAATTGGGACGATAACCTTGCACCGCTGGTATTCGCAAATAAATATTTCAAGAATAAAGCGTTAAGCCAAGCACCCAAACTGGTATTCAGGGAACGCGAGTGACATAATAAAGGAATTTCCGATGGCTAGAAAAATGAAAAAAAGAGTAAACAAAACGATACCAAGGCTGAAAAAAGCATTGATTATCGGTGGGATTGCTGCGATCGGATATCTTGCGCTTAAAGGCATCGGTAAAAATAGACAAAAAGACCGCGATAAAAATAAGATCGAATTAGTGACATTTGATAGCCTTGACGCGGATCAATGGGAAAATCCAAAAGATATCGCCATGACATGGTCTACCGGCTTTGGGGACATAAGGCGCGGGTATCAATCTGGATATGGATGTTTATTCGCTACCAGGGGCACAAATCGCTGGCACTGTGGCATCGACAAAAACTGTGGCAAGGCCGAAACCGACGGAACAGTGGTTTTTGTAAGAAAGCATAGAACATCGGACGAAAATACATATGTAGTATTACAAAAGAGCAACCAAAAGCTTGCGGTCTATTTACATTTAGAGCGATCAAGCATAACCTTGAAAAATGGGGATAAGATAAATAAAGGGGATTTCATAGGCAAACCCGCCAAGGTGGGTAAAACCCCGGCACATATCCATTATGTTGTTTTAAATACTGAAAAGGTTCCGGCGGATATAGAACAAACAGGCAAATACATGCCCTGGCAGGATAGATTCATCGATCCAGCAGAAACTTTGGCTGATATTGTGGCAAATCGTCCGGGATTGGAAAGAGAAATACTATACAGTCCAGAATTTCTTTTTGTTGCGAAATATTTAAAAGCCAAAGGTGCGCGTCGCGTGATGCAGAATGTAATCGCGAACAGGACTTTTAATATAGACAATATCCTGGTAAGAGAGGCCGCATCAGCATGGCAAATCGCGCAAACCCCAGTGGTATTAAGGCCGGGGTTTATAAACCCGGGCACAGGATCGATAGTATTCGAAGCACAGATGCAAAGATTGGAACCCGTATTGGGTAATATAGCCGTGTCAAAAGAGGGGGTGTTTGAAATCGGGTATTTCGATCCAGATGTAAAGCGTGTTACCGGTGCCGCAGGAATTCAGAACATGACACCAAACGGGCCGATCCAGGCCGGCCAGCTGGTTCCGGGTTTTGACGGCCGATTCGGACTTACCGATCAGGAAAAAGAATACGCATATCAATATGTAATATGGAAATACCGTAAAGAATTTTATCCGCAGATAAGAAAATACATAACCAGAGAACTGACAGACGGACAGGCAGTTGTAGTTTGCGAATTGGCGTTTCGTTTTGGCGAAGCATGGGCTTTGAACAGTGATGGAACGCGCACAAAGTTACTTGAAGCTATCAATGCCGATGATGATAATGAAGTAATCAGGCAATTGTCCAGATGGAGATTTGCCGAAAACCCGAAAACAAAAAAGAAAGAAACCGCTGGCGGGTTGATAATGCGCAACGGATTCCTTTCGGCATTATGGATGGGGGACGTAACACCGGGCGAATTGTTGGATATGCAATCAGGTGCCTTGTACAACTATTACGGTACCATAAAGCCGGTTCGTTATCCTTTCTATGAACAGACCGTAGAAGCAATAAATGCCATGGATCGTAATATTGGTATAAACAACCCCAGTCGTCCATTGACGTATAAATTCGATAGAAGAGAATGGGAAAAAGTAAAGGAATATAAGTATTCGAATACAAGGGCCGCGTTCGATAATGGCCAAGGCGCAAGGAATGCAAAGGGCGGAAACATAGATCTTAACCGCAACATGATTCCCGGATGGGTTGTTGCAGAGCTTGAAAAAACGAAAGACGGTTGGCCGGAAAAGGATGATGTAGAAAGAAACAACTGGTTACAGGAAATCGCTGATGAATGGGGACAAAGCATGTGGGATTTTACAAGTGTCAGACAAACAGACAGCGAAGCGGCCGGGGATAAAGGTTATGAATATAGCCAAGATGAGGTCGCACCTGTCAGTGAGAAAGACCGCAAAAAAGCCATAAGTCATGCGAATAAAGCAATAGCCGAATTGGATAAGTATATCGAAAAAGGTGATCCGAAAAACTGGTGGGGTAAAATTTTTGGCACGACCAGCGACGATCCGGGAAAAAGGGCAAGAAAGGCAATAGCCCTGGATCCTGATAACAATTTCGCCAAAATGGTTCTGGTTTGGGAAGCTGTGTCGGCTGGGCAAGATTCGCTTGCGGTGCGGTTGGCCAGCGAAGTTACCGATGATACGGATTTTTATGTATCGGTCGATTCTATAGCGAATCGTGTGCTTGCACGTACCCTGTGGTATGCGGGGCAAAGCTATGAAAAACTGGGGTATCCATACAAGGCGTACGTTGATTTTTCAGAAGCCCAGGCCAGAATGCCTTCATTGGGTTTGGATAATGATATAGTCAGATTGCATGGCTTGGCAATGCAGATCCCCGGGGTACTGGCAGAAGCCATAGCATTACGCAGTCAAAATAACACCGACGGTTCTATAAGAAAGGCGCGCGAATTCATATATGGCGAAAATGTCGAAAAACATGCGCCGCAACATCTGGAATCCGCGTATATACTGATGGCAGAATTAAGGGCGGGTGAAAAAGATTATCGCCGCGCATACGGAAATTACAAAATTGCATTTGAGTTAAGCAACCCGCGTAACCCAGAATATATTCTGGCCGCAGCGGAATATGCAATATTGGCAAAAGAGTATGATCTGTCAGTGGAATTTTCAGGATTCGCAAGACATGGAAACTATGTATCGGAAATCCAAGCAAAAGGATGGGCTTTTGCCGGCAAGGCAAGGGAAAATCAAGGACAAAAACAAAAGGCGTTTGTGAATTTTAGAAAAGCAAACGAACTGCACCAGATATACGGCGCGGATGTTGAAAGGTTGCGTGGTGCTGTCAATCCGCCCGTGCAAAAACACGAATATCTTAAAAGGGTGGAAGGGCTGTCAAAAGTCACAGGAAAGCATGAAGAAATAATCGAATATTTGGCAAACGGAAGCAAAATAAGAAAGCGTAATGTGCAAGACGACAACCAGCGTGGGGAATTATGGTTCTATTATGCCGAAGCTATGAGGGTAAGAGCAGAAAGAGAAAGAAACCGCGATCGGCGCATAAGATATTTTCAACAGTCATACAATGCGTATGTACAAAGCTGGCAAGAATCAAAAAATTCTTCCAAAGCACAGGAAGCGAAAAGAAAGGGCGAAGAACTTATCCGGGATGGAAAGGCAAAAAGAAAATCCGGCAGAAGCGATTTTGTTTCATACAACGAGCCATCCGTTCATTTGTTGCAAAAAAAATCCACGTGGAATATCAGTGCCGCACAGCTTCAATTATCGGTTAATAATATAAAACAGTTAAAAAATCGTGCCATGGGTCGGCAACACCAAAGAATGGGATAGAACAAGATACATTGGTGTATCTGATCCGAATTTGTTTTTGCGCTGGTATCGTGTATCCATTCCCGATTCTGGCGACATGGTAAAATTATCTCTGTTTGTTATTTTCAAATTTGTTTTTGCAGCTTGTTCCAAAATCCAATTAAAATAATCTGTATGATCTGTACCGATAATGATTCGTCCGTTCGGCACAAGATGGCCAGCCAACTGATTCAAAAATTCCGCTGACAACAACCGGCGTTTTTCATGACGGGATTTGGGCCATGGATCGGGGTGCAAGACATAAACAACGGAAAATTTACAATCGATAATCGATAAAAGTTTTCTTATATCATCCGGCCAGATACGAATATTTTTATATTCCGGTTTTACTTTATTTTCATCGTCCGTTATATGCGATAAAAGAGATGCGACCCCGTTAATAAATGGTTCTGCCCCTATGATTTTAAGGGATTGATATGTTTTTGCTAAGTGTAAAAGATGTTCCCCCGCGCCGAATCCGATTTCCAAAATATCACCGTCGACAATGTCCACAGGGCGCAGTTCATGCAGAGTATTATCCACCAGCAATTGTTGGCGTTCGGAAAGTTTTTTTCCGTGTACCCGTCCGAATGTGCGGATTGTAAAAGATTTTCCTGTATTTTCCATATTTTTAGTATAAAATTCAAAGACAGGGATTGCAAGGGGGGAGTTCTTAACCCGAAAAGATTTATGAAATGAAAAATGAAAAAAATATTCTTATACTTGCAAGCGGCGGCGGTACAAACGCCGAATCGATAGTAAAAAACGCAAAGGAACAGTCGCTTGACATGCGGTTTATCGGCGGTTGCAACCGTTCGCATGAAAAAGCCGGTGTTTATAAAAAGCTTGAAAACCTGGGCGTGAAAGTCAATTATATTCCATCCCCGGGTTCGGATTTTTCCAAATTGCGTGAATTTTTGAACGGGATGCCGAAATTTGATTTGATAGTTCTGGCTGGATATATGCGCATTCTGCCCGTGGATATATCGAATAATTACAATATAGTTAATATACATCCCAGCATATTGCCTTTTGTATATAAGGGTAGCCAGGATGCATATCTTGACGCATTGGATAATGAAGATAAATACACCGGCTGTACAGTTCATAAAGTCACAAGCGAAGTTGACAGTGGGCCACGTCTTGGACAGATTGCTTTTGAAATACCAGAATTTGTTACAAGAAAAGGGGATCTGGATATGCTTAAATCAATTGGCTTGGCGCACGAACATGCACTTTATTTCAAAGTCATAACCGGTTTGTTATCTGGCTTTGCAAATACGAATGCCCTGATGCAGTTGGATATGGAAGATATAGCCAGGCATGCGCATAAAAATTTAAAAGAAAGAGATTTGCCCCGGGTTCGTACATATATCCCGAATAATGGATTAAACATTTTTAAAGAATTCCATCCAAAGCAGAACTGTTGGCTGGGTAATGTTTCATATTGCAGATAAGGAAAATTAAAATGCGCAACGGATTATCGAAAGATTTAATATCAAGGATATTGGGCGGGGTTCCGAAATATACCATAGCACAGTTGGAAAAAAAGTTCCCGCCACGCAATCTGCCCGACGGGGCGATGATAACCCGATTCGCACCAAGTCCCACAGGATATTTTCACACAGGAAATTTATACCCAGTGATTGTTAATAGAAAATTGGCTCAACAGTCCGGTGGAATTTTCATATTGCGTATAGAAGATACAGATACAAAGCGCGAAGTCGCTGGTTCTGTTGACATACTTGTCGCTAGCATGGATAAATTTGGTATAAAAATAGATGAAGGAATGGTCGCTGATAATAAGGGGGTTGGTGAATACGGTCCTTATACACAGTCTTACCGCAAGGATATTTATCATTCAGTCGCAGCGGAATTGTTGGCCGACGGGCGGGCGTATCCTTGTTTTCTGTCACCCGAAGAAATGGAAGAAATTCGAAAACAGCAGTCGTCGGATGGATTTTCCACCGGAATTTATGGGGGGTGGGCGCGTGATCGCGATTTAACCGAATCGGAAATTATTGTACGAATGAATGCGGGCGGTGTGCCATCTATTCGGCTATATTCCACCGGGGACAAGGCACAGAAAATATTTTGCAAAGACGTTGCGCGTGGTTCCATCGCATTTCCACAAAATGACGAAGACATTGTGATAGTAAAATCAAACGATGGTCTGCCGACTTATCATTTTGCGCATTTATGTGATGACCATTTCATGCGTACCACACATGTTGTCCGTGCGGAAGAATGGTTACCGTCCTTACCATTGCATATCCAGTTGTTTGATATGATGGGTTGGATACCGCCATCATATACCCACCATACTACGATTGATATTCTGGACAGCGATACCGGTAATCGGCGTAAATTATCAAAACGAAAAGACAGGGTTGCGGCTATCGCTAATTTATGGGCAGATGGTTGGTCACCGGAACCGGTTTTGGAATATGTGTTCAATTTGATAGTTTCGGGATATGAAGAAGCCAAGATGAAAAACTCCGCACTGACAATTTGGGATTTTCAGGTAAATATTAAAAAACTTCCACTGTCGGGCGCATTGTTCGATATGAAAAAACTTGAATGGTGGGCAAAGGAATTTATAGCCACATTGTCTGTGGATGAATTGATACGCCGGGTTACCAATTGGGCAAAAGAATATTCCCCAGAATGGGCAAATCGAATCGACGGGCAGGGGGATTATCTGCGATCTATTTTGGACATCGAGCGCGATGATCCAAAACGCATCAGGAAAGATTTTATTACCTGGAAACAAACGTTGGAAGAAACATCATATTTCTGGGATGATTTGTTTGGATCAGCAATTGGTAATCAGCAATCAGCAATCAATAAAAATATATTGTCTGAATTTCTTAACTCCTTTGATATAAAGGATTCGAAAGATTTATGGTGGAATAAAATTGTTGAAATTGCGGCACGACTTGGCATCAAAAACGGTGATGCGGCGATGTGCTTGCGGGTGACTTTGACTGGTCGTACGAATACCCCGGATTTGTATTCGATTATACAGGTAATGGGGGAACATAGGGTCAAAGAAAGGGTGAAAAGCGGGATAGGTATCTGAAAAGCTTTCAAAAACAAAAAGGAAGAAAAAATGCAGAATGTGAAAATAAAAAATAAAAAACCAAACAGGATCGTCCGTGCCCAGGCAAAGGCGATTCGTTCGGAACCACGGGCGCACATGTTGCTTCGCGCTCTTCGTGCCACCGGATTATTCAGATGGGAACGTGTGCCAACAAAATCTGAAAACGTGATGGATGTACTTACCCATGGAATTGGCATTGGGCTTGCCATCGCGGGTCTGACGATTCTATGTGTTTTCGCCGCGCTTTATCAGAATGTTTGGGCATTAGTATCTTGTGCTATATTCGGTGTAACAATGTTTACGCTGTATTTTGGCAGCACACTTTGCCATGCCATGATAGGCCAAAAGTCCGAATGCTTTTTTGAAGTTTGGGATTCGGTTGCAATATATGCACTTATTGCTGGGACTTATACCCCGTTCCTGTTGGTTAATTTAAGGGGGACTGTCGGTTGGACAGTATTCGGTATCCTTTGGGCGATTACTATAATAGGTGCGACCATTAAAATCATGCGCCCAAAAGAGCAACCCAAATGGGTGGTCTGGTTGTATCTTGCCATGGGTTGGGCGATACTATTCATCCTGCCAAAGGCGGTTGCGGCTATACCGGAACGCGGACTATGGTTCATGATTGCCGGTGGATTGTCATATTCATTTGGTGTGGTGTTCTATTTGTGGAGAAAGCTTAAATTTTCACATATGATCTGGCATTTATTGGTCATAAGTGGAAGCGTTTGTTTTTTCTTTGCAGTGCTGTATGGAACGATAATTGATTTCATTTAACATCATTACAAAAAGCGCACCTGTCCGTCATAGCTCATAGGGCAAAGGTGGACAGGTGCGTTGCGTTTTGACCCCGTACATGTTTAATATGCACAGTTGATTTTTCAAATTTTATGTACTATAATTATTTCATTATGAAAAATTTATTTGCTTTTTTGACAACCGGCACAACCCCTTTTGGGGTATAGCTCTTTTGCGTATTTTTACGCTTTACAATAAATCTTAAATCAGCAATTATAATCAAAAGTAAAAAAGGGTTTAGTTATGTCTTATAATATTGAAATTATCCGCCATTCGCTGGCGCATATTCTGGCGGCGGCGGTACAAAAACTTTGGCCAGATGTTCGGTTTGGTGGTGGGCCGGCAATCGAAAACGGGTTCTATTACGATTTTGATATGGAACACCGGATTACCGAAGAAGACTTTCCGAAAATAGAAAAAGAAATGCGCGAACTTATCAAAAGTTCCGGCCGATTCGAACGTCGTGAAACATTGGAAAAGGAAGCCCGAGAGATATTCAAAAAAGAGCCGCTGAAACTTGAATGGATAAATGATTTAAACGCTGGCGGATTAACAATTTCCGTTTATGAATTTCGTGGATTTACTGATTTATGCAAAGGGCCGCATGTAGAATCTTCAAAAGAGCTTCCGCGCGATTCATTCAAGATTCGTTCAGTTGCCGGTGCCTATTGGAAAGGTGACGCAAAAAACAAGATGTTGCAACGCGTATATGTTGATGCCTTTCTGACCAGGGAAGAATTGGACGCACATCTGTATATGATGGAAGAGGCCGCAAAGCGGGATCATCGCAAAATAGGCTCGTTACTGGATTTATTCTTTTTTGATGGTCGATCCCCGGGCAATCCGTATTGGATGCCGAACGGATTGATTGTTTACAAAGAAATGTACAAATTCTGGTCTGATTATCATGAAGATCATGGATATTATGAATTTCGTTCCCCGTTGATGAATAAAAAAGAGCTGTATGTGCAGTCGGGGCATTGGGAACATTACAAGGAGGATATGTTCAGTTTTTCCGAAGACGAAAACAACGTGTTCGCGCTGTCTCCGATGGCCTGTCCAAATGCGATTGTTGCATATATGCACGAATCAAAAAGTTATCATGACCTTCCTTGGCGACTTTGCGACGTGGACATGCTGTATCGGTATGAAAGTTCCGGTGCACTTAATGGCCTGTTTCGTTCTTATGAATTCAATCAAGATGATGCCCATATATTTATTACAGAAGATATGATAGAAGCGGAATACAACCGCATAATTGATATGGTTCAAGAATATTATGAACTGTTTGGGATGAAGTATTATATAAAGCTGTCCACCAGACCGGATGACTTTTTGGGTGATATTGATACTTGGAACAAGGCAGAGTGTATCCTGAAAGACATAATGACAAAGCGATTCGGTCCGAATGGTTTCGGTATAAAGGAAAAAGACGGGGCATTCTATGGACCAAAGTTGGACATTCAAATGATTGACAGTATCGGGCGCGAATGGCAAACCGGTACTATTCAAATGGATTTCCAATTGCCAAAGCGATTTAACTGTGTCTATACGGACAAAGACGGTCAAAAGAAAACCCCGCTGATAATTCATCGTACGATATACGGGTCTTTGGGGCGGTTTCTGGGTCTTGCATTGGAACATTTGTCGGGCAAGTTACCTGTATGGTTATCGCCGGTACATTCTATGGTAATTCCAATTTCCGATCAGTATGAAGATTACGCAAAGAAAATAGCGGCTTTATTGCGCAATGTTGATGTTAAAACTGCGACCAAAGGTTTGCGGATAAAGACCGATTTTTCATCAGAAAGCATGCAAAAGAAAATTCGTAATGCCCAGTTAAAGCAAATTCCATATATGATAATAGTTGGTAAAAAGGAACAGGCTGATGGTACGATATCAGTCCGGAATCGTGACGGAAAACAGATAAATGGCATCGCGATAAAAGACTTTATTGAAGATTTAGCAAACAAGATAAAAACCAGAACTTTGGAGATATAACATGAAAAAACTGTCTTTGATATTTGCTTTTTGCGGGTTACTTTTTGTCGGTGCGTGTTGCCGTTGCGAACTGGAACCAATAGTCCAAGAAAACCATAAACTTATAGTTCCGCCGAATTTTGGAAACAAACCGGTCGTGTAAACGTAATTTCATAAAGGCATGAAGCGAATTTGTTTCATGCCTTACTTATTAACGCTTTAATTTTTCCCTTTATCTGCATTGTTCAAATATGGTATAATGTCAAAGATAACAATGGAGATTTGGTAATGAAAATGAAAAATATCGTAAGAGATTTCATGATTGCTGGGCTTATTATCGCAGCGACCGCAAGTGTTGCAATGGCTGCCCAGCCGTCTGATGGTAATATTTGCCTATTGGTAAACGAACTGAAAGGTGTGTTCCGCACCCTGCGCACATTGGCATTTGTTGGTGCGGCATTTATGATGGCTGCTTGGGCATGGGAATTTATTTCAAAGGGTGATGCCAAGATGGACGACCTTAAAAAGAAAGGTATAGCCCTTATAGTTGGATTTGCCATGCTGTTTGCTGTTGGCATTATGTTACAGCTTGTACTTACTGGCAATATTCCGGGTATGAATTGCATAATTGAACCCTGGTAATTTTTGAAAATATTGGGGCACATATGTTGTGCCCCTGTCTTATTATAATATGTTATATATTTATCTTGCACTTATCATTGTCGAGCTCTTTCTTCTTGTCTTTGTTATTTTGTTTTCCATAGAAGTTGGAATAACATTGTTTCGAAGAACCGCCCCCCAATTGCCCAGTCAAAAAAAGTTGCGGGATGCAGTGATTGGGGAAATAAATTCCTGTTACCCGAACGAACATACAATTATGGACATCGGCAGCGGATGGGGTGGCATGGTGCGTCGTATTGCGCGAAAATTCCCGAAAATGCGCGTCACGGGAATAGAGCTTATGCCGCTGGCCTTTTGTTGTTCTTGGTTGTCATGGCTGATTCTGGGTCCCAAAAATGCCAGGTTTATGATGGGAAACGCGATAAAATGTATAAGCAATGGTATGTCAGCAGATATTGCAATTTGTTATTCAGGAACTTCGCTTATGAAAGAATTTGCACCTTTGGCAGATAAATTCAAAATCGTTCTGGCATTGGATTTTCCATTGCCGGGACATGTTCCGGTTCGTACTATAAAACTTCACAAAGATCACTTGGGACAGCATATGCTTTATGTTTACAGTCGCTAAAAAAATTTCCAAAGAAGTTTGAGAATCAATATTTTTATGATATAATACAAATTAAGTAAATAGCGCGAGGTGCCTTATGCCCGTTGTATTTGACGAAGGAGAATAACATGGCTGAAAATGAAGAATTGGAATTATTAGATCTGGAAGATGATGTATTGCCAGAACTGCCCGAAGATAACCCGTTTGAACAAGTTGCGCGTCCAAAGCGGCCTTGGCTGTTGTTTGGTGCGGCGATTCTTGTCATTGCTTTGGCTTCGTACATTATAATTCGTGTAATCGGAAAGGATTATGGCGAATCAATCGATATAAATATAGATATGCCGCCTGCGGCGGTTCAGCCCGCCCCGGAACCGTTGCCTGAATCGGAAGACAGGCTGATTATCGACGATGAACAGCAAGATGCCGGAACACCGGTTCGTGTTGTAGAAGATCGTGTTGATGCGCAATTTGATCCAAATGCCGCACCACGTGTTGAACCGCCAAAACCGCGTCCGGTTCAAAGACCACAGGGTCAAAAGCCCAGGGCAGCCGCGCCAAAACCCGCGGCCAAGCCACAGCCTGTGCAAAGCTCTTCCGCTGTAAGCGGATGGTCGGTACAATTCGGGTCTTATGCGACACGTGCGGCCGCCCAATCCGGTGAAAGTCGCCTTCGTTCCAGGCATAGTAATCTGTTTGCAGATCATACGTTCGTGATATTGGCGGCGGTTCTGCCGGATGGATCTACTACTTATCGGTTGCGTGTTACGGGATTCCAAAGCGGATCCGAAGCTAATGGATTCTGCCGCAACGCAAAATCCGACGGATTGGATTGTTACGTGGCAAGGTAATATTTGTAAAGCGCAGATAACATAAAGTTTGCGCTTATTGGGAATTTGCAATAAAAAGGAGAAAATTATGCAATTCGGATTTTGGCAGATTCTGCTTATAGTGGTCTTGATATTCATTTTGTTTGGAAGCCAAAAATTTCCATCAGTGATGAAAAATCTGGCCGAAGGAATCAATATATTTAAAAAAGAAATGGGCGGTAAGCCGAAAGACAAGGATGGCAAGACTGTATCAGCATCTGCCAAAACTGTATCCGGTAAGTCTGTGAATAAAAAGCCCGCAAAAAAAGTTTCTAAAAAGAAATAAAAACAAAGGGGATTGGGAACCGAAAGCCGGTAAGACTGAATTCGGTTATCGGATTTGGGTTCCCGGTTTCTGGCCATGTCCACACCCATCCGTTTTTTACCGGAATCGGTCAGCCAAGCGTTGAAAAGTCTTGCGGTGCGCGTATTGGGTATTGTCTTGTTGGCTGTTGGCATTGGCCTGATCATCGCACTTTTGCGTTTTGACCCATGGTTGGCCGGGTATGGCACTGTATCAAATTTCGGTCGCCAGAGCATTTTTGGGAACATAGTCGGGCTTTTCATTCATGGAATAGGATTTTTGCCCGCTTTATTTGTTTTTCTTTACATTGTGCGTCTTGGTGCGACCATGACATTCAGTATACTTGATGCTTCCCCGGAATATAATTTTTTACGCTCGCTACTTACCGTGGCGTTCGGTGCCGCAGGTCTGGGCAGCATTATGCCAACAGAAAGCTGGGGGGGACTGGCCGGGGTCATAGTTGCGCATGACCTTGCGCGCTTGATCGGCATGTGGGGTGCGTTCGGGATGGGGATAGTGTTCCTGGGGATTTTTGCTGTTCTTGCTGGAATTCTTTTGCGTGTAAAATGGGGCGGTGTGCGCACGGTTTTTCGTGCGATGCTATATATGCTAAACTGGACTGCAAGTGTATTCCATTTGACAAGAACGAAAAGTAAAGGCTGGCGGCAATCAGAGGTGCTTGATTGCGATGACGATGAAGAATCAGAAGAAATAAAAGAACGGGTTCCCAGAAAACGGACTGTTGCCGCGAAAAAGAAGTCTTTAACTGTTATGCATCACACGGTGCGCGATGATTTCAAACTGCCTTTGCCAGAGTTTCTTGAAAAATCTGTTTTCGCACGGCATACAGTGACAAACGAATTAAAGCGCACCGCTTTTGCTATGGAATCCAATTTTGAACAATATGGAGTATATGGAAAGGTCGAAGGAATAAAGCCCGGCCCCATAGTGACCCTTTACGAATTCGAACCAGACCCGGGGATGCGTATAAAGGCGATTGCCGACACTGTAAAAGATATGACCCGCGCCATGGCGGCGGAAAATATCCGAATCGCACCGATTCCACGCACCAGATACATCGGCGTAGAGATGGTAAATATGGATCGACAGACGGTGCGGTTTCAAACTTTTATTACAAATAATGATTTCATACACAGCCGTTATCATATACCGCTGGCTTTGGGTGTGGATATTGGCGGACACCCGGTTTATTTCGATCTTGCCAAAATGCCGCATGTACTTATTGCGGGTCGTACCGGTTCCGGAAAATCGGTGTTCGTGCAATCCATAATAATGTCGATTCTTTATCACTTCCGACCAGATGAATGCAAAATGGTCATAGTTGATCCAAAGGGTGTTGATTTTACATTATGGCGTGATATTCCGCACCTTGTTACACCGATAGTTACGGATGCCGGTCAAGCCGTGAATGCGCTTAAATGGACTGTGCGCGAAATGGAGGAACGGTACAAAAAACTTAAAGATATCGGTGTACAGAATATAGAAGGATATAATGAAGCTGTGGCGGCCTTGCGTGCAAAGAATAAAAAAATAACTAAACAGGTTGCGATAGGAACAGATCCAGAAACCGGCGAACTGGAATATGAAGAGCGGGAAGTCGACCTTTCAGATATGCCGTACCTGGTTGTGGTCATTGACGAAGTTGCGGATCTTATGTCTGTTGCACGAAAAGAAGTAGAAGCTGCGGTACAGCGACTTGCGCAAAAGGCACGTGCGGCCGGCATACATCTGGTCATGGCGACCCAGCGTCCAGACACCAGCGTCATTACCGGTGTTATCAAAGCCAATTTTCCTACACGTATTTCATTCCAGGCACGTTCCAACATAGATTCGATGACAACCCTGGGTGAAAAAGGGGCGGAACAATTACTGGCTTGCGGTGACATGTTGTTTTCAGAAGCGGGCAGGGTGCCGGTACGCATACATGGTGCGTTTATAGAAAACAAAGAAATTAACAAGGTTGCGGATTTCCTGCGTAAACAGGGGGAACCCGAATATGTGCAGGGGGTGGGCGACGGAGAAGACAGCAGTGGAAACGCTGTGGGTGGTTTTGATGGTATTCCGGACGCTTTGCCCGGTGGTCGCGGTTCCCGGGATAGCAGGGACGGAGATCTTTATCGCCAGGCGGTTGAATATGTTATCCGCGATAAAAAGCCGACTATTTCATATATCCAGCGGCGTTTGGGTATAGGCTATAACAAAGCCGCGACATTTATTGAACGGATGGAATCAGAAGGAATAGTGTCCCCGCCAGATGCCAATAACAAACGGCATATTTTATAGTCAGTCGATAGAATTATACTCTGAACGGCTCTTTTAAAAGAGCCGTAATGCCTGCGTAAGGCAGGCATTAGGTAGCTACTTACTTTCCACCTTATTTGTCGCCCATGATTTTTTCTGCTCCGCGGGTAATATTGTCAGATACTTTGGAAGCATCCCCGGCTCCGATATCCGGTTTGATTTGATTAATCAACAGGTTTCCACCAACACCCACCACTGCACCCGCGCCGGTAATCATGGCACCCCTCCGCATGCGGTCTGCGCCTTCTCCTGATTCGGCCCTATCTTGCACCATGGACATGCCCCCGTTAAAGGCTTCGCCCAACCGCGCTTCATTGGTATATAGTCTGCCGGTATCAATGATTGCTTCTGATTCTATCCCCGGTTGCAGACCCAGCCGTTCTTTGAATCGTTTTACCTTGGTGGCCAGCCCTTCCTGGACATCATTGCCCAGATATTCCATGCGCAGTTCTCTGATGGCTTCTGATTCGCGCGGAACTATGCCGGAATCCTGGTACCCGACAGTATGCCCATGTCCGGTGATTCCACAGCGGAACGAATCCGTCAATCTTCGAATCTCCGCCGCCCAGCGTTCATCAGATCTTTGTTCGGCTCTGCCTTGCAGTGCTTGCGACATACCGTATCCCATGGCCGCCGTGGTGACAGCGTTAAGCATTCGGTTAGCCATGGAATTTTGCCGTGCTTTTGCAACTTTATACGCTTCTAATTTTTCCCTTAATACCGTGTAATCAACGGTAGTGTTAAGCATGGTAAAGAATTGGTTGTCTGTTAATTTATCGGGTGGAATTTTTAAAAGCTCTTTCAATTTTTCAGCAGACTCTTCCAGATCTTTTTCCAAATCCTTTTCCATCTGGTCTGAAATTCCTGCTATTATTCCTTGGATATCCGTGTCGTCTTGGACTTGTTCTTGCAGAATATCGTGAACTGGTGGGGCGGCTATTGGGGTTTTATCAATGGGGATATCTGGAACATCATCGGCGGTGTCTTGGTTTGATTGTGGTGGCTGGATTATTGTTTGTTCTTGAATCCTGGACATCTCTAGCCATTCGTTTAAAAATTCCCGAGAGCTAGAGCCATAGCTGTAAAATTTATTATCAATAGTTTCATTGATACCTGGACTGCATGATACCACCGCATAAAGCTCGTCTTTGGAAAAATATGGACCGCCGGAATTTCCACTTACTACAACACAGTCTGTTGTTAGAAAATTGCTGGAAATACCGTAAACACTTTTGTGGCCGCAAGATTTATGTGATTTCAAACGTCCGCGTATGTCTTGCAGGGGACTTACGCCTATGTTTGCGATGTCTGATGGAAATCTGTCTATCATATTATCAAAGTTTAATCTTAAATCTTCCGTTCTTTTTTCTATATATAATTCCTTTAATTTAAAAAGATCGTCATCGGACAGAACCCGCATCCATCCAAAGCCCGCATTTTCCATCTGGCTTGGCCTTTCGTTAACGGATATCTTGAATATATTATCGTTGGCGAATGCGACCGGATCTTGGATGCGCAGAAATGCCCAATCGCTTTGTCGGCAATCTTTCCAATCCCCGGAATGTTTTTCCAAAGTGGCGGTACTTTTTCTTCCATCAGAGGTTTCTATTTGATAAACATCCCGATATCTTCTTAGACAGTGTGCCGCGGTAATAATAATGTCTTTCGATACATATTGTGCGGTGCATTCATAATTGGAAAAAGAAACAATCTTGTTATATGGTGCAGAGTTCCAATTGACGTATTCTCTTGGGTCTATTCTTGCAAATGCGGACATGGCGGAAAATACAGCCGCCATAAAAACCGGCAAAATAAGCAAGGCTTTATTCAAGATATTACATTATAACAGAAAAACATGATAAAAATCATATGATATTGAAATACAATTCCGAATGATTTGTGTATTTTACCTGTTTGATTTTGCCCAAATTCGTATTAAGATGTCCGAAAAGGAATTTATCATGTCAGCCAGAGTTTTTGTTACTGTAAACGATTCCCGTTGGAATAGCTATAAGATTGATTTTCAAAGAATTATAAACGTGGCATTAAACGATTTATCCCTATCAAATCATAGGGATAGAGAGATTTCGATTATTCTGACAAACAATTCGGAAATTCGGAAATTAAACAAAAAATATCGTGGTAAAGATGCGGCTACTAATGTTCTTTCTTTCGAAACAGGCGATTCGGAATTATTGGGCGATATATTTCTTTCTTTTGATACAATTTTGCGCGAATCACCAAAAGATTTTACAAACCATGCGATGTATTTGACGGTGCATGGAATTCTGCATCTGTTGGGTCACGATCATTTAACAGATTCAAAAGCCGATAAGATGGAAGCTTTGGAAGCCAAAATAATGGCGCGTCTGAAAACGGATAGAAATAAAAAAGGATATCTTTTAACTTTTATATCCGGTTTGGTTGCAAGCTTTGGATTTGCCCCGTTTCATTTGTGGCCTTTGACAGCTATTGGAATAGGGACTGCATACTGGTTGATATTTAAATCCAACAAAAAGAAATTTTTTCCTTTTACATTTGGTGCCGGATATGCGGTCGCATCGTTCTGGTGGGTTTTGAATTCGATATACGTTGTGCCAGAGCTTGCGGTGCAATTCGCAATATGGACAATTCCCGGATTAATAGGAATAGCCCTTTTGGGTGGATTTGTTTTTGGTATGCCGTTTTGGTTGACGGCATGGTCCGGGGCATCGGGTTGGCATCGCCCGGTAATATTTGCTGCTGCATGGACTTTTGTATTATGGCTGCGTGAATGGTTGCTTACCGGATTTCCTTGGAACCCTGTTGCGAATATCACTATACCGCATCCTGCGATTGATAGCATTACATCATCTTGGCAACTGTTGTTGTCGAATTCTATGTCATTATGGGGTGCGTTGGGATTGACTTTTATATTAATTGGGCTTATCGCAAGCGGTGCAGAATTGATAACAGGAAAGAAAGAAAAATTGGTTCCATTTTTTGTTTTTATTCCATTAATAATTATCGGTTTTGTTTACGGAAATTGGAATATCCGTGTAACAAATAAATCAGCAATCGAAAATCAGCACCCCGCAATCATAAGAATCGTCCAGCCCGCGGAATTACAGGCATTTAAAATGTCCCGCGAATCGGCGGAAGAAAGTGTAAAGCGATTGGTGGAATTAAGCAGGAAAGACCCCACCCCCGATATAATAATCTGGCCCGAAACCGCATATCCCTATCTGGTTGTCGGCGATGAATTTCCGCCGGCAAAAGAATTGAATAGTGTTGTTATAACGGGTGCGATGTCGATGGATATGGCGGAATATTACAAGCCACGGGGAAAAATGAAAAATTCCATGATTGTCGCGGGAACGCTTGGCAAGATACAAACTGTTTACAGCAAGTCCCGTCTTGTCCCATTCGGTGAATATCGTCCATTTGGGGATATAGTTCCGACACCGGGTCAATTGGCGCGCGGGCAGGGTGCGGAATTAATAGAAACATCTGGTGTCGCATTTGTACCGGCAATTTGTTACGAAATTATTTTCAGTGATTCGCTTGTGCCGCGTCATGAATCGCCGCAAGTAATAATTAACCTTACGAATGATACTTGGTTTGGAAAAACACCCGGAACTTACCAGCATCTTGATATGACACGTCGCCAGGCTATCGAAACAGGCTTGCCCGTAATCCGTGCCAACTATTCCGGGATATCGGCTTTCATAGGCGCAGACGGGAAAGTGGTTTCCAGTCTGCCGGTTGGGATCTCTGGCACGCTTGATGGGCATGTTGCTGGTGCACATCTTACGCCATATCGGCGAATCGGCCGTGACTGGTGGATTATTATTATCCTTGGATTTACAGCGATCATCACATCAAGATGGAAGATATACAAGACCTGACTTAAATCGATAATTTTCGAAACATTATTCAGTATTCATGCTTTCAAGTTTCTTGTCATAATTTGCGGTTGCTCTTTGTATTGCAGATTTCGTAATGGCATATCTGTATTGAATTGTTATGAATGGTTCATGTCCTATGGTTTGTGTCGCTCCCTTGCCTATAATTTGTGTCATATCGCGACCACGCATACAGTATTTGATTTTTTGGACACTTTCCAGCTGATTTATCACAAATTGGGCAGCCTTTATTATTGAATCTAATTCCTTTGTCGCTATGGTTTGATCCGCGCTGATCTGACCCGGGCGTTCAAACTCTTCGCATTTGTCGATATTGCTTTTTATCACACATTCTTTCCATTCATTGCCATCGGAAATTTTTATCTCGCTGAAATTAATCTCTATTTTTTCGCCGGAAGATAGCGATTGGGTACCCAAGATGTCATTATCATTAAATGCCGCGTCGCAATCGGTCAGGCTATCGCAAATCCGAAGCATTTCTTCATCAACAATTTTTTGGCAATTTGCGGACATGATGCTGTCCATCGCAAGATAAAGTCCGTCTATCATGCGACCCAGATCTGATATCTGAAAGTCTGGATTGCCCTGTTTACATACAACCAACTTGTCGACGGGACACATTTTTACCATGGTATCAATATCCAATCCTATACACTGTGTCCAGTCTTCGCCACAGCGGTCGGGGGATTGAAAACATTCTTTGACTTCTTTGGTACATACATCCACACGTCTTCCCGCCAATCTGGCCTTTGCGAAATCCCACAGACCCGTTACGCGTGGTTCGCATCTGTCCAGTTCTACTTTGCAAAAACTGCGCACCATTTCCGGGTGGGCAAGGCACGCGTCAAATGTATCCACGCCTTTGCCTTCGATATCGCTTTTGCATGAATTAAACAGGCAATCCGATACATCGGAAAGGCAAGACATTGAAACTTCTGCATCTGTTAATTGTTCCGCTTGTTCTATTTGCGGTTTTGCAAGTGCCAAGAAATCATCCCATATTGTATCGCGTACGGCAACACAGTTATCCAGAACGTGTTCGCATTTTGTTTGTTGATGATCCAATGCACCGCCAAAACATTTTGCCCAGTTGGATCCGCATACATCTGTACCACGCATACAGTCGCGGAACGCGGCAAGGCATTGTCCCCGGTTGTATTTGTTTTCGTTTTCAAAGGTTTCAAGTGCTGCTTCGCGCACGGCTCTGCTTGTTTCGATGGCCAGCTCTGCGGATATTTGGGATCTTTGTTTCAGTGCGACTTCGTACGCGCGACAGTCGTTTCTGATATTCTGCGAATAAAGCAGTTTTATCATATTATAATCACAGCTTTTTGGTAATGCTGTGGCGCATAACTTATCCGCTGCCACGTGTTTTTTTACACCGGTTTGAGATGATATGTCGGTTTGTGCCGGTTCATCTGGTTCGTCAAACTGTTGCATCATGGCAAGTGCCCGTGCCTGGGCAGAATTTGCGCGTCTGGGTGGTTCTGGCCGTGGCTGTCGGTCGGCATTTTGCGCATCGGCGGCGGCCAGCATTGCCCCGGCCGCCCCGGCTTGCAGATTTTCAATTGCGCGGTTACTTCGCTCTTCATTTGCGGCATCTTTGCTTTCTATATCGGCCAGTTGTTTATCGAACTTTTCCTTGTCATCGCTGCACATGCATCGTCCGCCGGTATCATTGTCCGACATACAGAACTGATCCATACAACTGTTATATGTTGTTGCGCATTCTTCATCGACAAGACCCGTATTGCTTGATGCGCTGGCCACCATTCCGGGTGTACCGGTAACCATGGCTTTTATTTGTTGTGTCGCAGCAAAGCTGTCCAACATTAAAAAACTCAATGCAGTAAATATGTAAAATATTTTATTCATGCAAAAGGATTATATCATATTTAATGAAAATATTATAGGGGCGAATTGATGTCTATTTTGAATGAATAATGAATAGTGAATAATGAATAATGTATGTATCGTGCGCTGTGCGCACGATGTCTTATTGAATAATGGATGCCTGCCGCCGCAGGCGTGACGGCAACTGCGTTGCCATTAAGATCCCGTCCACGAAATTACTGACTTTTACAGGCACTTTGTGTCATTGCGAGTCACGCCGTCAGGCGGACGAAGCAATCTTTTCAGGCAATGGAATTATTATACTTCCCCTGTTGGAAAAGATTGCTTCGTCCGTCACCGCTTTCGGTGCCGCCACTCGCAAT
>WRKW01000009.1 GCA_009777955.1 Alphaproteobacteria bacterium | reverse complement strand
CGAATCATTTAATATCAAAAGTTCAAAATCAGAAAAAGTCTGATTCAGAATCGAATCAATACATTTTCGCAGATGCTCTTCCTTTGTATTATACAAAGGAAGACAAACAGAAATTTTGGGCGCAGTACGATGGAACAGTTTTAACATAAGGCTAATGTAACCGAAAAAACCAAACGTTACCAGAGTTTTTTATAGTTTCAGCTTTTGATGTCATTGCGAGTCGCGTCATCGCTTGCGATGACGGACGAAGCAATCTTTCCAGGCGATGGAATTCTTATACTTCCCTGCTTGTAAAAGATTGCTTCGCGGTCTTTGACCGCTCGCAATGACATCAAACCGCAAATCATAAACCTAAAACCTATACATCACGCCCAGCCGTATCATCGGAATAAATTTAAAATCTTTCAACGCATCATTAGCTTTTTCAATTTCATCGTCGCGGATTCTGTAATATTCTGTGGTCAATTTTGAAAGATCAAATTCCGGTTTATGATTCGCAGCCAACAGTTCAACCTCGCGAATAATCCCCGACAATCCGCCGGTATCATCTACGGCAATCACGGCATCAATCCAATCGGGTCGTATGCCATCAACCATCCATGCGGTTACCTGGTTAAAAATATCTGGCGGCAACAGACTGGCCACACCCGAATAATCAACCCCACCAAATTCGCAAACACTTCCGTTTACGCAAGCATTTCTAAGCCCAGAAAAAGCCTGTGCCAACAGTTCGTCACGCACAGTATTAGGTTTCGTTATATCTATTGTGATCCAATCGGCGGGTGTACAGCCGACACCGTTCGCAATGCACGCCTGGAAATTACGTTCTGGTATATAAAGGTTGTTTTCACGCATGTATGGTGCTTTGGTAAAAACTATCCCGAAATCTGTATAGAATTTGAATCCCCGGTATATACCCAAATCAAAGCCCGCCCCAACGTATGGCCCGCGATAATTCCAATGAAGATTTCCACCAATCTTGGTATCGCGTTTTATACGTGCGTGCGCATAAATATCATCTGTTATCTCTACGGCATATCCGTCATGTACGGGGAAATAATTCGGCACACTGGCGGTCAGGCTGATATCCGCCTTTCCAACATAATAACCCCCGCTGACGCGCCAACCACCGGCAAACCAAGTGTTTCCAAAAGGATAAAAATCAATCAATGCACCAAAATACTGATTTTTCCAGGAAAATACGCCATTCACACCCTCTACATTGGCAATAAGTGTGGCACCGGAATCATCATCAAATTCGATAGGATCCAATTCCCCGACATTAAATTTTTTGGAAATGCCGAATACGGTTCCTTTTACATACAATTCGTCGTCTTCGACATATCCCTTTATTTTCAATGGCGATGAAATTGCAAAATCAGCGCGAAATCCAAATCTTTTTTTCCAGAACCCGCGCGCTTCTTTATTCGCATAACCGACAAATCCGCCCACCGATGCAAAAGGCAACGGTGCCAAGGGCACACCCAGTCCAACCTGATACCCGCGATACCATGGTTCTGCCGGATTCAACCGGTTGTCGTACAGGCGCAGGGATTCGGCTTCTGCAAAATCTGCCGCATCAGGCACAGGTACGGGCATTGATTCCGCAAAGGCGGGGCTCATCATTACAGCCATTAAAAACATAGAAACTTTTTTCATGCTATCCGATATTCTGCATCATATGATGTTTCGGTTATACGAAAGGCAACAGCGACTCTTTGCGAATCGCATCATTGTGCTTCTGTTGATTTTTCGCCCCATACATTGGTGCATTCGCGGACAAACAGCGGGAATGCGACAACGGTATCGGTATCGACATACGCGACTTTGGCCAGATTGCCATTCTTTACCGCGGCGGGAACAGATTGGCTTCCAACCGGAATAAAGCCCAGAAAATTGGTCTGGCATGAAGACCCACGGGAATCAACCTTTGTCCAATCAACTTTGCTGATATCGGCGTTACCATAATATCTTTCGTAATTGGCCGGATTTCCGTAAACACACGCGCCCAGGGCAAAAGCGGCGGACAATGTTATGACTTTTTTCATATTAATTCCTTTTGTTGCTATATGGATACTAATGTTAATTTCCCCGCATTACAAGTAAATTTATATCGGCAACCAAACTATTAACACAATCCGATACAATTTATGTATCTATACTCTTTACAAAGAAATTATATTTTTATAATCAAATACAAACTGGATTTATAACATCGCTAAATCAGAAATAAAAATCACTGCAATTCTATTTTTTCCCCGTCAACTATCACTATCTTTCCGCGTGGAATGCCCACTGTGGAAAGCGCGGCAGCAATATCCCTTTGTCCGAACATACGCTCGTCAAATATTGGATATACTCCGCGGGAAAGACAAAGCTGGTTTGCAGTAACCGGGCTGTTGCATACCGCAATTATCGGTATATCCGGGCGACGGCATGAAATTTCCCGCGTTGCCGTACCATCACGGTCAAATACTATAATTACCGACGCTTTGTTAAGGTATGCCATGGATGCCACGCTGCGTGACCAGTCATTTTCTGGAATATGATCAACGCGGTTCCAATCATAACTGTTTTCATGCGAATCATCGTCGGCATTCGCCAGAATTTTTGACATGGTTTGTATTACCAATAACGGGTTGTTGCCGATAGTTGTTTCTTCGGACAACATCACTGAATCTGTGCGCAGATACGCACTGGTCGCTACATCGGAAACCTCTGCCCGTAATGGAAATTCGGAATTTACCATGCTGGCCAGCATCTGTGTCGCAATTACTATGGGCTTGTTCTTTCTGCGGCAAGAACGGACAAGACTGCGCTGAATCGATGGAACCTGCCAATATGGCATTTCGACGGCCAAATCCCCGCGCGCAACCATGATTGCATCGGCAAGGCCGGCAATATCTTCAAAACGTCTTACAGCCTGGGGTCGTTCTATTTTGGCGATTATCTGAACCGGATATGATGTCCGTGCCGTAATAAAATCGCGGACTTCGGCTATATCTTCGGGTTTTTGCACAAACGATATGGCTACAAAATCCGGGTTTTTTGAAAGAATATATTCCAAATCGGCACGATCTTTCTTGGTCAGAACGCTGGTTTCAACCTCTGTATCTGGAATGTTGAATCCGCGCCGAGACCATATTTCAGACCCGCGGATTACGCGGGTGGTAACAGAACAATGCGATTTTTTCTTTTTCTCGCACTGCATTTTGCATCCGGCATCTTCTGTAACTTCAAGTTCGATTTTTCCATCGTTCAAAAGAACCCGGTCGCCGGTTTTAAGCGAAAGCAATACATTTTCATCCGGCAATTGAACACGTTTTGAATCGCCAAGTGCAGGATCATTATCCAGAACGAATGTCTGCCCGATTTCCAAATGATATTTATCACTGGTTTTAAAATCCCCGATGCGATGCTTTGGTCCCTGCAAATCCGCAATTATAGCAATCGGTCGGCCAAGTTCTGCCGATATTTTGCGAATTACATCAAATTTCGCACCCTGAATTCTTTTGATATCATGGGAAAAGTTCAGCCGGCACACATCTGTCCCGGCCGCAATCATTTCTTTGATGATTTTTTGCTTTTGGCTATTGGGGCCAATAGAAGCTATAATTTTTGTTAATTTCTGCATATTTGTTCTCTTGCGTAAAGCAAAACCCCATTGCACGCCCACGCTTAAACGAATTACTTGATTTCCTGATTTTCAATGATACCATATATTCGCCAATCATGCAAATCAAGGGGGAAAACAAAATGCCTGCAAAACAAGAAAACCATGGCGCGATAGATAATAAACAGCTTATATCAATTATAGAGCGCATCGAAAAACTTAACGAAGAAGTGGCCGCACTGGCCGCCGACGTAAAAGAAATCTATACCGAAGCAAAAAGCGCGGGATACGATCCACGGTACGTGCGTCAGATGGTGCGCCTTCGCAAGATGGATCCAGACGAACTGGACGAAGCAGATGAACTTACAAAGATGTATCGCACCGCGTTGGGATTATAAAACTTTTCCAAAAGTGAAAATATGCACAAACGGCTCTTGTAAAAGAGCCGTTGTTTCTGTCTTTGCGGCAAAAATCGATAATCCAGAAACTATTGATTTTATTTTACCGGCATGTTATAATGCAATCCCATAAGGAGCGTTTTCTTATGGCAAAAAATCCCAACACAAAATATATATTCGTAACGGGCGGGGTCGTATCCAGCCTGGGCAAGGGCGTTGCGGCGGCCTGTATCGGCGCGTTACTGCAATCACGCGGATACAGTGTTCATGCCCGGAAATTCGATCCCTATCTGAATATTGATCCCGGTTCCATGTCCCCGTTACAACACGGGGAAGTATATGTCACAAACGACGGATTTGAAACCGATCTTGATCTGGGATATTACGAACGATTCCTTGGGATCCAGTTGTCCCGGAACGATTCGGTTTCCGGCGGACGGATATATTGGGAAGTATTAAATGCGGAACGCCGGGGAAATTATCTGGGCAGCACTGTCCAAATGATTCCGCATGTCAGTGATAAGATAAAAGAATATATAAAGGCAGACGGTGGTGCGGATTTTATAATTTGCGAAATCGGCGGAACTGTTGGTGATATCGAAGGACTTATATTTCTGGAGGCGGCACGGCAATTCGCGAATGAAATCGGACGGCGGAATGCGATGTTCATACATCTGACATTGGCACCATTCATTGAAACCGCAAATGAATTAAAGACAAAGCCAACACAACAGTCCGTACGTATATTGCTTGAAAAAGGAATCCAGGCCGATATGCTTGTGATACGCACACCACGCATGTTAAGCGATGACGAACGATCAAAAATCGCCCTATTCTGTAATCTGTCGGTAAATAATGTGATTTCCGGAATAGATATGGATAATATTTATAAAATACCACTGGCCTATGAAGCCCAGGGGCTGGCAACGCAAATCCTTGCACATTTCGCTATGGAACCCAGCGTGAATGACGGCGATCTTTCAAAATTCCAACGGATTTCGGATTATCTGGCATTGCGCACGCCGATTGTCGACATAGCGGTGGTCGGAAAATATTTCGATGTTGCGGATTCTTATAAATCATTGAACGAGGCTTTGTTTCATGCCGGACTTGCAAATGATGTGCGCGTTAATATCCATAATGTCGATGCCGAATCATTGGAAAAAATGACTGATACGGAGATAAAAGAACGCTTTGCGGGCATGTCCGGGATACTTGTTCCCGGTGGATTCGGAGAAAGGGGGATAGAGGGAAAAATTCGCGCCGCCCAGTTCGCGCGCGAAAATAAAATCCCATACCTTGGGATCTGTCTTGGCATGCAAATTGCCGCGATAGAATTCATACGAAATTCTTGCGGAATCCAGAATGCCAACTCGACTGAATTTTCAAAAGACTGTGACCCGGTGGTATATATCATGCCTGATCATGACAGGGATGATATGGGCGGAACCCTGCGTCTTGGTGCATGTCCATGTGTTATAAATCCCGACACGCTGGCACACAGGATTTACGGGGGCAACATATCGGAACGCCACCGGCATCGTTATGAATTGAACATTAAATACGAAGATCTTATGAAAAAACAGGGGATGATTATCAGTGGACGTTCCCCCGACGGACGTTTGCCAGAAATCATAGAAATCCCGTCGCATCCATTTTTCATAGCGGTTCAATTCCATCCGGAATTTCAATCATCGCCGTATACATCGCACCCACTGTTCGCGGCATTTATCAACGCCGCAAAAAAGTAAATTCCAGATATCATACTGTGTCATTGCGGTTTTATGTCATTGCGAGTGGTCGAAGACCGCGAAGCAATCTTTTCAGGCATTTCGCGTCATTGCGAGTCACGGCACCGCTTGCGGTGACGGACGAAGCAATCTTTCCAGGCATTCCGTGTCATTGCGAGTGGTCAAAGACCGCGAAGCAATCTTTTCCGACATTTCGTGTCATTGCGAATCACGGCACCGCTTGCGGTGACGGACGAAGCAATCTTTTCCAAGCAGAGGAAGTGTAAAAATTCCATTGCCTGAAAAGATTGCTTCGTCCGCCTGACGGCGTGACTCGCAATGACATTAAACCGCAATGGCATCAAAGGCCGAGAGCCGCAAACAGCGCCGACCGGAAGCCGGAATTGCCCTGGGCGTGGTACAAGCAATCGGAGGCGCAGCTAAACGCGCAATAGGACGGATCGCCTTCGTCGCCCCAGAAAACCCAAGCCGACGAAGCAACACTAAACCCGGGAATACTTGTTAGCTTACACCAACACCATCTGCCACCATCTGCAACGGGATTGCCGGGCTGGGCATAACTTCCGTTCGTACTTGAACACAGGCTTGTGCCACCGAACTCTGATACGTTACTACCCGTACAACCCGTTGCTTTCCAATTAGTCGGTGATAGATTGGTGCAATCACGATCTGTGGAACTACCACTGGTACCATTAGCAGGACATTGTGTCCAGCTACCACAACTCGTCGGACTATTGGGCTTTGGCACACACGCAACAGCGGCAATAGACCCATGCAATGGGATTATCGTTAATACAGCAAGGATGCTTGTTATCTTTATAGTTCTGTTAAATGTATTCATGATACTCTCTCCTTTGGGTATATTTATATTATACCATACCCCATGACAAAGGTCAATTTGTATTTAGTCATGTAAAGTGAGGTAAAATAAAAAGGCCGAATATTATTCGACCCATGTATTTAAAAACGCCCGCAAATTCGGGCGTTGATACTATTCTTACTTTTTACCTTTCTTTTTGAACCAACCTTCTTTCTTTTCCCCTTTTTCTCCCTTGTGTCCGGGTACTTCTATGCCACATGCTTCAAATGACTTTACATGGCATTCGCGTGCCGCTTTCATTTCTTCTTTGTCCGGCCGTCCGCTTCCCCTGAATTCATTCCGTGGACAGTTGTGGCTTTCAACACATTTTTTTTGCTCTTCGGTAAGGTGTTCAAAAAGGTCTTTTCCGTGTCCTTTCGATCCTTTGTCCGCTATCGCTCCCGTTGAAATCGCGACAAGCGCGGTCAGTAAAAGATATTTTTTCATAGTGTTCTCCTTTTTATGCTTGGTTGTTTATTGTGTGGGTAAATTATTTGGCGATTTGCCTTCAAGTTTCATTTTTTCAGTATAACAAGTCCTTAACGCTTTATTGTAACACTCCATGGCCTTTCCCCTTTCTTCTTGGCTAAAATTTTCGTTGGGTTGCGGACATTTATGTTCCTTGATACAATTTATTTGCGTCGGACTGAGAGATTCTCTGACTGTATATGGATCATCTTCGGGTTCGATATTCGCAATAACGCCGGTTGCAACAAAAATGAATGCAAAGAGCAAAAGATATTTTTTCATGATACTTTCCTTTCTTTTTAATTTTTTGAACTGCAGTCTTTCAATGCTTTTTTATAGCATTCAAGGATTTTTTCCATTTCTTCTTTATCGGGATTTTCAACCACATCAAAACATTTATGTTCAAGAATGCAGTTTTTTTGTTCATCGGTAATATTTTCAACAGCAGTATAATCGCCTGTATCGGGATGACCATTTTCACCGATGGCTGTACCAAATATAGCTATGGATAGTGCCAAAAATATCAGATATTTCTTCATTTTGATATTCCACTGAAAGTTACCTGTTTGAAATCATAGCATGCTGTGCAAATCAAAGCTAGTCTAAATTCTTATTTATGCCATACCCTGTTTGCCGGGATGTGTTTGACATTGCCGTTTTTATAAATTACAAATCCGCCACTTAAAATTCGCGCGGCACAATCCGGCGCGGCAAGATCCCAATAGGTCACGATAAAATCCATATTGCCCGGCATACACAGACTTTTAATACTATTGGCCAGTGGAACAAACTGTTGTATATATGCCAGCTTCCATTTCGGGGTCGTATAAATACATACCCTGTTTTCACAGATTACACTGTATTTTTCACCGGCAAAGCCTTTGCGTATTGGTTTCCGTGATTCCGGCACAGATGTCCAATTGAAATTTTCCCACGCGCCGAATGCCATCTTGTGATTTCCCGACCGGCTTTTATTAAACTGTAATGTTCCATCGTCTTTCATGAATGCAACCAGTTCACGATCATGTGTAGCATAAAATATCGGTCTTTGCCAAAGTGCAACCATCACCAAAGAGAAGACTGCAAAAATTCCAGCAAAAATAATATTCAGACGATGTTTGCCGTTGATTATAAAAATAAAGCTTAACAGGCCAAAAACCATCAATGCCAGGGCAGATCCCGGAATCGCGGGTGTTTGGAATACTGCGCCCGGCAGACCGGCTATCCAATTTGTAATACCCAGGACTATTTCATAAACATGTGCGGCCAGATCCAATGGCAAAAAAAATCCAAACATTGCAGTAACAGTGCCGACCAGTGTAAGTGGCAAAATCGCAAGCGAAAATAATGGCAAACAAAGCAGATTGCCAAGCAAGCTGTAAACCGGAATATTATAAAAATGATAGGCCACAAACGGTGCGGTGAATGCCGTCGCTATAATATCAATCAGTGCGACTGTCTTTAATCCATTTCCTATTTTCTGCCAACGTGTACGGTGTTCAAATTTTCTATCCCGGAAAAGCCAAAGTATTCCGAATACCGCGCTGAACGAAAGCTGGAACCCGGCCTGGGTTACATGGTGCGGATCAAGCAAAAGAAGCCCGCCGAATACCAATACCGCACTGCACATGGAAAATAAATTTCGCGAAAATGCAAGTGCAAGAAATCCAATAATTGCCATAACCAAAGCCCTTTGCGTAGCAACGCCCGCGCCCGATACAACCAGATAGAAACAAAGCGCGATGCCGGTCGGAACAATAGCAAAGTTGCGTACGGGAATCCGGCGCGCGATGTTGGGGAACATCCGTGCCAGAAAATAAAATATTGCAAAAATCCATCCGCCAACAAGGGTCATGTGAAACCCGGAAATAGAGAATACATGCGCAATACCGGCGGCTTTTGCCGCCACACTGTCCGTTTCGGGCAGGGCGCGTTTATAACCCAGAATCAAGCTTCCGGCCAATGCCGTGGCACGCGCATTATCATGCGATGCAATTTTTTGATAGATGTTGTCGCGAAGTTTTGCGACTGAATTTTCATTATGTGTTGCATCCGTGATTTCAAATCCGTTTGAATATCCGGTTGCAGAAATTCCGTTGAAATAAGCCCATTCAGCCATATCAAATCCACCCGGGACATCTGCTGGCATGGGACGAAATAAAGTGGCATCCATATTTATCCGGTCGCCAATTTTTGGCGGGGGCAAATCACCTGGCATTGAAATACGGATATTCATATTATTTTGCTGTGTATTTCCATAGGGTGAATTTATAGTGGAATTATTCATAAAAATCCGCGTGCGGCCGGCGGTATAATCTATACCGGATACTGTGCCGGTTGCTGTCGCAATGCGCATGTCGCGCGATATGGTCGGCGTGGACAAATTTCGGGAAAAACCCGCCGCATAAAAAAATCCAAAAGCGAATAAAAGCGCGGCTGATAATATAAGTGTGAATAACATGGGTACACTTGCCCGTCGTCTGTAAACCATGAATAAGCTTGCCGTGCAAAGCATCGACATCATATACGGTGCGACGATAACCGGTTCTGTTGGTATGGCAAAATAAAGTGCCATCCCGAACGCCATTATAAACGGTGCCCATAGAATAAAATTTGGATATTGACGGGATAAAAAAGAATTCATAAAGGGATTATAGATTAAATTTCAGATTTAATAACACTTTTGTTTAGTTGTTTTTATTAATTTTCCCCATTCTGTTCACTTTACATGACTAAATACAAATTGACCTTTGTCATGGTATATGGTATAATATAAATATACCCAAAGGAGAGAGTATCATGAATACATTTAACAAAACTATAAAGCTAACAAGCATCTTTGCTGTATTAACGATAATCCCATTACATGGGTCTATTGCCGCTGTTGCGTGTGTACCAAAGCCCACAAGTCCGACGAGTTGTAGTAGTGCCAATCAATGTCCTGCTAGTGGCACTGGTGGTTCAAGTTGGAATCAAGATTGCAACAACCTATCCCTTGGTAATTGGAGAATAGGAAGCTGTACTGGAAGTAATGTATCAGAGTTCAGTGGCATGAGCCTGTGTTCAAGCACAAGCGGAGTACAAAGCAACATTGGCAACCCTGTTGCAGATAGCGGCAGTAATTGTTGGTGTAAGCTAACAAGTATTCCCGGGTATAGTGTCGTTTCGTCGACATGGGTTTTCAGTTACGGCAATATCGCTCCGTCCCATTGCGCGGCTGGTTGCGCGAACGATTGCGCGTACGTCGCCCAGGTCACTTCCGACTTCCGGTTGCCACTGTTTGCGGGTCTTGGCCTTTGATGTTATGGCGGTCTGATGTCATTGTGGTTTGGTGTCATTGCGAGTCACGCCGTCAGGCGGACGAAGCAATCTTTTCAGACAAGGGAATTATTATACTTCCCTTGTTGGAAAAGATTGCTTCGTCCGTCACCGCAAGCGGTGCCGCGACTCGCAATGACACACTAATACTCTGCTGATACGAAATACAACCCGTATGCGGGTGCGGTAGATCCGGCGGCCGATCGGTCTTTGGCCGCAAGCACTTCCTTTATATCGTAAGGCTTGCCCAGCCCTATTTCAACAAGGGTTCCGACCATATTACGAACCTGATGATGCAGGAAAGATTTTGCACTGAATCTTATGATTATCAAATCATAATCCGTGATTTCAATTGAAACATTATCCAACGTTTTTATTGGTGATTTTGCCTGGCACTCTGCTGCGCGAAATGAGGTCCAGTCATGATTACCAATCAAATCATCTGCTGCGCGGCGCATCGCGTCGATATCAAGCGGGCGCGGCACCCACCAGACCCTGTCTTTATCCAGTACAGCCGGGGCGCGACGATTCAAAATGATATATTTATAGTCGCGTCGCTGACACGAAAAACGTGCATGAAAATCGTCGGATACTTTATCACAAGATAATACAGCAACTTTTGCATCTGCCAGATGAAAATTGACCGCACGCATAACCGTGTTTGCATCTTCATCTTTATTTATATCAAAATGCGCAACCATACCAAGCGCGTGAACCCCGGCATCTGTCCGACCGCATGCTATGACTTCCGTATGTTCCTTACAGAATTTATAAATCGCATCCTGAATCAACGACTGTACGGAAATTCCATCCGCTTGAGCCTGCCAACCGACAAGACCGCTTCCGTCATATTCAAGAATCAGTTTGTATCTCATTTCCCAAATTCTATTTTACCACGCTGTCCGTTAACAAAATCCTTCCACGCCATCGGTTTTTTACCAGCGGGCTGGATCCGCGTTATTTCCAATTCATCGCCATTTATTCTCGTTTCGATAATTTTTACATCTATGCCATTTATTTTCGTGCGTCCGCCTATGGATCGGATTTGATTATGTATATCGCGCTTTGATTTTGACCAGTCTATTAATTCATCATCTCCCATCCATTTGCGGGTAAATGTCGGTTCCCCGATTTGTTTTTGCGGCGGATACTTATCCGGTGCAGACAAATATTCAGACAACATATCAGCCGACATTTCCCCGACCAGTTTTTCAATTTCGGCAATGGTGTCGTTCCCACCAATTATAAACGGACGACGCATATATATATCGCCCGCGTCTACCTCTGC
The DNA here is from genome assembly GCA_009777955.1 of Alphaproteobacteria bacterium. Classification (GTDB taxonomy): domain Bacteria; phylum Pseudomonadota; class Alphaproteobacteria; order Rs-D84; family Rs-D84; genus WRKW01. The sequence goes on along the minus strand of WRKW01000009.1, from coordinate 16,938 downwards.
GGCAACCTGCATTATACATATCGCGCTTTGGGTATCGCCATTATATATGGCGGCAGACATCGGCGCAGGGCCGCGATATTTCGGCAAATCACTTGGATGTATATTTACACAAGACGCGGCATTCAAAACATTATCGCGCAGTATCACACCATATGAAGAAACAACTATAAATTCAGGCTTCGGGGCGTTGTCGAATTCCTTTATACTGGTATAAACTTTTAATCCGCGCGATAATGCCCATTCATGCACGGGCGATTTGGTCAGGATCTGTTTACGACCGGTCGGTTTTGGGGCACGTGTGAATACTGCGATGACTTCATGTTCGTCCGCGACGCGTCCAAACACCGGAATCACCCAAGAAGACGTACCCATCAAAGTTATTTTCATTTTGTTCCCCGGATATTCGAAAGTTTATCACAAAACCTGGCAACCATGGGACAGGATAAGCATCCGTGCAGACATCCACCATGTTATTGATAAAAAAACACCCGTTGTTGCAAAAGCCAGCCAGAATTTACATCTTGGTGCTATCAAGTATGCAATTCCGAACAATGCGGCCGCAAAAACAGAAATCCATGAAACTACCCAGAATATATCCCCTTTAAGAAACCATATTATCGGGCACAAACTTGTACTTCCACCGACAACAAATTTATCGGTAACATATATTACCGCCATAAACCAACCAACAACGGCAGCCAGACAAACAACCGGTAACAGCGTATAACGCAATACGTTTTTCATTTCTCACTCCTTTCTTTTTTTGACTTTTCTCATAACCATTTCGCGTTTTGCCGACGACAGATAGTCGATGAACAAAATACCGTCCAGATGATCTATCTCGTGCTGGACTATGCGCGATGAAAATCCGGTAAATTTGCGGCGTTGCGGCGCACCGGATTCATCCGCCCATTCAACAATTACAGATTCAGGGCGTGATACTTCGGCAAATACTGGACCCGATGGTCCCTGGACAGACAAACAGCCCTCTTCTGCGGTCGCATATTCCATGGATTTTGCTATGATCCTTGGATTTATCATTTGCAATACGGCGGCACTGTCAAAATCATCCTTTCCTTTCATGTCTTTCATAACCAGGAACCTTTGCGAAATTCCGACCTGGGGCGCGGCAAGACCGACACCGACCTGTTCCTGCATCATTCGAACCATTGCGTCAAGATATGCCCGAATTTCTGGCGTAACAGCAACCACAGCTGCGGATTTTTCCCGCAGAACAAGATCACCACACAAATGCATTTGCAACGTCATATTTTTCCTTTATACTCAATGATACCAAAGGAAGCGAAAATGACAACTATTTTTATCTGTTTCGGTATTATAATTATTTTATTATTGATTTTGGTTTTCCGCAAAACCCCGGTGGCGGATTTATCACCACAATTGGCGGCACTTCGCGAAGACAATATCCGTCTGCGCGAAAGATTATCGGAACGGTTGGCGGCACTTGCCCAGAATGCGGCAGATCTGAAAAGCATAAGTGGCGATATAGCGAACTTTAAAAATATTTTAATGGGAAGCAAACAGGCGCGTGGCCAATTCGGGGAACGTCAATTGGAAGATCTTGTATCTGATGTGATGCCACCCGAAACATTTGCATTCCAATACACAATGGAAAACGGAACCCGGCCGGATTGTATAATAAGACTTCCGTATCCTCCGGGCGATATGGTAATAGATTCAAAATTCCCGCTAGAAGGATATGCCGGAATGCAGACCGCATCTACGGATTATGACAGAGAGCTTGCGCGGAAACAGTTTGAAATTTCGGTAAAAACACACATAGATTCGATTGCGGGAAAATATATAATCCCGGGCAAGACAGCGGAAAGCGCGATGATGTTCATAGGTGCAGAATCTATCTTTGAAACCCTGCACAGGAATTTTCCCGCACTGGTCGATTATGCCGCGCGTCGTAAAGTATTTTTGGTATCGCCCGCCACGCTGTGGGCAACATTAAATACCATACGCAGTGTTCTTTCGGATATAAAAATAAAGCGTGTAGCCGGACAAATTAAAAAAGAATTGGAATTGCTGTTATCGGATTTATCGCGCCTTGACACACGTGCAACCGCATTAAATAATCATTTCAGACAAACCATGGAAGACCTTGACGCGCTGAAAATCAGTGTTGGAAAAATCACACCACGCGCTGAAAAATTACGGGAATTGGAATTTGAAAATTAATTTACTATAAGCTTCTGCATTTTTCTCTCTTTAAAAGCCTGTTGTCATACTTTCCGTTTTTTGAATGAATAGTGAATAATAAATAATTAATGTATCGTGCGCGGTGCGCACGATGCCTTATTGAACAATGGATGCCTGTGCCTTGTCGCGCCGTAGCGATAGCGAAGGCGGAAGGCATGACGGCTCTTTTAAAAGAGCCGTTAAGAATGCGTTCACTTTACATGACTAAATACAAATTGACCTTTGTCATGGGATGTGGTATAATATAAATATACCCAAAGGAGAGAGTATCATGAATACATTTAACAAAACTATAAAGATAACAAGTATCCTTGCTGTATTAACGATTATCCCATTACATCGGTCTATTGCCGCTGTTGCGTGTGTGCCACAACTGCCCAATAGCCCGACGAGTTGTGGTAGTTATGATTTTTGTTCCGCCCTTGGTATTGATGGTTATAGTAATGATTGTAATAACCTATCCCTTGGGGATTGGAAATTAAAGAATTGTACCGGAAGTAATGTATCAGAGTTCAGTGGCACAAGCCTGTGTTCAAGTACAAACGGAAGTCTCGGCAACATTGGCAACCCTGTTGCCGACAGTGACAGATACTGTTGGTGTAAGCTAACCAATATTCCGGGGGTTAGTGTCGCTTCGCCAGCTTGGGTTTTCAGGCTCGACTATGTCGATCCGTCCGATTGTGTGGATGACTGTGCACACACTTGTGCGCTTTACGCCCAGCTCGTTTCCAGCTTCCGGTCGGCGCTGTTTGCGGGTCTCGGCCTTTGATTTTTAATTCTTTCTGCACCCGGTTTGTGGATGTATCCATACCTGTTCTTTTGCAAGCCGCATCATCGGCAGATCGGATTTGCTGTCGGAATAGGCACGAATTATATTCGGACGATTGCCCATAATTGTATTTAACGATCTGACCTTATTTTCCCCATAATTAAAAAATTTAAATTTCCATGGCCGAACAGGATCGATTTCAGAACATATAATCAAATCAAATTTCATATCTTTAACCAATGGCATCAAAAGATATTCCGGGCTGGCCGATGCAAGGATTACAAAATTTCCGGCCGCGCGTTCTTTCGCCACTTGTTCGGCGGCCCAGCCAAATCGATTCTGTTTGAATTCTTTTATAAAACCGGCCGCAAGTTTTTTTATCATCACGGGCGTAAGATAGGGTCGCAACATTTCCCGCCAGAAAATATCCAAACATGAAAGATGCGATATATGACGGACGAAACATATTCTTATAATCCATGCCATGATTTGCAAAAGTATTCCGAAAAATATTACCGGCAAAAATAACCACGGCCGCAAAGAATTTCGAAAGCAATATTTCCAGAACCCAACATTGGCATCACCCGCGGACAAGGTTCCGTCAAAATCAAAAAGCACTATGCCGGGTTTCTGGTTTGTTTTTTGTTTTTTCATTTCGCGCCCTTTATTAATTGATCGGCCATTAACAATTTTACAATATTTTCCACCGCTTTATTCGGCACCTTTGCTTTGTCGGCCATTTTATTTAAACGCGCCGGATTACCAAACAAGTCGGCAACAGTGGCGGAAAGCCATTTGACGGTAAATTTTTCTTGGGGTATTGCAAAACCACCACCCGATGACGCAAAAGCATTTGCGTTCGCGGCCTGATCCGGATTTATATTAAGCGGAACAAGAATCGCGGGTCGGCCAAGCGTTTGTAATTCTACAACTGTGCTTGCGCCACTGCGCCCTATTACCAATTGTGCCTTTGCCATTTGTTCGGCCATGTCATGAATAAAAGACAAAACATTTGCATGAATCCCCGCATCGGCATAGAATTTTTGCAAACGCCGTACCGCATCCGGCCGTGTCTGGTGAACGATGAACAGTTTCTTTTTCAACGCAACCGGCAATGCGACAATTGATTTTGGAACTATATCATCAAGTACAGAGGCACCCAGACTACCGCCTGTGATAAGTATTCTTGGTTGATCCGATGAAATCGGCTTTGGGTGAAATTCATTTCTGACGGGCAATCCGGTATAGATTATTTTGGCATTTGTTTTTGAAATATCATTAACTTTCGGAAATGAAGTCATCAAAACATCAATCCAACGTAAAGCGAATTTATTCGCACGCCCGATAACGGCATTTTGTTCATGAAGATAAACCGGCACACGCCAAACGCGTGCGGCAAGAATAGCCGGAACGGATGCATACCCGCCAAACGACACAACTTTATCGGGACGAAATATCATAAAACGTAAGGTCAAAAGCGCGGCGGTTATCGCAATTTTGAAAAGCGAGATGATTGCCCTGAATTTGGATTTGCCACCGACCCCGCCGGCCCATATATAAACAATACCTGCGCGCGGCGGTTTATTTTTCCGAACCATATCCATAACCCGGCCATCTGTCGATATTGTAACGCGGTGCCCGTGTCGCGACAATTCTGCCGCCACAGCCACAGCAGGAAACACATGTCCACCGGTTCCACCGGTTGCTATCCAGATATTTTTCATTTCCATTTATCCTCTCTGACCAATGCCAACAATAATCCGAATGTCAAACAAAATGCTATGAATGACGACCCACCGTACGATATGAAAGGAAGGGTCATTCCCTTTGGCGGAAATACCCCCAAAGCCGATGCAATATTGATACAGACCTGGGCACCGAAAAGGGCGAAAACACCGCCCGCAACATAAAATACAAACCGGTCGCGTGCACGGGCGGCATCAGTGACCAGCTGTCTTAATACATAAAAAAGTCCCAGTATCAAAGCACATGCCAGCAACGCGCCCGAATCTTCAACGATTGCAGAATATATGAAATCTGTATGCGCATCGGGCAAAGATTGTTTTATAAAAGCGTCTTCTCCACTGCCGAACAGACCGCCATTCTTGATGGCTTCTACGGATTTTCTGATTTGATAATTGTCCCCTCCCATACCCAACCATGTAAGGATTCTGGCCTTGAAATGCGCACTGGACATAAATGCAAAAGCACCCATAAAGCCGAATAATCCAAATGCTATGCCCAGCAGCAAGAACGGAAGACCGGCCAGGAACAGCATTGCGAAAAACACTGCTGCATACAGGAATGCGGTTCCGATATCGGGGTGACGGAAAATTATAAAAAGCATCGGAACAAATATAACAAGGTATGCGGGCCAGCCGTCGATCTTCCATGCGCGTTTTGAAAAAAATATTCCATCCGAACCCGATACCCGCGCCAGCCTGTCAAGAAACCAAGCTGTTATTACTATAAACCCCGGCTTCATAAGATCGCTTGGCATTACCGAAAATCCAAATAAATTTACCCATCTGGTAGAACCTTTTACAACCATGGGTGAAAACAATGTTATAAGCAAAAGGACAAGGCATGCGATTATATTAAGCCATGCGACAGACATTACCATTTTTCTGGGCAATGCGCTTGCCACAAATAAAGTCACAAGGCCGATGCCGTAAAATGGCAGCATTTTTAACAGAAAAAAATGCCATGGCTGGGGTGGATTCATACGTTCGGCTGCAACACTACCCGCAGTTACCATGGCCCATATCCCGACAAGCATCAAGATTGCCACCGCAAACAACAATTTGCGGTCTATTTCAAAATACCAGCTTGTTAAACGGCTTTCTTCTGAACGACGTAACATTTCAAAGCTTCATTACCCCCAATGCGATTGCCGAAAAAATTATGGACATCACAAAAAACCTTTCGACAATCTTTGTTTCGGTCCAGCCCGAAAGTTCGAAATGATGATGCAGGGGTGCCATTTTGAAAATCCTTTTTCCCACACCGTTCGAACCCTTGGTAAGTTTGAAAACAATCATTTGCGAAAAGGTGGATAACAAAATCAACACCATCATCATCGCAGCGATTCCAATTGCAATTTCCGATTTCAGCTGCATCGCGACAGTACCCATGAATCCGCCCAGCGCAAGCGATCCAACATCACCCATGAATAATTGTGCTGGCTTTGCATTAAACCACAAGAATCCGACTATCGCCCCAATTGCCGCCCCCAGAACCGGGTATAAGCCGACGGCTTCGGGCAGAAACACGCCACCTGGCAGAAAGTTTACGTGCGTCGCGCCATAAAGTGCGGCAAATAAAACCAAAAATACAGGCAACAATATCTTCGATAGCATTCCATCCAAACCATCCGTTATGTTCGCGGCGTTTGCACTGCCAACTATTACGAAATAAGCGAATACGAAATAAAAAATTCCAAGCGGAAGGAACCAATGGAAAAGCGGCACGAATACCGATAGTTCTGGAACATACGCCGGCATGAAATAATCAGCAAGGAAAGCCAGAACCAGTGCTGCCCCACCGCCCAGCGCAAGCCGCCCCCTTGCGGACAAGCCGGCATAGGCCGATCGCTTTGTTACTTTGCCAAAATCATCCGCGAAACCGATCGCCCCGAATAGTAACAACGACAAAAGCGCGACCCATGGAATCGGGTTATATAAATCCATGAATAAAACCGATGACGTGAAAATGGCAGCCAAGATAAGAATCCCGCCCATGGTCGGTGTACCGGCCTTTTCCAAATGCGCCTTTGGGCCGTTTTCGCGTATAGGCTGTCCTTTGCTTTGCCACCGGCGCATAATGGTTATAAACATCGGGGCAAAGGCCAGCATGAAAAAAAATGCGACCGCCGCACCAGCCCCGAATCCAAACCAGCCTTTCGATGCGAATGTAAAGCCCAGGGAAGATAATGACATAGATAACATGCTTGCTCCTTTTGTCCGTATAACTTTTTTATTATGACTTTTTTCTTATGGCTTTCCACCAGCCCTTGGTTGTTTCCCAACCTCTCTTTCCGTAATGCTTTATGTCTTTTTCCACTTGTTCGCCGAATTTTGCATCGATAGAACCACCAAGATCCTTTGCCAAATCGACAGCCTTGTTCACAAGGTGCATTACCAAAAGACCGGTTATAATAGCTATCATAAAACCACTGCTTTGGACGGTGGGGGTTTCTGCCAAATCGGCACTAATTACCGGGGAAAGCAAGGCCAGACCTATCGCTGCGATTATAGAAAGCACTATGAAATAAATAATGGCATTCAAGAACTCTTTTATTTGGTTTTCAAGCTTTACCGCTTTGAACATTCCTGCAAATGATTCGAATATTTTGGCCACCGGCCCTTTATAATTTGTACTTCCGTCAAAACATTCGACCAGTGCGGTAAACGGCAGCATTATGATTATAATAAACATTCTAGCAATGACACCGATGGCTTGAATTGCGAATTTCCATATATTGTACAGGAACAATATTACGAACGCAAGCCCGGCAAAGAAAGTCATGGCTGACCCACCACTGGTCACACCCGTAACCGTGCTTACTACCGCAGCAGTTGTTAAACCCGCGGTGGGACTTACGATCGCACTGACGGCCAGACCAGCGGTCATGCCGACACCCAATCCGACAGGTACATTGATTCCTGCGGCCATCCATTTTAATCCTGCTGACACACAGGTGTAAAAAAATCCGGTAAGCCGTGTTGGCACGCACAAAAGATTTGCTGTGTGTTCGGGACTGATAGGCGCGTGGCGTATCGGATACTGTTTCATGTATTCGTGAATTGTTTCGCAAGTATCGGGAAGGCTTACGTTTGCAGCCGAAGTTACTGCATTCAGAATCATATCTGATATATATGTTCCGATGGTTATTGCCGGACTCATTATCCACATGAATAACTCTGCGGGATTTTTGGACAGTAAAATAAAACATATCGTTATCCACAATCCCTTGCGAACTATTTCCAAACCCAATTTTTTCACGTCTCCGACATTCTTGCCGTCGCCTTTGATTACTTGATATGATTCCATCATAATCCAGAATGCGAACAAAACTATGATAAGGATTGTTATGAACCCGAACAACGATCGGTCGATGGCCTTGCCTATTGCAGAAAATGCGCCGATAACTGCGCGGCCAATCCTTGCTTCTATGGGGACAAAGTCTTTTTTCAAGACGATCATGCCGTCTTCTTCTGTAAAGTTCTGTTGGAATTGCGATTGAAACCTTGATATTTCGGACAGATTTGTCTTTACAATGTCAAGGTTTGATGGGGTATTCCATGTTCCGAAGGGTCCGATATCGCCACTGCCAGGAATATTAGATTGCACATTCCCGGTTTGCGCACCAAGCGGCATAGATAAATGAAACAGCAATAGAAAGCAAAGCAAAGCCCTGCCAATATTAAAGTTCGAAAAAAATCTTTTTATCAAAAACATGTTTTTGTTTTATTTCCCGTTACTTTGTAAACATATTTCCTATGTTATGCGGAATATTCCAAAGCGTCTGCCCGACCTCCTTTACATATTTCCCATATTCAAACGGGCCGTCATCCCCCACCAGTCGTCCGTCGATTTCTTTCTTGATTACATACCAATATACAAGAAATAAGCCAAGCAGCATCATGAAAAATTCCCATCCGTTTTTCATAAAGTCGAACGCGCCAGGATATACCGCTTCAACCCGACGTTTTTCCCTTTCAAAGCAAGCCACAAATCTGTCTTTATCAACCCCTTCGTCCTGTATAGTGGATTCTCTTTCACAGATGGCGAATACTTCCATAACCGATGCGTTTTGCGCATTTGTATTTTGGTTGGTTGGGGGCGCACTTTCCCCGATTTGCAGGATTCCCGCCGGAAGGATCGGGGTATAGGTGTTGTTTGTGCCGGGCGGCCCTGGAAAATATTCTTGCGCCGCGAAAAGCACCATCGCATACATAATCAGTATCTGCAATGTCACAGATAGAACACGCACCGCACATTTTGCCAGCATACTGACGGCATTCGGGAACACTTTTTCCAATGTTTTCCATTCGTTTTGGTATGCCCATGCCGCAATAATCAACGGCAAGAAAATTATAAGAAACACAAGCTGGAAAACCACGGATAATATTTGAAAAAATATGTTGAAACCTATGACTAAAGCCCCCAACACCAATGCAAGACCGGCAACCCATGTCCAAAGCCCCCCCCCCATTCCCATCCAAGCATAATTCATCAATGCAAATCCGCCCGCCGCACCGGCCAGAACTATTGTATTAAGGTTTCCGATTACGCACATAAACGGTTGCAGTGCAGGCCCCAGAATATTATCTTCTCTTATATCTGTTCCATCGCCACAGGTGGCCACGCTGACCGTTCCGGTTGCGGCCATGGCCAAAGTAGATCCGACATACATGACCGGCCGTACAGTGATGTCAGTGACAGTTTTCAATACCGTTGTTCCGCCATATCCTATCATGCCCAAAAACGCGCCGGCGACAAGAACCCTTAACGCCTGTTTCCACACCGGTTCAAACCATTCGCCGAATTTCATATTTTTGGCTTCTGTATCCAGCTTTGCGACCGATTTATTATTTTCGTTTATGAACCACATAGTCTTTGAAAATAAAAACACTACAAAACCAAGCGTTAATAGAATCCATATATTTTCCAACAATACTTCCCAGAACATGTGCGCGGCATCGCCGATAGTATAAAAAAGATGCTTTACATAATGGCACAGAAAGCAACCGCTGCTGGCCGCTATATCACATACCCCATCTTTGCATGCACCGGTGGCTTTAAGAAAATTTTCAAGACTCATGTAAGAAAACGACCCACCGTTTATGGATGAAGATAAATACCAGACCCCCGCGCCAATAAGGGCGATCCAAAGACACGCTTTAAGTACGGTAATGATTATTTTAGCTTTCAACATCTCTACGTTGTTTTCTCTTTGCTAAATAAATTGCTTGCGACCCTTTTTCCACCCTTTAACAGTTTTTCACCACTCGAAAGAGTCATATCGCCAAGCGATTCCCCATCTGTGCCTTTCAGGTCTGTTTTTGCCATATCCTGTATACCGAATGATTCCACTATACTTTTTGCAATTTCGTTCACCTGGCTTGCAAGGAACTGAACTATATACATCAGAACTATGCTTCCCGCCAAAGTCATAGTTACCGCATCATCTTCTGTCAGGCTGTTCGAAAATATATCTTCGTTGTTCAGAATCTGGTTTACCAACTCTGTTCCAGCTGTTTCTGTCCCGGCAATAAACCGCGATATAAGAACCAATATAACAACATAAGTTATTACTACCGTGCCAAGCGTTATGATAGAACCCATAGCATCTTTCAGCATTTTTGGTGCGATTTTTTGTCCCAGGCTTTTTACCCAACCCGGCGGATCAGAATTCCTGAATACAAAGAATACAAGCCCCAGTGGGAAAAAGAAAGCAAAGAATGAAAGCGCGACTATTACATCAATAAAGTAAAAGCAAAATTTCACAAACAGTTTCAGAAAACCCCAGGTCAATGTCAACCCCATAATAAACATTATTATATGTTTTATCAACGTGCCGATACCTGTAATTGCTTGCCATGAAAATGCCGAATCCATAACATAAAGGCCAAGCGTTATCATGGCCTGGAACTGGGTTGTCACGGTTTTTATAAGCAATATGATCTTGTCTCGTAATTGCGGTCGGTAAAATCCATCATCGTTCATCGATTCCGGGGAATATGATATTCTTGTTTCGACTTCTTCAGCGGTCTTGTTCAGCATTGCCTGGCTGTATAACAGGGTCATGCTTGCCACTGGTTCCATAGTCACTGTTGTAATAAAGCGCGGAAAGAATACACCGGTGCTTAAAAGCGTAACGACTATCAGGGAATTTATAAGTACCGGTTTTACAGATTTTTGATAGGTAAAATCTTCGCCACCTTTTTTAAGGTTTTTCCAGACTGCGTACAGGACATAAAGTGCAATGAATATAGCAAGTATAACCATTCCGAATTCCGCCATAGAATTGTAAAGTGCCGCACCAGCTTTTGACACTATCTGGAACAGACGATCAAAAACGCCACAGCCCCAGCACTGTGCCAATGTAAATTCTGAAAAACGGTTAAGCCAGCCTGTCATTTCAGTCTTTAATCATTAATCGTCAGTAGCCGGTAAATAGTCGATAGAATTTCCAGCCATTATCGACTATTTAAACCATCCCCTGATTTTCTTTATCCAATTGCTTCCTGTTTCTACGACGTTGCCGATGGTTTTACCGGCGGTTTTTGTTTTGCCCCAGACATACCCCGTATCGCTTGCAACTTTTTTATAAAGTTCGTCGGATATTCTGCTGTATTTGTTAAGCTGTTCGCGCGTCAGCCTGAAAATTTCGGCCATAAGCCAGAAAGTCAGTACCGCCGAAAGAATGGTCAGCAAATGCTGGCCAAAGCCCATCGCACCGCTTGCGGCCGCGACCGGGACATTGCTGGACGCGCTTCCACCGCTTGCGACCGAGAATACAGAACTGTTCCAGTTGAACAATGCTTTTATAGCCGCTATATTCACAGCCATTATAAACATACAGGCGATCATTGTTATAACCAGTTTTTTCAGCGCATCTATAATCATTTCGAATGCGGGCCAGGGATTTATCCAATCATCACCATCCTTTACTACATAGGCCAGAACCTTAAACGGATATAGTATCAATGCCATGCCAAAATTGAATATCCCCTGGATAACAAGTAATGCCATGAAAAAATTGTTGGATACAAAAGTTATTATCAGAATCGCACCGGTAATTAGATCCAGAAAACCCCGTCCGAATGAAACGATTGTTATTAATTGACCCAAACCCTTCATAAAAAATTGCACCCCACGTTTTATGACTATGTTGTTTGCATGTGAGATTTGTGCAACAGGCTTTATAAGAAAGTCGCATCCTTCCTGTGAAATATATCCCTTTGTTATTAATTCTTGCGGGCATTCCGGCATTTCGCGCACATTTCCGAACATTGCGTTGCTTTGTATAACTTCTGCCGAAATACCATCTGTGTAAATGGCACCAAAGCGCAGGAAAGGATCCACTATAAAGTCTGTTATATACTTTGGTTCCACCTGCAACATTATTGTTACTGCTATGATCGCGCGAAGCATGGGTTTAAGCAGGTCTTCGCCAATTTTTATCCCGCTTGTTTCGCCTTTCCACATTTCGTCATTTCCCTTCATCCCGAAAAATTCCAGCCAATTGCTTGGGAAATACATTTTGATAAGGGTCAATGCTATATACATGCCCAACCAGCCCCAAACCAAAAGATAAATAATTCCTGTGCCATCGCCCACAAAAAACTTGTATCCCGACATTGCCACATCCATAAACGCCAGAAGAACCATAGGCACAAACGGGGCAAGGTTAATTACATCGACTATACCATAATCGGCATAGGCCGACCCCGTGCCAAGTAACAGGAAGAAAATAATAAGGAAAATAGATAGTCGTTTCATTGTCGATGAATTATATCATAAATCTATACAGGATTGTGATATAATAAATGCAAAGCCTTATGACACGCATTAAAAAATTTTGGATAATATTTTTCTCGCTTTTGCCGTTTTCGGCTGTGGCGATTGGTAAATTCGCATTTATTTTTGTAAGCAGCTTAATTGCCACTGCCGGATTTTCCGTATACCGGTCGCTTGCCCCCGTTGACATGGGCGATGCGTTGAAATTTTTTTCAAGCTGCTGGTCATGCCAGCTTTTCGGTGAAATATTCGGAAGCCTTTCCGGTATGCTGCCAAAGATATTCAGCTCTGTCGGGCATGTCATGATACCCATGTGTATCGTGCTGACCGCTGTGTGGATGTCTTGGACTATATTGGCAAGCTGGATAGGCATAAAAGGCGCAGAGCCGGACTTGAAAAAACCCGGTGCTTCTTGGTCTCTTGCAAGTAAATTCATCGTGCATCTGGTAAAACTGACACTTGTCATCACATTACTTGCGATGCCTGTACCCCGGCTTATTACCAATATATTTATAGAACCGGTGTTCAATGTCGGCCTGTCGATCAGCACAGCCACAGCAAGCCTTACCACAAAGGAAAATGAGCATTCTTTTGAAGCCTGTCTTATAGCAACTGCCGCTCTTGATCCCGCATCGCGCGATATCCGGGCTGCAAACGAGGGGGCTTTTTCGCCAAAGCTGCGCCACAACCTTACGTGTCAGCTTGCCGGAATTCACCAGATGACTGGACTGGGTCTGACCGTGGGCTGGACAATACTTAATATGGCATTCAATTCGGACTATATGCACAAGATGCCGTTTCTATGGGACATACCGATATTCCCGAACACCATATTAATATTGGCGGGCGGTTTGATTATGTTCTTGTTCCTTATGGCATTGCTTCCTATACCCATGTATTTTTTACAGGTCATTATAAGGCTGTCGATGAATCTTATCATGTTGCCTTTGATGATGCTTGGTTGGCTGTTCGAGGGTTGGAAAATTATGCCAGAAGGCGGAAGAAATATAAAAGAAGCTGTCGAAGATGCAATTCGGGATACGGCCGGTATTGCGATTATCGGGGTATTTCTGGTTTTTTCCGTTATGTTCCTTAACGCGGTATTTGGAAATTGGGATGGATCCGAAGCATTGCGTGTTGCGCTTGATAACAATGATTCCACGATTCTTATGGATGCATTGATGATGAAGAGCGAAGATGACAGTCTGGTCATAATACTATTATCCGGTATATTCATAGCATTCTTTATGACTTCGATTCCGAAATTGGTAGATGCTTTGTTCGCAGGCTTTAAGATTCCTGATGGCGCAGCTAAGAAAATTACTGCTGATGCAAGTTATGTTTATGGCAAAGCGCAAAAATTATTCCCATGGTTACCGGATATTAAAAAACCAAACGTATCTGGCAGCAGTGGTGGCGGCGGCGGAAGCGATGGTAGCGGCGGTGGTGGCCACAGCGGCGGAAGCGGAAGTGTTACGGACATGCTTCCATGCGCGGCAGTTATCGTATTTGATAACGCTGACAGGATAGCGAACTTAGAAGGATTGGCATCCAGAACAAAAGTTATCACGATAAACAATCAGGATGATATAAAAGCCGGAAACGATTCAGTAAAATCATCCGGAACTGCAAGCCGAATCTTGTATGACATTTCTTCATCTAACGACAACGATATTGTAGAAAAACTTAAATGGATCGATCATGCGGCGGGCGGAAAGCTTAAGGGTGTGTTTATGTTGGTGGGTGATAGATTCACACTTGACCACGCATTTATAAACAGATTGAGACGGAGGACGCTTCATTTTGTAGTAGTCAGTGATACAGCAACCCGACTGGCAATTGATGCCAAACTAATCATTTACAACCCGAATAAGGTTTATGAAGTAAAGCCCGGTTTAAAGGATGATACCATATCCAATAGCGGTGATGCCGCAGATCTGAAAAGTGCGGTAGACGGAATATAATTTTTAATATTTCATTTATTATTTAAAATTCATGTCGAAAATATGATATAATTGCCCTATATGAAGCCCGAATCATTGATTTCCCCTGTTTTATACTGGCCTAGCAAGCGCGACCGCGGCGGCGGCCTGGGTCGGGGCGATTCGCTTTACCAATCCGCTCGCAAGGAAATATTCCGCACAACCGGCCAAATGCCGCGGATTGTTACGACAGAACCAGATATCCAAGATTTTTTTACAAAACATCCGAATGCGATACTTTATATTCCGGTATTTGTTGAATCGACGGGCTGGTGGGGCGGACTGCTTGGCGCGGATCCGTCAAATTGTCCGTGTGTCACGGATAAAATCATATTGTCGGCGGATTGCCAGCTTATGGCTATACAAATCGCGGCGCAAAAGCTTCCTATGTCAAACCAATTGTTTACAGCAGAAATCCACCCGTCTTCGCAGTTTTTCAAGAAAATGAATTCCCAGATCGCTATGTCCATTGATATGCTGGCGACTGATACGGGAACAATACTCGGGCTGTTTTCCGGCAAGAACAGAAAAAAATTCACCCAGCTGGTGGAATCCACCGGAAACTCTTACTTGGGATGTATCGGCTGGTATTGACAGTCATAAGACGTAAAACGAAATCCATCTCACGTCTTACGACTATCGGCTATATAATTGTCATTACCGTTCCTTTATGCAATGCTTTGTATATTATATTGCGATAATCATTACACTCCCCATTGGTCAAAGTCCTGTCGAGTGCGCGCAGTACAACACGCAGCAAAATATTTTTTTGCGATTCTTTGATACCAAGCCGTTCCCTTGCCACCAATGGCAATTGTTCATAAGACGTTTCAGAAACAATATTTACCAGCTCTATAATATTCGCATCCATCCCAAGTGCTTCTTTGGTCATATCGCCCAACAGGTCATTGTCCATTTCCCTGTCTACAACAATAGATAAATCGCGTATTACGGGCGGCATTGCAGAAACTTCCCTGTATGGTTCAAGATCTTGCATTTGTTCTGTAACACGCGGATCTGCCGAACGAAGCAGACGGATATCTGGGATATTCTTTGCCACCATCAACATACGATCCAGTCCCGGCCCCATGGCAATTCCGGTCACATCATCACGACCAATATTTTCCTTTATAACTTTCGGATGTGCGATTCCACACTCTAAAAGCTCCAGCCATTCGCCGTTCCATAAAACATCGACCTGTTGTCCATAAAGCGTATATGGGTGTTCTCTTTTTTCCATACGCCATATAATGTTTGGGTAAATCGCTTTTACAAGAACATGAATCGCTTTTTCCAAATCATCGGGTGTCATGATTTTTCCAGCTGTCAAATACCAAAGATCCATTTGATGCGGTTCCCCAACATGAATGCGGTCAATACTGTCACGCCGATAACAGATTCCCGCACAAGCCAAAAGGATATTCGGATCAACGTTGTTTTTTACGGATTGCATCGCCCTTGGAACCATGGCCGAAGCCATAGTCCTTAGCAATGCGGTATCACATACATAACGCGTATATCTGGAATCACGCGACGCGCCTTCCGGGGGATATCCTATGCGGTCGTAATTATCCGCGATTGAAACAATCGGGGATTCCCGGTAAATGACGGTTTTGGTTTTCCAATGATTTTCCAGTGCCTTTATGCAATTATTCATTATCAGCTGCATTGCATGCAATCCTTCGGATGGGTTGGAAAGATCGCGCAGGTTCAGCGCGTGTCTTGTCGCTTCCAGCGATATTGGTTGAATTTTCATATTATATTCCTTTGTTTTTAATGTTTTTGGGTAATGTAAAAAGCCCCCAGATACAAGGAATAGCGAACAGAGATGATTCGGGATTTTATGAAAACACACCAACCAGCCCCGAAACTATACCAAGCACAGGGGGCATATAAATCGCAACGAATAGTAAATCATTTGTGTTTTCATGTACCTGATTATAGGCAATAATATACAAAAGTCAATATTTTCAAAGAAGCGAGAACAGCAACAACCGGAAGCCGGAATCGCCCTGGGCGCTGCCCGCGCAATCGCCCGCGCAGCCCTTCGCGCAATAGGACGGATCGCCGATGCCGTCCGTGATAACCCAAGCCGACGAAGCAACACTAAACCCAGGAATACTTGTTATCTTGCACCAACAGTTGCTTCCGCTGTCTGCAACAGGGTTGCCGATATTGGCATAGCTTCCGCTTGTGCTTGAACACAAACTTGTTCCGCTGAACTCTGATACATTACTTCCGGTACAGTTTGTTAATTTCCAATCCCCAAGAGATAAGTTATTACAATCATTACTATAATCACCAGTACCAAGGGCAGAACAATAATCCCTGTTACCACAACTCGTCGGACTATTGGGCTTTGGCACACACGCAACAGCGGCAATAGACCCATGCAATGGGATTATCGTTAATACAGCAAGGATGCTTGTTATC
>WRKW01000008.1 GCA_009777955.1 Alphaproteobacteria bacterium | reverse complement strand
CTTGTTTATGTAAAAATCCTTTGGATAATTTGAAATACGGTCGAACTCTGCCAATGTCCCGTCCATATCCCAATAGATTGCGGTTTTGCCTTTCATTGCTAAAATTTTATTCAAAGTATCTGCATGTGTCATCTCAACTTACCTTTGTTTTATTCGAATATTAACATATAATTTATCAAAAAACATAAAAATAATGGAAATGGGCCTATTTGGATTCGGATCAATGTAAAATCACACGAACTGCGCGAAAGGCTCGGAAATACCGGCAATAGTCCGAAAGTTGGCGAAAAACTGCTATTTTTGAACAGCATACTTTCGAACTCGCAAAAACGTTGGATTTCTGCTGCACGCCCCATTTTCCGCCCTGCAAAAAACACCCCAGTGTCAATGTTGGTTGTCTTTTATTGACTATTTCAGAACACAAATTCCAGAGATCAAAGCTTACTTTGACGTTTTTCCAATAAACGAAAATTCCAGAATTTTGCGCACGGCTTAGACAATTTCAATTGTGACTTTGCCTTTTTTCAATCCATCACGAATTATCGGCATAAATTTATCCATGGTGGCGCGACTGGTGCCGATAAATCCTGCTTTGGTTCTGACACCCAACAATATGCACCCATCGGTATCTGCATGGGTGTTCCCGGAATGTATCAATATACCCTCAAACCCTGGCACATTCTGTAACCGTGGCAGTTCGATTTTGAACCTGGGCGACATATTGACTATGACACCATATTTTCCGACTGGTATTGCTGTTCGACCGGCAACCTTTTTTGCCTTTATCTGCTCCAACGTGTCGCCTTTGGCAAAACGGGTAACATCTTCCAATGTATCGCAAAATGGTTTACCATCGACAAACAGCTTGCCACCAGTAAAGTCGGTGCCAAATTCAGTGCGTTCCAGTTTTAATTTCATATCCGATCCTTTTTGTGTGTTAAAAAAACCGCCATACGGCGGCTTATTGGTTCATGTTATAGTTTCAATTTGCTGGATTATAATTAAATTTGGCATAACAATCTGTTACGTGGACAATATTATCATCCGCACACGTATCGGAACAGATCATTGAAATTTCTGCTTTTGTATAATTGCCCCCGGAATATATCTCTTCACAGGTCTTTTCTGCTGGCATTAGGATAAGAAAAACAACCATGAGTAATAAAATAACCCCGGCAATTATCCCAAAAATCTTAAAAAAGGTTTTCATTGTTATACTTCTTATCCCAATCTTGCAAAGACTTACTTTGATATTGTTTCAATGCCTCTGATAGTGCATTTTTTGTTTTATATTCTCTGCCCATTTTATACCCATCTAAATTGTTTTTCAAGTCTTTTTTGCTGTTTTCCCATCCTTTTCCAATCAATACATCCTTTCCCTCGTTCAGATATCCAAGTGCCAGCGCAAATCTCCCGGGCACTACACCTTTTTGTGATTGTTCAGCAACTGCTAATCTGTGAAAATATTCATCTGTTGGAATTCCTGCGGCACTGTAACCATGTGCAGCAAGCGAATTATTAACGCGCCGACTTTCGGTAAAACGGTCAATCATTCTGTCCGGAACGCGAACGGTGTCATAGGCACCCTGTAAAAGATCTGATAGAACACTCATTTATATCATTTTATTTTTTGAAATACTTCAACCAGATAAACACGGTGCCAGCAGTTACGATTCCTATCAGAACAATCCAGACAATCCACATACCGTTTTTGGTTATAGATTCCTGTTTGATTTCGGATGTTGGTTTTGCCGTCTGGTCGGTTTTATTTTCCGGCTTTGCCACAACCATGGCACCCCCATCGGCAACGATTACCTGTGAATTGTCGGTAATGTTATAGATAATTTGCGGTGTCTGCGCCATCTGGGTTGGCGTACACGCAACAATGCACGCGCCAATAGCGACAAATAAAATGGCAATCCAAAAGAATTGCCACCAGTTGATTTTTCTTGAACGTATGTACGGTGTTGTCATTATTTGAATCTCCCCGGCATGAATTCTGTTTCACGCCGACCGCACCATAGGCATACACGCCGTTGATGACGGTGACCGTTGTAATAATCCCATTTGTGTAATCCAAACCAACATTTGAATCCCAAATAACAAAGTATTTTGCGCATATTATCCTCCTATGATTGGTGCGGTTGCTTTGATTACTCCCGTGATTTGCATAATGTTCTGACCGGCCATAGCGGTTATAAACAGAATAAATCCAATAACGGCGGCGGCCTTGTACCATGGTGTAAACAATGATGCCAAAAGGTCGAATTTCGCCGCCTTGTCCTTGATAGGTTTTAATTCAATCACTGCTTTGTGCAGATCGTCTTTGCTGACCATTTTTTCCTTTATGATCGAAATTTCTTTATGCATATATTCGATATCCATTGTTGCCGCATCCTGCCATTTAGAAACCGGAATTTCTCTTTTTTTGTATTTATTTTTAAGTTTTATAAGTTCGCACATTTTGTATCCTTTATTAATCAGTAAATAATAATTGAATTATCGCGCAAAGCGCGACAAGGCGCAGGCAGGCATGACGGCTCTTTTAAAAGAGCCATTCAGGTTAAATTCTGTCTATGAATATATTGATTTGCGCTTATTTTATGTATCATAAATTTAATCTTTGAAGTGAAAAAAATAGCCCATCACTTACCGCCAGCTTTCCTTTCCGCTTGATTTTTGCTTCTTGACGTGTATAATTACGGGCGCATTGGTCTCATCGTCTAGCGGTTAGGACGCAAGATTCTCATTCTTGTAACACGGGTTCGATTCCCGTTGAGACTGCCATCAGTTTTGTGCACAAATGCTGAAAGAATATCTTGAGTTTTCTGGGGTGTCGTCTAACGGTAGGACAAGGGATTTTGGTTCCCTTTATCGCGGTTCGAATCCGTGCACCCCAACCAGATTAAACAAAGGTCGCCAAATGGCGGCTTTTTGCTTGGATTTCTAATGCTTTCAACGAGTTCGAAACTAAACTATTCAAAACTACAATTTTTGCATATGTTTCGAACAAATTCAATGCGGGGCTTGCAAATCCAACCTTTTTTATTGTTCGAATCTTGTTGTCTTGAAATAATCAATTTTTGCACTATCTTTGGACTGATAAATAAAATTAAAAGGGCTGAAGATGTTACATAGAGCAATATTTGATACATGTTTTAGGTGCGAACACGGCACAGGTTGTAATGAGAGACCTCAAATTGGAGTGCCTGTGCCACATAAAATACCAAAGACCAAAAGACAAAAATTATATAACCAACAGGTTGACTCATATAGTTACGAAGATTACACTTGTTCACAAGGATACAGAAGTATTGGTCTTTATCAAAATATGCAATATGAATTTCTGCTGGATATGGCATTAGAAGATTTATTAGATAGTAATTTTAGAGGTGCTTATTTTAATTTTGCTGCCGCTGAAGAACGATTTTATGAATTTGTAATCAAATTGATATGTAAGGACTATTCTGTATCATTGGATGAGTTTGAAAATACATGGAAGGTTCTTGGCAACTTAACTGAAAGACAATATGGCGCCTACTGTATGCTATACTTGAGCAAACTAGGAAAATCACCACCTAATAAGACCAAAATTAAACTTTGTAAAGAAAGCGTTGTTGACTTAAGAAATAAAGTTATACACCAAGGCTATAAGCCAACCGAAGAAGAAACAAAATTTTATGGTGAATACTTATTAAAAACCGTATTTGATACTTTGTCTGATTTAAAATTATCACTAAAAGAAGACACTATGAATCAGGTAGTTTTTGATAAATTGCAAAAACTTAGTGATGAGCTTCGAGAGAAACTGAATGCCGAAAAAGTGAATTTAAAAAATATAAGTTTCGTAACAATATGTGGGGGCAGTATTTGTTCCCAACTATTTGTAGCCAAGCCTGTCTACAAAAGTATAGGGTCATGCCTAGATTAAGATAATGGTCTTGCCCTGAACTCTTTCAAGAGTAGTTTATAAATATCGTCCTGTCTATGATTATATCGCCATACTGATTCGGCTATATGAACATCTAAATTATCCCATTTTACACCCCTAAATTTAGCCAATCTAACCTTCAGCCACCCCCAATAACCCTCTATGCGATTTGTTGTTATACAAACGCCATTTTCATAACGACTAAACTCCATGCTGCTATGATTAACACTGTGATGTTTATACCCAAGTTTTGACAAGCCTTTATACATTGCTGCACTGTCGGTATATATAGTTGCATCAAGTGCACAAACTTCAAAAATAATAGGGAATATGTGCTCTTTACGGCATTTTGGAACTATCTTTGCATAGACTCGACCGGCCGAGTCTATGCAGCCGAACACAACAATTTCTTCGTGTGGGAGTTTCCATTTTGGGAAGTATTCTTTGGTCTTAGTAAAATAGGTTTCATCCATCTGAACAAAGTCTGCGTTTCGCATTTTTTCTTGCTCTACCATGACAACCATTCGTTGCCTAATTCTGTTCACCCACAGGTTAACTGTGTTTCTGTTTAACTTGGCCAGAGAAGCAATTTGCAATGCGGTAAAATCATTGCAAAACATTCTTAACAATTGCCTGAACTTACACTTCGAAAAGTGCGTTCCGTTTGCGTACTTGTTTTTCATAGATAAATCATACCCTTATGGGCAAATTTATCTATCTAATCTAGGCATGACCCAAAGTATAGACGAATTATTATCGCAGATGAAAGAATTGCGTGAACGTTTTAAGTCTCATCATAATTTACAATAATTGACTTCAACTTATGAATTTTCTTTACCAAAGTTATGAACTCGTCCCAATTATCTGTTCGAAACTTGCTAGTTATCTCCGACCAAAATAAACAATCATTTGATTTGACCATTGAATCAAAGGGTTTTTTTAAGGGAAATCCAAGGCTTTTACCCTGTAATTCAAGAGTTCTAAAATAATAATCCAATTATCTCTCTTTTGATACGTGGATTCGAACTTTTGAATAAAAAGTCAGCATTTACATCCACTTGTTTTATATTTACAATCGGGCTGGTGCACTTCAAATCATAATCCACATGCACAGGAGTGGCAGTTGGGGGGATTTTATTCTTTTTTAGGAAGATATTGAATCATTTGATTCGCAAATTCGACACATATCGAATTTAGCAGGTTGGAATTCTTGGGGTCATTGCAAAAATCATCGCCAAGAAATCGCATAAAATCATACATTATTTGCAAATTCAGTATGCGGAATTCATCGAAAGAAAGGTGTGCAGATAATGGTTTGGTATAACCTAGAAGGAAATGGAATACATGATTGTCAAACAAGAAGCATAAATCGGGATTTATAGATTCCAACCGTTCTTTTATATCATATTCTGATAATAGTTCAGGTTTTTTGAATAGTGATTCGAAAAAGCTTAATAAAGACATCACGGGTTACTTTGGTCTTTGTGGGGTGCGGTATATCAGAAAGCTAAAGTCGTCGATGGCAATTTTACTAGGCAGACTGTGGCTTTGCAAGCGATAGGTTTCATTCGAAAAAATCTTTATATAGCGTATATGTAGTTTTTTATTTAGACTTTCTTCGCGCTATATACGATTTTTTCGGGGTTTATCCTTGCGATTATCAAAGATATTCCAAAGCTTTTTATGCCACTTATACGAACGTCAAAATACATTTCAAGGTTCGGGCGGGCGGGCGGGCGTTTAAGAAGACCTAAATAAAATTCGCAACACTGTTGTGAGAAATAGCGATCCTTTACTTTCTCTGAAAGAAAGTCCAAGATAATACCCTAACCCGAACTTTCTGCCCTAGAAAGTTTGAAATAAGCCCCCAAGTCAAACTTTCTTATGGTAGTGAAAAGACAAAAACTAGCGATTAAAACGTTTTATATATAGTAAAAACGACGGATTTTAGTGTTTTATATAAGGTAAGACAGTTTATCTACTAGAACTATCAAATAAACTATCAAAAAGAACTAGCGTTTATCAGATTTAAGTTGTATATTGCCTATATCAAAGAAAGGAACTTATGATGAAGGATTTTGCTGAATATAAAAAGCTTGGCGAGCCCGATAAACTAGCCAAAAGTGAGATATGGCAGGCCGCCATTGGACTTCAACAAGTCGACGGTTTAACGCCTTCTGAATACCTTATCAAAACCGCAAAGAGAAATATCGAAGGCGAGCTTTCTTTTTACCAAGTAAAAGACAGCATAAATTCTTACTATGAATCCATTCCCGAAAGTGAATCCTGCGACCGTATCGAAGAAGCCGATAAGGTATCCGCGCGTATCGCCGAAATTCTTTCCGAACAAACTTTTACTTTCAGTCCGGCGGAATATATCGCAATTCACGGACGCTTATTCGCGGGTATTTTGGACGATAAAATCGCGGGCAAAGTTCGCGACTATAATATCAAAAAAGACGAATGGGTGTTGAACGGCGATATCGTACTGTATGGAAGCGCGGATACTATTTTGCCAACTATGGATTATGATTTCGACCGCGAAAAGGCTTTTAAATATAAGGGTTTGAACCAACAGGAAATCGTTGATAATATCATAAAGTTTATTTCAAGTGTTTGGCAAATCCATCCTTTCGCCGAGGGTAATACTCGCGTGACGGCGGTATTCGCCATCAAGTATTTGCGAACGCTGGGCTTTAACGTCGACAACGAACAATTTGCACAACATTCGCTTTATTTCCGTAATGCGCTGGTTCGGGCAAATTATAACAACGTATCGATTGATGTTTATGCGACGATGGAATATATCGACAAGTTCTTTGATAATTTATTATTCGGCGGAAAACATATTTTGCGTAATCGTGATTTACAAGTCGGGACAAAGAAAGCCGCCACGACCACACCGAAAAAGAAAACCGAAAAAACACGCGACAGAGTTTTAGAATTGATTGCGAAATGCCCCGATATTTCCGTTGCGGAAATGGGTAAAAAGATGGGACTTTCCGCCGCTGGCGCAAGATGGAACATAGAACAATTAAAATCCGAAGGGGTTATCCGCCGCGTCGGCGCGCGCAAACTGGGTCGTTGGGAAATTATTAAAAAGTAAGGAAACAAAAGTATGACGAAAGCTGAAAAAACAAACCGACCGGCACCTGAAACAAATGGTTAAATCGTTAAAAGACTTAGGTTTGTATCCCGACTATGTGGAATCTTTTGATAATCAGGAAAGCCCCAAAAGTGATTTAGCGGCTGTTAATTATGCGATTGATAAGAAATATATTAAAAGTGATTATGAGCGTCCGGGAAATTTACGCTGTGCCTTGCAAAAGTTGCGTGTTGATGCTATGATAATAGATAGATAGATAGATACGGGGCAAACGAATTGAGCCGATTGTTCCCGAAAGTTCGTAAGGAACGGATTTATGAGGTATACAAAAACACCATCGGCGAAAAATACGCGCGCCGTGCCACAAACGCGGCGGGACAATCCGACAAAGTACTTCGGGCAAATAGTGATTTCGCCACCCCCACTGATATTGACCCGGCAATATTGTCAGCCGCAAGGGAGCAATTGTCTGAAAACCTTAGTCCTGCCGATGGAATACAAAATAATTCTATAAATTATCAAAACGATTCTGACCGCATACGCGGGTATTTGGATTGGAATAATCTGGGCGCACAATTGGTTCGGATTTAATAGAGCCGGAAAGTACGATTGGTCAGATTGGTGTGGGTGTGTTGGGCGGTGGAGTCGGTGGCGTGGCCGGTGGGGGTGCACGGGCAGGACTTCATGCCGGAACAGTGAGAACACGCGCACGCAATATAAATAATTCCGTTATAGATTCCGCCAGAAAAAACATTACAGATGCTGCCACACGCGGTGGATTTGATAATGATATATACCTGGGGCGCATCACACCAAAACTGTTAAAAGACACAAACAATCTGCGTGATTTAGAGGGTGTCGTAAGATTGGATGGGAATCAAATATATTTACCACAACAAGTCGGAAATCATTTGTTGCAAAGTCGCGGCGTGGGTCAACCGGGGGGATACACACCGCAACAGTTATCTGATACTTTGATATCAAGTATATTTATCAGCATCTAGAACTAGGTATCCAGAAATACAAGCATTGCTGAACTCTGAAACACAACCGGGGAATGTATCATATATAGGCAGACACACAGGTGATGGCAGGACTATCGTAAAAGGTGGCCACCAGTTGGATACCAGAAATATGGGAAGATATGTTGATGCAGATGGCTCCTCTGGGGACTTAATGCCTTATCCGACAAACGCGGAATCGCCAAATGCAATTACTGCACGTCCCCAGAGTGTTAGTCCCATTATATCCCCATCCGCGCCAGAAGTCAAGCGGCCGTTGTTGCAATCAATGTTTAACAAAGGTAATGATGTTGCAGATATGGCATTGGTTGGTAGGCATCGCGATACAGGACAGCCGTTTATAAAAACTGGTTATCAAATAGATAACCAGAGAATTCTAACAGAATTTGATGTCATGGATGGTCGCCGAACCCCATCATCCGCTCCACTTGATGATCAAGTGTCTGGCAGTCGACTTTCTGCTCGTCAGGACATTGGCATTATATCCCCATCCGCGCCAGAAGTCAAGCGGCCGTATATAAGAACAGATGAGTTGAGAAGATATCCAGATATAAATGGTAGGTCATCATTAGGGAATTTAACGATGTCCAATTTTCCAGGGGGAAATGCAATTCCCGCAACCCCAAGCATAAGCATTGTAGACCAGGCAAAATCAAAAGTCAAGCGGCCGTTGTTGCACCGTTTATTCGGATCGCCAGAAGAACGAGCACTTCGTGACATACAAGGCCAAGTTGGAACGGAACAATTTCAACGTTCTTTGGATGACGCGCTGGGTGGGAAAAATAAGCGCGGGCAAGACCTTATAATTTATGTAAAAAATATGTCCAACGGGTCATCAGTATTTGTCGAAGAAGTGAGAACCGGAAAACAAACATTATCGGCGGTGACTCTATACAAACATCAAACCGGCGTAAACTCTGACAATTTTCGGGCAATAATTGCTCCGAACGTCCTGAGCGATACCGGTTCGAATGTCAGCATTATAAAAAATTCAATCAACGACATCAAGAGATTTTATGGCAATTAAGCAGACCGTAGAGTAAATAGTTTATAAACTTGTAAGTAAATTAACTGTAAGGGATTTGGGGGTAAATCCTTAAATCCGCCCTATTATCAATTGTATTTACGATAGCACAGGTATTTCAGATATTCAAATATAAAATTGCGCTGATTAGCACGATTTTTTGATTCAGGTGTCTTTTATATTGTATTGTTTGCCGGTGTCTACAGTAACATCATACTGCTCTTTAACCGATGGGTCGTGTTCCGACAAATTTGTTTTGCAAACAAGCCGAACCGTTTCTGCAGACAACGAACCGGCAAACAAGGTAATCATTGGTAAAATTAAAAATAATATTTTATAAGAAATGACATGCCGAGTTTTCCGAATTTGGATAAGAAACTTGTCGCATTTGCATCAATGCTTAAAGACATCTTTTCCCCGAACATTATTTCGGTTCCCATTCCGAAATATGGTGTCGTTGCATTTATTATATCTGTAATTCCGTCGATTTCAAAATCACGTGATGAATATGTGACTGTCATTTCCCGACGAGATAGCCCCAAATCCACGAACCAATATGAATTCGTAAAACTGTTTATCAAATCCTCTACTTCGTTCAGGTCAATATTGCCGATTCTTACGTTCTTTCCGGCCTTAATATCTTTAAGTAATTGCTTGATTTCATCCTTTTGCCGCTGGATTGTTTCAAGGTTTACCGCCCCAATCCGCGCATTTGTGATGGTATCAAAAAACTCGACTATCTCGGTGTCCAATTCTCCCTTGTGCACCAGACCCATGGATTCCAGTTTTTCCCACATTTGGGTCAGCCAGTCTTTCATTTCATCAAAATACTTGCGGAATCCACGCGGGCTTTCATCCGTTTTGATATAGGTCAGGAATTTACGCGCCAAATCCTCTTGTATCCTGGTCAAGCGCATCAGCGCGGCCGGGTCGGATACATTGTAATAATCCATGATTGCTTTCAGATTTTCGGTCTTGCCGGTCTGAATTGCCATGTTGGTATAATTGATTGTGAAAAAGTGCGCCAATTCATGCACGACAGTATCGCGGTCACCGGATTTCAGAATCGCCAGCAGTTGTTGGCCCAAATTCGTCCAGTCTAAATACCCGCGGACGCGCTGTTCGTTTTGATAAAATCTCTTGACAATATCGCCCTTTTCCAGTATGCTACCGGTAATCCCCTGTGATAGATAGGCATTAGGTCCAGTCAGCAGGGATTCTTTATTTTTCACATATTTGACTTTATTTACATCCAGCGCACGGCGTATCATCCCGTCCAAATTATCTTTTCCATAAAAACTCGGAATGAAATGATACCCACCATCCCTATTACTGGGCGACAGCGCAGCGACCATTGTATCGCCATTCGCATCTTTCGCATTCAGCACCACGACATACCTACCGGGTGTCGACATGGATTCCATTACCATTATCGGATCCGCCATCAGTTCCGGCAGGCGTTGAGCAACATCCATCGACACTTTGTGCTTTTCAATCGTATCTTTCAGAATCGTTTTTTTATCCGTTTTGACCGGCGCGTCTTTTATGCCGATTTCCTGGTACATTTCCGGCAGACGCTGGAAAACGCGAATTTTGACATCTTTGCCCGGTTCCGAGTAGATTGCCTCGTCCAAATCGCGGGCAAAAGTTTTCAATTCATGCTCTGTCGGTGCAAAATTATTCTCTGCCCATTGATAATAAATGTTCGGATTTTTCGGATCGAACGCCCCGCGGTTGTCAACAGACTTGATTTGATTGGGCTCAAAGGCAACATAATGCCCATAATTTATAATACCATCAAAACCTTTGGATTTTACCAAATCTTGAAATTCTTGCGGATTCATGTCCATCATTTCCGCACGTACCATACCCAACACAGTTTCATAATCCACTTTTGAGAAATCCAACGGATTCTGCAAGGACAGATATACAGGCATTACATTTTGCCCAAATCCGCCACCACTTTCATTTGAATCAGTAAAATAAAATCCTTTGCCAGTGACACCAACCTTGAAAAACTTATCGTCAAAAGTATCAAATGTCGCATCCGTTCCATGATAAACAATCATCGGTTTTCCGGTTTCATCCACAACCTTGCTGTCGCCAAACCAATTCTTAAATTCCGCCGTGTCGGTTGCGGGCGCGCGCTGAAACAAAACCTTGCCGTCGGCGGCAACCAATTCGCCGTTATTATTCAACCTCGGCTCCATTTCTTTCTGATTTTGTAATTGATTTATTTCCTTGGTTTTATCCATAATTTTGTTTAGGGAATCGTCCATTGATTCATTCGTCAGAAGTTTGGCTGCCCATTGTCTTATAGGCGATGTTTTTTCAAAAAACGGCTTATCTTTTGTTCCAGCTAATGTATGCAGCTCGTCATATATCGCATCTCGAGCATCACCTTTATCAAAGCCTACAGGTATAGTTGATTCATCAATTAAACTTTCTGCCACGTGCTCTGCTATTTTTAAATCGACATTTCTCAAGTTTGCAAGCCTCGTAATTTTTTCCGATGTATTTTCTGTCAGCGCGGCGGATTCATTATTGAATGCCAATCCGGTATTTTCTAAAACTTCACGTTGCGGGATTCCAAATTCCCGCGCCATGCCATCCGCCCAATCTTGCGCCAAATCTGCCGTAAAGTTCGCGGTTGTTTCATCGATACCACCGGCCAGCGCACGGGATTTTACTTCATCACGAATATCAATTTCCGCGCGCACTGCATCAATTTTATCTTTGGCAACCGTGGTCATAACATCAAATGCCTTACCAAAATCGCCATCGGGATACTGGTCGTCGCGCGTCTGTTCTTGAATCACTGAATTGAATTCTTGAACGACATTTTTTTTATTGAATTGTTCAGCAACCTTATCAATCAATTGCTCGGCTTGTGCCTTTGGTACACCACGGTCTGTCAATTCTTTTACATATCGCGCCCGCATTGTCGGATTCAACGATGCGCCACCGGCAACCGAACCCGCACCGGCACCGGTAATACCACCCAGCAATCCGGCATAGCCCGCATCTATCAAGATCTCGCCAACAGATTTGCCGCGTACCTTATTCATAATAAGGTCTTCGGTCAGGTTTTGTGTGAATTCCTCGCTGGCCTCGGTGATGAAACCAATCATCACACGTTGCAGGATTTTCTTTCCGGCGGAATCAAACATCAAACCAATCCCGATGCGTTCCAACACAGCCTCGGTCATGCCGGTTGCAATCGCACGATGGTACGCCTCGGTTGGGTCAATACCTGCTTCTATCAGTTCGCGGTAATTGTTTCCGCTGGTATTCAATCCTTGTCCAACCGCCGCCGCTGTTGCGCCGTACGGACCCGCGACAACCGATGCGCCAACGAATACCGCTAAACTGCCGACCGCACCGCCCAAATCGCCCATAAATGTTCCGCGATTCATCCCCAGTTTTGATTCGATATACGCATTATGCTTATCGATTTGCTTGAACAATTCATTTTGCGATGCGGCCAGGTTCTTTTCTTGCGCGGCAAAGAATTCAACCTTTGCCCGGCTCAGCAATAAATCCTGCCGCTGATTTTCAATATCGCTCAATTCATCTTGCGCTTTTTGTAACCGTTCATATTCTTTCGGATCGGTTTCTTTCAGAATTTCCATCTTGCGGGATAAAAACTCGGTACGCGCCGCATCTGACAAGGGCACAAACCGCCAGTCTTTTTTACCCTTTGTTTCGGGCATAATTCCATTATGGTCTTTTTTCGCAATTTCAATACGCGCATCACGCACCGCCGCACTATCAATCGCATTGACAGTATCGTTCATAATAATCCCGCCGACTTCACCGGCACGAATATCCAGCGCGTTCATAGATAAAATATCATCATCCGACAGGCCGGGATATTTTTCCCGCGCCGCGCCAATCATTGCATTTGTGCCCGCGCGGATACCGCGCTTTTCTGCCTCTGCCACTTTGCGCGTCATAGTCAAATCAGTGTTTTGTGGTAAATTATAGCCCCAAGACCAAAGCCCACGCGCGGCCTCGCGCAGAAGATTATTCAATCCGGTGTTGTTCGGGTCAATCGGTTGCGCCGCAAAATATCCGCGTTTCATCGCCTGATAAGGATTTGTTGCTATATCCGCACGATTGCGCGCGCAACATCCAGCTCAATTCCGTCTTCCGGTCGGCGCTGTTTGCGGGTCTCAGCCTTTGATGTCATTGCGGTCTGGTGTCATTGCGAGTCGCGCCGTCAGGCGGACGAAGCAATCTTTTTCAACAAGGGGGAGTGTAAAAATTCCATTGTCTGGAACGATTGCTTCGTCCGTCACCGCAAGCGGTGCCGCGACTCGCAATGACACGAAATATTTGAAAAAATTGCTTCGCGGTCTTTGACCACTCGCAATGACACTAATGCGGTGACGCGACTCGCAATGACACGAAATGTTACAAATGTGAAGCAAATTTCACTTTATGCATC
This sequence comes from Alphaproteobacteria bacterium, assembly GCA_009777955.1. Taxonomy (GTDB): domain Bacteria; phylum Pseudomonadota; class Alphaproteobacteria; order Rs-D84; family Rs-D84; genus WRKW01. The sequence continues at coordinate 36,606 of WRKW01000008.1, read as the reverse complement.
GTACTTAAAATCGTGCGCGCAATCCGCCGGCAACAAACGGCTGACTGTTCTCTGCCGATGAAACAAGTCCCCCCGAAGCCCAAGCATCAAAATGCCTATCAAATTTGTACCGCAAAGAAAATATTCCGGTATGGGTCGTAATGGAAGAATCATGCCACACACCAACTTCTGACAATATATACGATACCGACGCGCTGAATCTTAAAAAATCATAACTAAGCCCGGTTCCAGCCTGTAATCCATCCGATGCAGAGCCGATATGATTATAATCGTAAATTCCGCGCGCGGTCAAACCCCAGTTCCAGCTGTTGTACTGTATATTCAATCCAACAGCAATTTGAGAGCGCGAATCAGCAGTAACCCGCGGAGCATATATATCTGCCGCAAGGCCGCGCGGTTCGTCTATATACGATGCGCCAAAGCTTGCCGCTAGTTTTGTCTTGCCATACGGCCGACGGTATTTTATGCCTATATCAGTTGCAGTATTAAAACGCGGATCCCACGGAACAACAGACATGCCAAGCTGAAATGGTTTTGTCGGAACCGACACAACATTCGCGCGCAGACTGTACCGCCCCCCATCTATTACCGGATTGGATATTATCGGATTGCCATTATCCGTAATTTTATAAGCGATGGAATATTCGTTAACCCGTAAAGCACCGACATCGGGTAATCCCAGCCCCAGCTTTGCGGCAATAGAATTAGTCACGCCCAGTTCCATACGTCCCATCGGACTTTCGACCAAGAAAAATGCATCGCGCGCAAAATGACCGGTGGATGTTGCAAGTTCATCTATTGAATACACAACACCAGATGTCCAGCCAGGTTGTACCGCGTAATTAGCCTGGCCCCGCAGACGAAAGTCAGAAATAATTGTTTCAGGATATGCGGCACCAACCATTCCTTCGCCCGAAAAACGCAACCCGAACCCATGTCTGTTGTATTCATACGCATCAGCATCATGTGCAGACGAAAACACACAGAGAACGGGGAATAAAATTCTGAATATTTTTTTCATGAAAATGATTATAAACAAAAAGCACCAACTGGCAAGCGATTTCCGGATTCGGAATCAAAACATCTATTGCGCGTCCGCAAGTATTGCAATTCGCAGTTTTGCGAACGCCCTTTCTTCTATCTGTCGTACCCGTTCACGCGATATGCCATATTTTTCAGACAACTGTTCCAATGTAAGAACAGGATCCGAAAGTCGCCGTGCTATCAATATCTCGCGATCACGGGTCGGCAAATCGGCAATATGCTTTTTCAACAATTCATGTCCAAAGCGACGGAACTGCATTGCTTCAAGCTTATCTTCAATTGATTCCGAATCGTCTGCAAGGTTGGAAAGCATATCTACCGCATCGGATTCGTCCCGCACCGGTCGATTCAAAGAAAGATCCCGTGCGGACATCCGACCAGACATTCTGACCACATCTGATTCTGGAACATCCAGATATTCCGCTATTTGTTGCGTTTGTTCCACTGTCAGGTTGTTGTCCATTATACCCAGTGCCCTTTTCGCCCGCGAAAGGTTAAAAAATACCCTCTTTTGGTTGGCGGAACTGCCAATACGAACCATGGACCAATTATTCAGTATTGTTTCGTAAATTTCAGCTTTTATCCAAAACATGGCGTATGTTGAAAACCGAAATCCCTTTTCAGGGTCAAATTTCTGCAATGCTTGCATAAGCCCCAGATTTCCACTGGCAATCAAATCGCTGATCGGAATGCCATAGTTTTTAAAGTCATACGCAACAGACACAACCATGCGCAAATGACTGGTGATCAGTTTTTCAGCAGCAAATTTGTCTTGTCCTTTTTGCCAAGCAACCGCGTAATCATACTCTTCTTCTGCCGACAACAGGGGAAAGCTTTGTACAGATCGGATATATCTTTCCAAGCTGGATTCGTCAGAAATAACCGGCAAGGATCGGGAACCGGGAACCGAAGATACGGCAACAGGCAGGGATTCGTTCCCCTTTGCATTTTTTATTTTTTCCTGTTTCGATTGCTTTTTCATGTCATACAATATAGTGCAAATTAAAAATATTGCAAATAGGATATAAATAATAGTATATTTATACCCAAGAATCAATGAATCCCGAACACATAACACCCAGAGGAAACAATGTTTAATTTTTTGAAATCAAAGACACCGCAAAAAACCCCCGCAGATCATGCCGAAGATGCCCTTTACCGTGAAGTAAATGAAGAAATTCGCGCACAACAGGCATACGACTTTGTACGAAAACACGCACGCATACTTATCGCCATCGCGGCAACGGCCATGATTATTGTAATTAGCGTCCAGCTGGTAAAGCGTTATAATGCAAAAACTCTTTTGGAATCCGCAGCAGCATACGAATCAGCGGTTATAATGATGGAATCTGGCAACCCCCGCGCAGCAGCCGAAGCACTATCACGCACAGCATCAAGATCAAGCGGTGGAATGGCGGATCTTTCGCTGTTTTCCGCGGCCAAAATCGACCTGCAAACTGGTGACACTATGGGCGGCATAGCCAAATTAGAAAAGTTGGCGAAAGACGGCTCTACACGGGATTTTCGCGACATTGCCACACTGAACCTTGCGACATTGAAAGCCGGCGATATGACCCCGAAAGAATTTGAACAATTCACGGCCTCGCTGCAAACCAAACGATCGCCATTCTATTATACAGGTCTGTTATTGGTGGCACAAAAATACATAGCGGCAGACGATACAGAAACCGCACGCATTTGGCTTGATAGGATAACATCGGATCGGGACGCACCTATTGGTATAGCAGCCCAAGCAGAAATGTTGAAATGATTCAGATATGAAAAATCCATTATTTATTATCTTATTATCTGCTTTGCTTTATTCTTGTTCTAAAACAGACCCCATTTTGCCGGGCGAACGACATTCCATCTTTAATATTGGCGGGGTTACGATTCTTAACCAACCGGCACCGGAAACCGAAAAGATTTATCGCGAAGCGACCGCAACAGATTGGATATTCGAACAGAATCAGGATAACACCATCTGGAAAGTACAAAACGGAAATAGGGAAAGGGTATTTTCTGGCCTGGCCACCCCCGCAAGTGTAAGCGGCAAACGCACGCCCGTATGGGATAAAAAATACGTTTATGCGGGGCTTTCAACCGGCGAAGTCATAAAGATAAACCAAGCAACCCGAAATCTTGAATGGCTGGCCGATGTTTATAGATCAAGCGCGATGACCGGCGGGGCACCGATATTAGATATTGTCGCGCCCGTCATAGTTCATGGTGATGCAGTATATGTTGGCGGGCTGGGCGGAGAATTTTGTCGTCTGCATGACCGGGACGGTCGTAAAGTATGGTGCGTCAATATAAGCACAGGCGTTCCATTTCTGGTCACCAGCAGGGTTTCATTTGTCGTAGCGACCGATAATCATCTGTATGCAATAGACAATAAAAACGGCGATATTTACTGGCAAGCAGAGATACGAAAACAGGCCGCACCAGAAATGGAAGAAAATAAAATCAAAGTTGCCCGCGAAAAATTTGATGCGATAAGCGGGGAAAATAGTCGTTAGTATCACCCCATATTGTCATTCTGGCAAAGGCCAGGGTTTGGGATTTCAACTGAATGAATAATGAATAGTGAATAATGTATGTATCGTGCGCTTTGCGCACGATGCCTTATCGTACAATGGATGCCTGCGCCTTGTCGCGCCGTAGCGATAGCGAAGGCGGAAGGCATGACGGCTCTTTTAAAAGAGCCGTTTATGTTATGAATCCGTCCACGAAATTACTGACTTTTACAGGCACTTTGTGTCATTGCGAGCCACGCCGTCAGGCGGACGAAGCAATCTTTTATAACATTTTGTGTCATTGCGAGTGGTCAAAGACCACGAAGCAATCTTTTCCAACAGGGGAAGTATAATAATTCCATTGCCTGGAAAAGATTGCTTCGTCCGTCACCGCAAGCGGTGCCGCGACTCGCAATGACATCATCTCTCAATTCCGCTCACTTTACATGACTAAATACAAATTGACCTTTGTCATGGGGTATGGTATAATATAAATATACCCAAAGGAGAGAGTATCATGAATACATTTAACAAAACTATAAAGATAACAAGCATCCTTGCTGTATTAACGATAATCCCATTACATGATTCTATTGCCGCCGTTGCGTGTATGGCAAGACCCATAAGTCCGACGAGTTGCAACAGTGTCGGTCAGTGTCCTGCTGGTGGCACTATTGGTGACCCTTGGAATCAAGATTGTAACAACCTATCCCTTGGGGATTGGAGAGTATCAAGTTGTACTGGAAGTAATGTATCAGAGTTCAGTGGCACAAGCCTGTGTTCGAGCACTAATGGCGGGGATATGGGCAACTTTGGCAATCCTATTGCAGATGATGGCAGTAACTGTTGGTGTAAGATAACCAGCATTCCCGGGTTTAGTGTCGCTTCGTCGGCTTGGGTTTTCTTGTTAGTTCTCGGCAGTCAGTCCAGTTGCGCGAATAACTGCGCGGGCGATTGTGCAGCCCACGCCCTGCTCAATCCCGTCTTACGGTCGCCGCTGTTTGCGGCTCTCGGCCTTTGATGTTATGGCGGTCTGGTGTCATTCTGGTCTGGTGTCATTGCGAGTCACGCCGTCAGGCGGACGAAGCAATCTTTTCAGGCAAGGGAATTATTATACTTCCCTGCTTGAAAAAGATTGCTTCGTCCGTCACCGCAAGCGGTGCCGCGACTCGCAATGACACGGAATGTTATAAAAGATTGCTTCGTGGTCTTTGACCACTCGCAATGACACAAAATATTTGAAAAAATTGCTTCGCGGTCTTCGACCACTCGCAATGATACGAAATGTTATATTGTTTCTATATTATTGTCACTCTGGCGCAGGCATGACGATCTCCGTATTTCGACTGTAAAAAATGCCGCTTTCGCGGCATTTTTTTATAATCCCAGTATCAAAGATTGAAGCCTGTTCGCCGTATCATTGTCACCAAGCGTTGCGGCCAAACTATGCGCGGCCTCTAAATCAGTCCTGGCAGCATTCATATCGCCCATTTTTACGTTAAGTGCGGCGGATTTTTCAAAATAAGACATCGCGGCGCGGGACATTTTTTCGCGTTCTTCCGATGTATCCACAAGATGTATCTGTTCAGAAATTAACGATATTGCAGACAGATAATCGGATGCCGCATGCCTAAATTCGGAAAGCATTGTCCATGCTTCTGCCCGACCGGCATAGTCATCGGGATTCTGCCGATTTGCACTGGCGTTTATAGCGGCCGTGTAATCGTTTACCGCAGAATTGAACTGTCTTGCCCAAAGCAACAACTGTGCACGCTTTGCATAAATATCATGATTGCTAAGAATCTCGCTTGGCCGATTTGCATTGGCTTCCAATGCGGAATTTAAATCTTCCAATGCTTTTTCCAGATTTTCCAACCGCATATTCAACATTGCGCGATCATAATATGCAATAGAATTACTGGAATCAAGTTCTATGGCTTTGTTCAAATCAAACATGGCGCGGGTATAGTCGGCCACTTGCATATAGGATTCGCCCCTGTATACATATACATCCGCTATTTTTGGATTGGCCTCTATCGCGACGGTCAGATCCAAAATCGCACCGGTTGCATTTCCATCCAAAAGCTTTCTCTTGCCGGCAGAAGCATATTCAGTAAACAGATCTGCACGTTGGCTTTCAGACATTCCAGATACGTTAATCAAAGCGGCCTCTGCAACAACTGAATCTGATTTCCGATTCGGATTTAGTATCGAATAGCTGCGTCCCATGATATAACATGTAGCGGACACGAAAAACAGTATGATAATCCAATAAACATAAAGTGCGAAGCGGCTGTTATCCGAAGCAGCGGGTGCAGACTGGACGGCACCAGATACCGGTTTTGCCGATGCTTTATCTTTGGATTTGCGTGTCATGGATTTCGTAAAGACATGCGCGACCGCGGCAATTCGTCCATGTTGATTCTTGGCAACCGCCGGTTTTACGGTATGTTGCTTTTTTGCAGTTGTCTTTTTTGCGTGTTTTTTTGAAGGCATCTCTCTATCCCCCCTTTCTCTGTAACAGAATTGTAAAGAAATTTAAGCCACAGGTCAAGCAAGAATTCGTTTTATCTCTGCTTTACTTAATTCCCGAAACTTTCCCACAGGCAAATCACCAAGCATAACAATCCCATACGATACGCGATGCAGTTTCGAAACAGAAAGTCCTATGTGGGCAAAGGCAATTCTTATTTCGTTTTTCTTTCCTTCGCGCAAACTTATTTTCACCGACAACGGATATCTGGTTAATAATTCTATTTCCATGGGCGCATATCTGATACCGTCAATCACAATTCCATTCCGCAAAGGGTCGAAAATAGAATCGTCCGACGACAAAGGCGACAAAAATTCGCGAAGCCGACCAGACCCGCCCCTTATTTTTGCGGTCGCCGGATCCGGCCGCAGCTTTGCCATATATGTTCTGATTATTTTGGATTCTGGAAGCGTAAGCTTGCGAGCCATATCCCCATCATCGGTCAATAACAAAAGTCCGGTCGTCTTATAGTCCAAACGCCCGACATATTTAAACCCATGCAATTGTTCTGGCAGATAATCGTAAATTGTCTTGCGCCCATCGGGATCGCGCGCGCTGGTAACAGTGTTTGTTGGTTTGTTGAAAGCAAAAATTCGCGTTCCGGTGCGAATTCGGACAGGCATATCTTTGACCCTGACCTTATCTTCCGACCCTATGAAAAAAACCGGGGTATCGACACGATTACCATTCACAAAAACCACGCCTGATTCTATAAGTCGCTCTGCTTCGCGCCGACTTGCGATACCGGAATCTGCAATAAACTTTGCAAGGCGCGTTTTCATAAACCCTAACTTGCTGTTACCGGATGCTTTGCCATAACTGTAATTTCCCGCGTTGTCTTCGTTTTTGCGTCGTACACACGCGGATTTCCGTGATACCCCATGGCAGCATGATGCGCGGGAACAATGTATTCCGGCAAAGGCAATGCCGGTGGAATGGATTTTTTTGCAATATGTTTCGGATTTTCATACCAATAAGGGGCATCGGCCTTTATGGGGCGGTTTGCAAATCCCTGCATGATTACCAATATATTTTCACGCGACAACTTCATTATATCCATGGGTGTGAATAAGGGCTCGGCACCTTTTTTATCTTCAGTTCCGAATTCGTCACCTGTTTTGTCGTCCTTTTTCAAATCTATTTTCATTTTTTCGCCCATCATCTCGCTGAACTTTTTTGCCGTTTCCATGTCATTCTGGCGGAAAACTATTTTAGCAGCGGTAGTAGACATAATAGTCGCCGCCGCATCGGCACCATATTTTTCTGAAATCTGGTGAATATCCTGGCCTATGATAAGGTACGACACAAACTGTCCGCGACCCAAATCGGGTCCTTGGATTACGGCCTGCATCTTTTGCATTTTCGGCATTTCGTCCAGAACAAATAATACAGGGGTCGGCCCAAGTCTTTGCCCCGCATGCAGGGCATCAGGCTTGTTAGTCAGAAGAAATTGCGACATCAATTCGACAAATATCGCGGTAATGGGATTCAAAGCATCGGCATCGACAAGATTAATAGAAAGATACACTGTAACGGGTTCCCATTTTCCGGTCTTTGGATTTTTTATTCCCCGCAGATCTGAAAAGTGAAAATCAGAATGACTGGTACGGTTGCGCACCGCGGCATTCCGAAATATGCCAAGTCCGGCCATAACTGTTGACAGGATGGATCCACGCTCTTTATCCGGGGTATTCGCAAGCTGTGTCAATTCCAAAATCGAACGATGGGCATATCCGTACTGGCGGGATTCTTCGACAGCATTAAGGAAAAGATCTTTCATCGGGTCGGCCATCATTACCATCTGATCGCCCTGTTTGCGTCTATTTTCAAGATCTTCCGCGATGCGTATCTGGCTGGTGTTAAGCCAGTCCAAAATCATGGATAACGATGCTTCTTTGCCAACCCATACGGGGGGAATCATCGACCATGTTCCGACATGGACATAATTCATCGCAGACAGCTGACCCGATTGAAGCGCGTGGCGCGCAGCCTCTGCATTCGGATCCTGCATCATAGTATAATAAGATGCCAATAATGCCGCGTCATCCGCATCAAAAGTACCGCTATCAAGGCGTGATTTAAAGTAATCGTTCGCACGGGCACGCTCTACCTTTGATACTATGAACTGGATAAGTCCGGACAAAGCGGCGCGACCCGACAGTGTCCAGTGAGGATCGGCGGTGGACGATGCCTTGTCCGCAATAAGCGTTGTGCAAATAGAGTCTACATAAAGGTCACGTTTTTCCTGTAAAAACGGCACATGTTCGGGCGACAAAGGATTCCATGACGGATAATAAATTCCACGCTCTGGATCATCCTGACCAGCCCAGTTCATAATAAACACAGGTCCCAGGGTTGCGCGATACCCGCTTGTATCCACGTCAAGTTCCGGCTTTGGATCGTTTATAATCATAGACACGGTATCGCATTCGAATATGGTAGGCATAACGATAGCCGTTGTCTTACCGGTTCCGGGGGGCGCGACGCAAAGCACTGATAATGTTTCATTCAGCTTTATAAATTTGTTTTTAAACTTGCCCAGAACGACAATAAATCCATCGAACAGGCTGGAACCGTTTCTGCCCATTTTCTTTATATCGGTTTCATTAGCTTCGCGCGCGGATTTTTCTTGGAATATATCTTTTCCATGCGGATTGAATTCTTTTAAAAAATCCACATGGGTTATCATCTGATATGCTATAAGCGGTATAAACGGGGCGATAACCGGAATATCGGGTCGAAGCATTGCGCGCGTAATCCATGCCGGAATTTCCGCAAATATGGAAAGGCCAAAGCTGAACACTGCCTGGTCAAAATAGGCCAACAACCACTTTGCAGTCGCAGGCGACCAGCCATATCGCCATAAATGTTCACCAGCAAATGAAACGCCAAACGCAAGTATAGTAAGAACCCATACGAAAAACAGCCAGCGCATGCGCCAAAAAAGCTGAGCCATCGGGCCTTTTTCATGCTCTTTATAGGCATCAGATCTGAATATGCCAAATCCCCTGCCCTTTCCCGATATCGATAATATATTGAATTTATCCGGCATGGTGTTATTATAGCATATAAATGAAAAATATTCCAAGAATTTACATCGATGAAAAGCTTTGTCCCGGAAAGCACATAAAGCTTGGAAACTCTGTCACGCACTATCTTAAAAATGTAATGCGGACAGACAAATTTCTGGCTTTTAACGGTGGAAAAGAATTTAATGTTGAATCGTCAATTATAGGCGACAACACAGGCCGACCAGATCCATCAAATAACTTAACACTGGCATTCGCACCGGTGCGACAGGCACGGCTGGAAGAAATGTTATCCATGGCGACACAACTTGGTGTGGCGAAATTACAACCCGTAATTACAGAGCGTGTCAATGAACATCATATAAAATGGGATAGAATTCGAAAGATAATAATCGAAGCTGCGGAACAGTCTGGACGCAACAGCATACCGGAATTGATGGAACCCAAAACTTTCGATAAGTTTATTAAAGAATCAAAAAATCTTGTATTTGCCGATGAACGCTTTGCACACAATACGCCATCAAAGCACGAACTTGCAGGCGTGAAACCGGAATATGGCAATATTGTTTTAATCGGCCCCGAAGGTGGATTTTCATCCGTGGAATTTGCTGCACTGGATGCGGCGGGGGCAATTGGTATAGGCCTTAGCAAAACTATATTGCGCGCCGAAACAGCGGCCGTCGCGGCCATAACCAAACTGGCAAACTTCGAATCATAATTCTCAGATTTCAACTGAATGAATAATGAATAGTGAATAGTGAATAGTGAATAGTGAATAGTGAATAATATATGTATCGTGCGCGGGGCGCACGATGCCTTATTAAACAATACATGCATGACGGCGGTTTTTTACATAAGGCACTTTAATGCCGCGCCGGTATTCTTTAACATAAACCAACCCAGACGATAATCCGTAAGATACACGGTCAGTACAAACAAGGCGAATGCCCCGATAACCAACAATACGCGCGTCTTGTTACCTTTCATGCAATATACCGCTATGTTGTAAAGCAGGAAAAGAACATATCCGTCGACAACCGCGCTGACTATCCATAATGACATGCAATTCCAAGCCAGCGAATTCATTACAAGAATGACCGGATAGATAAAAAATACAGATGCAAGTCCTTTGACCGCAATTTCCCAATCGCGTTCCCCCCCCGTAATTTCCGAAACCAGCATAAGCATTCCGCCCAGCACGAACAATATCGCGACCGCCAAAACAGGCACTATGATCAATTTTGAAAAGACGGCGGAAAATGTTACCGTCGCGCCACCCATAAGCTGTATGATAAGCACAAGCACACCGCCAAGCAAACCATACAAGAACGCTTTTAACATTGATTCTTCCAGATTGCCATCGGCAATTATCTTTGAAAAGAATTGTTTCGGGTTGGTAAGTATCTGGACTATATGCCCAAACCACTTTGACAGCATACTTTTTAATGATAACTTCTTTGGCATGTTTGCTTCCTTCAAATTTGCACTTTGCTTGTTTCCATTATATAATAGCCGTGAAAAGAACAAAATACAATGGAAAAATATCATGATCAAGATTGCGATCGCCGGACGACCCAATACTGGAAAATCCACCTTGTTCAATGCCTTGACGCGGTCGCGCGACGCGCTGGTTCACGATCGCCCCGGGGTAACCCGTGACGTGATTTCCGGCACGATAGACGAACTTGCAATACTGTTTGATACAGCGGGTCTTGAAATCAAAACCGACGAAATTGGAAAGCTGGGCACGGACAAGGCATTAAAAGCGATTCATGATGCCGACGCTGTCTTGTTCATAGTCGATGGCAAATCGGGGCTGCACCCGAAAGATTCCGATTGGGCACGGATTGTCAAAAAATCCGGGAAACAGGTACTGCTTTTGATGAACAAGGCGGACTGTAAAAAAAGCGCGCCGAATATAGCAGAATTTTATAAATTGGGATTCGGGGATCCCATCCCCGTTTCGGCGGAACATAAAATCGGGCTGGATAAAATTTATGATTTTATTGAAAATCTGCGATCTGCCCGCAACCTATCACATGTCACCAATAACCCGCCGGATAAGATACGCATTGCCATTATGGGTCAGCCTAATGTTGGAAAATCCACCCTGGTAAATAAAATTCTGGGCGAAGCACGCGTTATAGTTCGCGACGAACCCGGTGTCACACGCGACACCATACAAATTGAAACAAAATTCCTGGGGCGCGACATTACCCTTATAGATACCGCCGGCCTGCGGCGCAAAGCCGGAATAAAGGACGAACTGGAAACGCTGGCCGCGTTGAAATCAATTGATACTATCGGCAAATCCGACGCGGTAATACTGATAGTCGATTCAACCCGTGATATTGAAAACCAAGCCCTGGGCATTGCCGGACGCATATACGACGCGGGACGGATACTCGCGGTCGCACTTAACAAATGGGATTTGGTTCCAGATGCACAACGCGATGAAAAGCTGTTAAAGCTGAAACGCCAGTTTGCGAATTCCTTTCATCAAATAGTAAAACCGCTTATCCTGCCAATTTCAGCAGAAAACGGAAGTGGTGTAAGAAACCTTATGAAACGGGTATACGGGCTTTGGGATTTGTCCAGATCGCATGCGGCGACCAGTTTTGTAAACCGCACTATTGAAAAACTTATAGAAGCGCGACAACCGCCCATGTCCCGTTTGAAACGTCCAATGAAGATAAAATTCGCGGCGCAGACTGGCCGCAACCCTATGCGCATTACCATAAATGTCGGCGGTGCAAGCGATATTCCAGAATCATACACCAGATACCTGCGAAAAGGAATAGCAAAGGCCTTATCCTGGGAACAGTTGCCGGTTATTGTCGAATATAAAAAGACAGAAAATCCCTATGACTAACACTTGATTTCTTGTAATTTTTTGATATTGTCAAATATTCAATAACCCCACAAGAGGTATAATAATGTTAGATATTATTAAAATAAAAATGGGGCTGACAAGCCGTGGATTGTCATACACGTTACATCCCGATAACATTTCCACCAAATTACCCAAATCAGATAGTATTAAAAAGCTGACAATCCACGAATCCTGTGGACATCTGGATTCCGGGGTATGCCATGACATTAAAAACCTTAGACATCTGGTTATCAAGAATCCAAATTTAAAGGCGGGGGAAAATACATTCAAAGGATGTACTTCGCTGAAAACACTCCAAATAGGCAGGGATAAATATCCGATAGAAATAATCGACGGCTATCCCGTGATTCCGCTATCAAATTCTGAACAAGTACACGGCATTTCCGTAAAACGGATACGATTTATTTGCAGTACGGAAAAATTTTGCGCGGACGCGGCGGGTCATATAGCATGGGATTGCAAAAAAGAACTTGCCGTAACTTATGCGCGCGCAAAGCTGATACACTGTAAAAGACTTGAAAAACTATGGACTGTTCTTAATGCGACCCCGACCGATCGGTTTGCAATAGATTATAGTATCCAAGAACTTCATTGTCGTGAAATGTCCGAAAGCATTTGGGGATCGGATTTGAAAAATATAACAAACATTTTTGAAAAGACGAAATGCGGACTTCTTATACTCGATTGCGATAATTGTAAAAAACTGTATGAAAGCGTATATTACGAATGCATGAAACGAAATGGATTAATGCGATAGGGATACAATCAAAAAAGGGGGGGGCGTATGCCCCCCCCTTTTTTTTGATTTCTGTTCTTACCAACGCGGTGCCTGACGACCCTCTTTAAGTATCGGTTGTTCATCTTCCCATACGGACAACCCGGTCTTTAAATCAGTCATAGTTAATTGAAGGTAATATTCCACACGTTCGTTTCTGCTGGAAAGCCAACCGCTATCGATTTTAAGATTCCGTTGAAGCATTTTTCCAGACAGCGACATGTTCGGCGCGACCAGGGTTCCACGGTCTGCAATAGATCCCGCCGCATATTCTTCATTTCCACGCAAGGCGCGCATCTGATGCGTGCTGTCATCTTCGGATGTTGGTTTTTCGTATTCCAATTCCATATATCCGTCGACCCTGGCATGCAAATTGGAACTATGCTTTCCGCTTATGCTGGCGGCTTTTATCTCTGCCGATGCTGGAACTTGTTTTGTTTCAGTCACAGTCCTGTTTTGAAAACTTGTCGCAATCTGCGCCCGTCCAGAATTCACCAGGTCGCTGCGGATTTTCTTTACAAGTATGTCGGTATCGAACCGCTGCATGGTATCGTTAATCATTGGCCCCATGGCAATGACCGGATCTTTTACGCGGACAAATGCACCGGATTTCAACATAGAATCAATCATGTTTTCGGCAGTACGTGTCCAATCGCGATATTCCAGCTCCATAACATGGCTCATCCCCGCTACTTCGCGCTGACTATCCAGATCGACAACTTTGGTACCCCCGCAAGCAGAAAGCGCAAGCGCAAGAGATAATACAATCGCTTTTTTCATTTCTTATCCTTTTAGTTTTATTATCTTAGTTTTGGCATCTTTTCCAAGCCATCGGAAATAAATCAAATTATTTCCATCCTTTGGAAGCCTGATTTCTGATACAACTCTACCACCCGATTTCAATTCAATCAAGGTTTCATTATTAACGCCTTTGTTTATCCTTTTTACATAAATCCGTTTCGGAAGGGTTGCCCAAGTCCTTACCTCTGCACTGGTGGTGGCGATGGAATACACCACCGCGCCAAGCCCGCCCAGCGGCCCCAGCTGATTCTGTGCGACGCTTTGCAACGCGACCTTTGACGCGGCAGATGCCAATGCGCGCAATGCGGCGTTTATCTGATATTCCTTGTACTCTGTTATGAACATCGCATCGATATCTGCAAGGACATAGGTATCGTCTATCCGCGGAGAGTCGGAAATAAACACTGGCTCTGATGTGGCGATCGAAACACTTCTGATGCTATTGCCGACAAACATCGGCCAGTCTATACGGCGTTCTTTTAATTTTGGCGCGAATCCAGATTCGACAAATATCCATACGATTCCATTCGGTTGCTTGTTCGCCCTGGCCAGTGCAATATCATCTTCGATGAATTTTACATTCGGTGCCATACCGGCGGCACGGGAAAGATAAGTCCGGGCGGTTTCGTAATCCGACGCGCCGGTCGCGAAATTCAGAAAATAGATTCCGGCAAGATATGTAAGCGCGGGATTCATGATGTCGTTAAAGCTTTTCCACTGTGCGTTCTCGCCACGCAATTGCGAACCAAGGCCGTTATTGTCTTTTTCACGCGATTTTATCAGGCTGGCATACTCTTGTGATAAACGCTGTTGTTTTGCATAAGATTGATTGATTATGACACGCGCATCGGCATTACGTCCTTTGGCCAGTGCAGCCCATATCTGATAATATGATACAAACAGATCGTCCATGAAGTACGGCTTATAACTGCCCGCCATCTGCCCGGTCAGGGCTTTTCCGACTTCACCCGTTATGCTGGTGCCCTGTGCATCAGCCATGCGTTTGTTTATTTCTTCAAACACGGCATCTGATTCATAGAACTCATCTTGTTGGAACAACGCGTTTCCGGAAAGCAACGGATCAAGATTTCTGTCACCTATTTTTTGTTTTTCAAATTTGCTGGTTTTGAAATCGTCGCGAATATCGTCCAGACGGCGTTCCATATTTTGCGCACAACCAGCAATCAATGGCAAAAGACAAAATGTATAGTGCAGAAATTTTTTCATAAAATAATTATAAAACAAAATTTCCGCAATATGCCAGATATAAAATAAGAATAATGCGACATGTACCGTTGCGAGTCACGCCGTCAGGCGGACGATGGTGTGCGCGGAACAAATGAATAATGAATAGTGAATAATGAATAATGTATGTATCGTGCGCTGTGCGCACGATGCCTTATTGAACAATGGATGCCTGCGCCTTGTCGCGCCGTAGCGATAGCGAAGGCGGAAGGCATGACGGCTCTCTTACGAGAGCCGTTTAGAGTATACTTCCATCGTTGAAAAAGATTGCTTCGCGGTCTTTGACCACTCGCAATGACACGAAATGTCGGAAAAGATTGCTTCGTCCGTCACCGCTTGCGGTGACGTGACTCGCAATGACACCAGACCACAATGACATCAAAGGCCGAGACCCGCAAACAGCGCCGACCGGAATGCGGAATCGTTCTGGGCGTCGCGCGCGCAAAAGTACGCGCAGGCATTCGCGCAATCGGACGGAACGCCGTCGTCGACCGTGAAAACCCAAGCCGACGAAGCGACACTAAACCCAGGAATGCTTGTCAGCTTACACCAACAGTTACTACCACCATCTGCAACAGGGTTGCCAAAGTTAGGGTAGCTTCCAGTAGTAGTAGAGCATAGGCTTGTTCCACTGAACTCTGATACATTACTTCCGGTACAACTTGTTAATTTCCAATCCCCAAGGGATAGGTTATTACAATCATTACTATAACCATCAATACCAAGGGCGGAACAAAAATCATAACTACCACAACTCGTCGGGCTATTAGGTTTCGGCACACACGCCACAGCGGCAATAGACCCATGTAATGGGATTATCGTTAATACTGTAAGGATGCTTGTTAGCTTTATTGTTTTGTTAAATGTATTCATTATTACCTCTCCTTTGGGTATATTATACCATATACCATGACAAATGTCAATTTGTATTTAGTCATGTAAAGTGAACGGCTTTTTAAAGGCTCTTTTAAAAGAGCCATCATGGCAATGTTGGGGGCGGTGTCGCGCTTTGCGCGACGTATTAATTATTCATTATTCACTATTCATTATTCATTCAAAAAACGGAAAACTGCGTTGCCGTTAAGAATATGTCCAACTTGGTTTGTACATAAACCGTCTTTTCTGATATAATTTACTTAAATCTAAGGGAAAAAATTTGCGAACTATTTTCGCCTTTGTTTTGTTATTCATAACCGCCGCTGCGGTGCCTGCCTTTGCGGATCCAACAACAGATTTTTATTCGGCCGTACACCAGGCCAGAAAAGAATACCGACAGGCAACCAAGGAAATAATTATGAAAGCCAACCCGGATTTCCAGATTCCGGACGACTGGTTGACACCCGTGCCATTGGTTTATGATATATTAAAACCCGTCGACGACGCGCAAGTTGTAATAGACATTCCCGATATCGAATTTGACGAAATCGCGCCTTTTGACGGATCGGCATGCCCCGAAGAAAACCCACGATTTAAAAGTTTTAACACCTCTACGAAAGTCGGGGATCCCTGTTCTTATGGAAACGTATCCGAAGGAAAAGTCTTTAAATACAAACAGGGAACGGTTCGAAACGGACAGGATATATCCGGCACATGCAGCTGTAACGCCACGGCATGTAAACCGGGATTTGAGTTGGAAAACGGAATATGCAAAGAAAGCCCCGAAGAAGATAATCCTGTTACGGTCGCAGACCCGGGTGCGGAACAAGTCCGACGATCGGGATTAAGGTTTTATGAAGTTTGCGGCATAGATAAAGATAAATCCGGCGGCCAGGAATATTGTATAGAAAATGTTTTCAACAAGACGAATGTGCAGATGCTTCAAGCAATAGGCCTGGCCAAAGAATATGCATTGGTAAGAAACGGACACACGATAGAGTGTTCAGAAGAATACCGAAATGTTGGACGCGTCGATATTGACGAGTATATAAAGTGCACAAGCACAGATGGTAGAATCTTTTATGAATTTCTTTTCGATGACATCAAAGAAAGCGTGGATAACAGGATAAAGTATGATACTTTTGTCGGTGTTTGCGTACATATACACGGCGGTACCAGACACCAGAGCAGACAATTCGGATGTATCACAAACAAGCCGTGCGACGCGCTTGATAAATCTTTTCAGAATTTCGGATATAATGCACGATCCATGCAATACGGAACACGAACCCATTGCGAGCTGGTCGATAACAGGATAAACAATGAATCCGAACTTAAAACCGCATTTGGAATAGACAATTTCAAATTTTACAACGGAATGCAGGTTCGTGGAAATGTACAGGTGGTGGCACTTTTAAAGCGATATGCCCAAACAAGAACCAATGTGACCAGTTTCAGATGCAATGATGGATTTACCTGGTATTACGGGCGTTCCAGCATCCGCAATCCCCGCGACGATATCCTGACATGCTGGGTAAACAACCAACAGGTTGATTTCGTATTCGACGATTTATCAGAGGCATGGAATCATATCGTAAGGGGCGGAATGTCCGGAATGGAATGTATCGCCGATAACGGACAATACGATGGAAAAAAATGCTGGGGGCTTAATCAAGAACAATGCAGAAGAATGGATGCCGAACTGACCAGCAAAATTCCCGGCAGCGGCGGAACAAGATGGGACGAAGGTTTGCAAACGTGCGTATTAAGGGATGCAACAAAAGCGGCCAATATAAACAAAGCGATAGAAGTCGGCACACAGGTCGCCGTTGTTGCAGGCACAACCGTTGTCATTATCATGTCCGGCGGAACAGCGGGGGCAGCCGTCGGCATATTGGTGGCCATTGAATCCGCTGGATTTGTAACTGAACAGACCGCCAATATAGTAGCGTCCAGAGCCGGCGATGAATTTCTTAGCCACAGCACCCAATGCAAAACCGCAACATGCGCGGAAAGAATTTTGAACGAACAATTAAGACGGGTGTCAAATTTGTCCGATTCTTTCGATGAAGCCCAAATACAAGTAATCGATAACGAGCTTGCAAGGCTTATAAACCTGTTGCCGGAAAACGCAAAGATATATCAAGATACTTTGGCCGCAAACAAGGCCGATCTTTCTTGGACCGATATGGAACCGGTACAAATTATCGCAAATATCGGCCTTGTAATGCAATTCGCCGGTCTGATTACGGGTGGGGTAAGAATGGTCGGCAGAGCACCAAGGATGTTAAGAAATACGCAAAACGCACTGGGGCGTGGACTTAAAAATATCGGAACAAAGTTGCAAAACAATACAAATTTGATGGAAACAGCAAACGAAGTTTATAAAATAACAGAACTCTCAATCGGATTTTCGCAGTAGAGATTCGAAATTAGAATGTATGCAAAAAACGTGCAACATATGATATCTATTTTCTTCTTTTCCTGAATTCGTCTAAATCGACAACCCTGCCCGTATCTTCCAATGGCTTTTCTTCCAACGGCAACGACAAATCATTTCCGGCCGGCAGCTGTTCGCGGGGGCGGAATTGCAACATGAAATCCACCGACGGATCTTTGAATTCCAAAAGGGCGTTATATGGAACACGGATATAAAACGGACGACCATCAAAAGTAAGGGTTACGCCGAATTCCTCGCTGGATACATTAAGGTTGGAAAAAGAATGCTGCAAGACTATCGTCATCATGTCTGGATAGCGCAGACGCAGAAAATCCGGTATTACTACCCCCGGTTCTTTTGTCCTGAACGTAATGTAAAAGTGAGTCCCATCGCCACCCAATCCATTGAACTGGGCGTAAACAAGCGCGTCTTTCACAACCCCCCTGAGAGCACGATCCAATAATTGCTGATAATCAACGTTTTTCATATCGACCCCATTTAAGCATAAACTTTCCCGGCTTCGCAACTGATAAAAACCGTATTGCCCAAACCCGTAAAAAGCACCGGATCAAGACCCGTCGCCCATATCTGGGCATCCGCATCGGCCAGCCCGGAAAAAAGCGACGCGCGCGCATCCGCATCCAAATGCGCCGCGGCTTCGTCCAATAAAATAACAGTCGCCGCAGCAAACCGCATCCGCACCAATTTTGTGTGCGCCAATATCAATGCCAATAACGCGGATTTTTGCTGACCCGTGCTGGTCATCTGCACGTTCATATCCAAAGAATTATTAAACATGCCAAAATCAGTCCTGTGCGCGCCATCGACAATCATCTTGTCCGTGACAAGCGTGCGATCAGTCGATAAATATTCGGCATATTCTTTTTCCACATCCAGCGCAGACGCACCAGCGGAAAGCTTTTGTTCCAAAATTCCAGAAATAGTTACATGATACGGATCTGTGCATTTATTGAAAAAGTAATTAATTTCTCCCGCATATTTAACCCTTGCCGCTGCAACGGCAACGGCGGTACTTGTCAGTTGTTTTTCGATACCGCTCAACCATCCGTCCGCATCTTGCGCAGTCCATTCCCCGTTTTTCAAAGCAAATGCCCGTTCAGACAATAGCTTTGCCAGACGCGCGACCCGACCCGCATGTGTGGGATCGAATGCCGCAACCAGCCTGTCAAAAAAAGCCCGACGATCGGATGCAGAATCGACAAACAGCCTGTCTTCTCGCGGTGTCAACCAGACAAGCCGCAAATGTCGCGCCATCTCTGAAAATGGCACCGTATCATTATCAATCCGTGCTTTGCGCCTTTGATCGCCCATTTCAAATGAAACCGACATTTTCGTGCCATTCGACAATTCTGCAACAATCCCAAACATCCCCCCCCCGGAAATTCTAACCATGTCGCCCGGCGCATCACCACGCAATGTCCCACCGCCCGAAAACATTGAAATAGCTTCAAGAATGCTTGTTTTGCCGCTTCCATTAGAACCCGTGATAATTACAGCCTTTGCATCGCCGGTATTTATCCGACTGGATTCATGATTGCGGAAATCGGTTAAAGTAAGGGAAGTTATCATTTTATAACTGGAGGCCTGGGTCGGAATCGAACCGGCATAGAAGGATTTGCAGTCCTCTGCATAACCACTCTGCCACCAGGCCATTTTAACGAACAAAGCATATAACATGCGACGTTGTTTTTCAACTTAAAAATTTCTTGTTTTTCGATTTTTATGGTATAATCTTTGGACAAGAGAGAATGTCATGAAAAAATCGTTTGTTTTATCGCTTATTCCCTGTTTTATGCTTTGCCTGTCGGCGCATGCCGACAATGACTGTGCAAAGCGCAAAGATGTCCCGGATACACCACAGACATTACAGCAAATAATAGAGCTTGGCATTTGCCGCAACCCCAACACATCCGCGGCATATTTGGCCGCCGAATCCACGCGGTTAAATAAAAACACCGGCTATGCATCTTATTTGCCAAAGGTCGATGCGACCGCAAGTGTGACATCACAGTACCGAAGAGAGAACTGGACAGACCCCGCAAAAGGCGCGTCATTATCCGCCAGCTGGCTTATTTTCGATTTCGGGAAACGATATGCCGATTTGGGGGCTCTTTCAGCGGTATGGCGCGCGACCGGATTTGATTACAACAATGCCACACAGAATTATGTGTACGAAATAATTGCGGCATACTATGGAATGCTGACCACTGATGCAGAGGTAAAGGTTGCCACCGACCTGGTCACTGTCGCACGCGGCGCACAGGATATCGCTTCGAAAAAATTCAGCGCGGGCGCGGTTGCACGGGCAGATGTCCTTAAAGCCGATACCACACTTGCCATGAGAGAACTGGAATTGCAACGTGCCACAGGCAACCGCCAGATAGCAAAAGGCCGCCTGCTATATCTGTTATCCTTTTCACAAGAACAAGAACTGCAAATAACCGACATGCCGACAAATTTTGGCAGCGAAACAGAATCAAAGGCAGTCGCAGAACTTATTGAAACTGCAAAGCGTCAAAGACCGGATCTGTTGTCATCTGCGGAATCGACGAATGCCGCATGGCATCGGCGGAACGCGGCATTTTTGCGGAATCTGCCATCGATTTCAGCCACCGGCTCGCTTACTTATGATCTAAGCGACAATTACGATCAGTTCGGCATGAACCCGAATGATAAGTGGGGTGGAACCATAGGGATACGCGCCAGCATGCCGATTTTCGCGGGATTTGCCAATACCTATAACGCCCGTTCTCAACAAGCTGCCTATGAACGCGCCAAAGAGCAACAGCGGGCAAAGGAAGATTCCGTTTCAATGGATATATGGACAGCATATCAGAATTATCAAACCGCGCAAAAGGTTCTTGAACAGGCAAATGTACTGTTGAAATCCGCAATCGAATCCGAAAAAGTCGTGGCAGGAATGTACAGGGTCGGACGCGCCACCATGCTTGACTGGCAGACACAACAGGCCGATCTGGCATCGGCTCAACGGCAAAATATATCCGCCCGGTACGACCTATACGTAAAGCGTGCCGCGCTGGCACTGGCTATGGGGGAATTGCAAGAAGAACTGGCAAACGCGGAAACAAACATAGAAACGCTATGAAAAAATTTATTACAATTTTTTTCGTCGCAACGGTCGTTTTCATTTTTAACCCGGCAACGGCGGAAACAATAAAACTTGACTGTATGGGCAATTATGCGGTGACTGTTAACATGGACGGCGATACCGCTGTGTTGAATATCCGCACAACCGCGAAAAACCCCATGACAAAGGCAGAGCGTATGAAAGGGCTTGCAGTCGGCGGTACGGCCTTTGCATCCAGCGGATCGAACCCAAGCCTTGTAAACCAGGATGGAATTATTTTCCAGAAAACCGACGATGCGAATATCTACAAGGGACTTCTTGAAGACGGCGACAGCCTGGAACTGTCCCTGGATGACAAGGGATATATTATTTGGATTCATGGCACAGGTTATGGCTGTGCGGCAATAGAAAGCCAAGATACGGAATAAAAAAACGGAGACCGGTATGAAAAAAGAAAAGAATATGGTTAAAAAAGATTCAAAAATCATGAAACTGATAATATATCCGGCCGGATTGATCGCAAGCCTTATGGGGTATATCCGCCGACGCAAGTGGCGTATGTTCTTGATTGTTGCGATTCTGGCGGTCGGCGGCTGGTTTTTGACATCTGGTTCATCCCAAAAAAAATCTGAACTTTGGATTACATCCCCCATAACCCGCGGGAATTTGCGCCAAGTTGTGACGGCAACCGGCGAAATCAGACCCCTTAATACCATAAAGGTCGGAAGCCAAGTATCCGGAATAATAGAAGAAATATATGTCGACTTTAACGACAAGGTCAAGGCGGGTCAGATTCTTTTGAAAATCGACCCATCGGTTCTGCAAGCCAGTGTAGACGAAGCAAAGGCCGCCCTGGATTCCGCAACCGCAACACGTAATTTCGACCAACGGGAATTCAACAGGGCAAAAACACTGTACGGAGAAGGATTTATAGCAAGATCCGAAATGGAACAGGCCGAAACACGATTCAAGACATCCGAAGAATCTGTCCGCCGCGCAAAATCCCAGTATGAAAGAGCCATGACCAATCTTAATTACGCAACCATAACAAGTCCAGTTGATGGCACCGTAATATCACGAAAAGTTGATCGCGGCCAAACCGTTGCCGCCAGCTTTCAGGCACCAGATCTGTTTGAAATCGCAGAAGATCTTTCAAAGATGCGGATAGAAACATCGGTTTCAGAGGCCGACATAGGATCCATAAGGGAAGACCAGACCGTCACCTTTACGGTCGATGCCTATCCTAATCAGACTTTCAACGGTATGGTACGACAAATACGTCTTTCCCCGACAACGGCGCAAAGCGTGGTTATATATACCGTAATTATCGATGTGGATAATTCTGATATGCGCCTTATGCCGGGTATGACAGCGTTTGTAACTATCTTGGTTGCGGAAAAAAATAATGTATGGAAAGCAACCAATGCATCTTTCCTTATCCGGACGCTTAAACCGCTATCCGATGATAAGTGCATACAAGACGGAACCTGTACCCCGCGTAATACTTTATTGATAGAAAGATCAAATAACGACAAAAAAGCCGGTAATAATGCCCCCATCCTTGTCAAATATAGCCGGGGCATCGTAACAGCCACCGAAACAGAGATTATACCGGAACCAGACGATGCCCTGGAAGAAGGCGACAGAATGATTACCGGAAAAATCGGGGCAAGCACAGGCAATGCCAGTGGCGGCGGACAGCGTGGGGGCATCGGCGGTATGGGCGGTGGAGGAATGGGCGGCGGCATGGGTGGTGGCGGTCGAAGATAAAAAGCCAAGTGAAAGTGTGTCATTGCGAGTCGCGGCGGCAGGCATGACGATGGTGTGCGCGGAATAAATGAATAGTGAATAATGAATAATTAATGTGTCGCGCAAAGCGCGACAAGGCTCAGTTATAACGGCTCTCTTACGAGAGCCGTTTAGAGTATACTTCCCCAGTTGGAAAAGATTGCTTCGTCCGTCACCGCAAGCGGTGACGCGACTCGCAATGACACCAGACCACAATGACATCAGACTGCGATGACATTAAACCGCCATAACATCAAAGGCCGAGACCCGCAAATAGTGCCGACCGGAAGCCGGAATTGAGCTGGGCGTTGACCGCGCAATAGACCGCGCAGTTATACGTGCAAGAAGACGGATCTTCGTAGTCGTCCCGGAAAACCCAAGCCGACGAAGCGACACTAAACCCGGGAATATTTGTTATTTTACACCAACAGTATTGTCCGTTATCTGCAACAGGGTTGCCGGGGGTATTTGATGTTCCGCTTGTGCTTGAACACAGGCTTGTGCCACTGAACTCTGATACATTACTTCCGGCACAGCCTCTTACTCCCCAATCCCCAAAGGATCGGTTGGTGCAATTATGATATGCGGGATTACTACTAGAACACTGGGAAAAAACATCACAACTCGTCGGACTATTGGGTGGTTGCGGCACACACGCTACGGCAGCGATAGACCCTTGTAATGGGATTACCGTTAATACAGCAAGGATGCTTGTTAGCTTTATAGTTTTGTTAAATGTATTCATGATACTCTCTCCTTTGGGTATATTATACCATATTTCATGACAAAGGTCAATTTGTATTTAGTCATGTAAAGTAAGCAAAAGAAATGCGAATGCTTTTTACGATAATTTGTGATATAATGAACATTATGGCAAAACAGCAACCTAAAATAATTTCGTTCAAAAAAATATGCAAAGACTTTCCACTTGAAGTCGGCGGTGTACAGCGCGTGCTGTACGATGTTACATTTGATATATGCGCGGGGGAATTCGTATCCATCATGGGTCCATCCGGATCCGGCAAATCCACAATCATGAACATAATCGGTGCACTGGATATTCCAACAAGCGGTATTTATGAACTTTACGGAAATGATGTTACCGATATGACATCGGATGAACTGGCAGTTGCAAGAAACGAATACATCGGCTTTGTGTTCCAGAACTTTAACCTTTTGACCAAGCGAAGTGTTCTGGATAATGTCATGTTGCCCCTTATGTACCGCGGATTGCCAATGGATGAACGTTTGCGCCGCGCACGGGAAATGCTTTATAAAGTGGGGCTTGAAAAATTTGAATATTATCTGCCAACACAGTTATCGGGCGGAATGCGTCAACGTGTGGCCATTGCGCGCGCGCTGGCCGGGGAACCAAAGGTAATATTGGCAGACGAACCAACCGGTGCCCTGGACAGCAAAAAGGGCAAAGAAATTCTGGAAATATTCAAAAAATTGAACCAGGATCTGGGCATTACCATAGTCACCATTACCCACGAATTCGATATAGCAAAATTTTCCCGCCGATTGATACATATTCGCGACGGCCGGATCAACTATGACGGGGCGATTCCAAAAGACCAGAAAAATCTTTAAAAACTGGTTAAAAACACCGGCTTTATTTCACTTTCTTCCTTAAAAAATCATCAAGACACGCGCGCATATTGGATTGAATTTCATCTATGCCTTTTCTGGTACCATCCGACCCCATCTGGTCTATAACCCGCCACCGATCGGGGGTCATAATGGCTCTGGCCCTGTATATCTTTGTAACATTAATTTGTAACTGTAAATCCGCTTCGTGAACATCGCGTTTTTCTTTCTGCCAGCTTTCCTCGTTCCCATTTACCTTTGCCGCAACCAACGGATCCAAATACAAATATAATACCAGATCGGGTCGAACCAATCCGTTTTTCGCAAATTCTAAGTATTCAATATATCTTATCCATTTCGGCCAATGATCTTTCGGCATTCGGGCGGCGGTGTAAAGATTACTTGCGACATACCGGTCAAACAGAATATTTTTTCCGGCTTTAATACACGCATCTACGCGTGGTTTGTCCGCCAGCCTATCATTCGCGTAAAAACCTATTACTCTTTTCGGGTCTATATCATAGGGGCTGCCAAATTCGCCATTCAGGTATTTTTGAATTTCTTTTCCGGTCTGACTGTCATACACGGGATATTTTATCAATTCCGTACAACCAGCTTTTTGGCATAAATAATCATAAAATTGTGAAACCTGGGTCGTTTTCCCGACCTTGTCGCCACCTTCGACGGCAACCAGCAATGGCTTTTTTTTCATTTCGACACTTTCCCTTTGGTCGTACCCCGCCCCCCGTTCTTATTTCAAATAATACAACATTAAACCGACATAAAGCAAATTTTTTGTCGCCCAAACCCTTAACCAGTTTGGTCACCCGCCGGATTTATGATATAATGACTGGAAGCTTGGAGAATTAAAATGACCTTTAACGACATCTTGAAAGAATCATGGCTATCCATATCGGGAAACAAAATTCGGTCGATTCTGACCATTTTGGGAATTATTATCGGTGTTCTGGCAGTGGTGGTAATGGTTACATTTGGAGAAACTGTACAAAAGCAAATAGACGACCAATTTTCTGCTTTGGGTACAAATACCATTATAATCCGCGCCGGAGCCGCCCAAACCGGTGGGGTCAGAACTTTCTCTGGTATGCAGACGCTTACGATACAGGATGCGGATGCTCTGGCCCAATTGCCAGAGGTGGAATTCGCCAGCCCGGTACGTAATTTCGGCGGACAGGTCATATTCGGCAACAAAAATTGGGGTACAACTGTGGTCGGGGTTTATCCGGCATATCAACACATACAGAATATAGAGATAGAACAAGGCGTATTTTTTGATTGGTCTGCGGTGCGCAATGCATCTACCTATGCCATATTGGGATCCCGAATAGTAAAAGAGCTGGAAATGGGCAATAATCCAATCGGACAGGTTATCCGGGTTGGTAATACACCCCTGGTTGTCATAGGGGTAACAAAAGAAAAAGGCGAGGGGATGGGAAGTACCGACGATTCCATATTTGTTCCGTTGACCACCCTGCAAAAACGCATTTCCAGCCCCAGATTCCCAAATTCAGTTCCCACGGTAATGCTGCGGCTGACGGCCAATGCCGATAATAATTTCGCAACAGAACAGATGACCCTGTTGCTGCGCGAGCGACACAAATTAAGGGATGACCAACGCGACGACTTTCAAATAACAGATATGAAACAGGTAATGGAAACCATGAATACTATTGCTGGATTTATGAAAATGTTGTTGATTTCCATAGCCAGCGTGTCACTTTTAGTGGGCTCTATCGGCATTATGAACATGATGCTGGTTTCTGTGGCCGAACGCACGCGAGAGATAGGAATAAGAAAGGCAATAGGAGCAAAGGAAAGTCACATTATCACACAATTCATGTCGGAATCGGTTCTTATATCGTTCATAGGCAGCATGATAGGGCTTTTACTGGGTATAGCGGGGGCGCAGTTCCTTGTGCCCATGATGATGAATTATCCGGCAACCATAAGCATGTGGGCAGTGGCATTGTCCGTGATTGTAGCCCTGGTCGTGGGTTTTGCATCGGGAGTATTTCCGGCCATAAAAGCAGCAAAATTAAATCCGATTGATAGCCTTAGACATGAATAAATAGTTTGATTACAATGATGGACAAGATGGGATAAACGCACCACTCTGCGCGGAACATATTAATCCCCTGCCCCATCACACGCGGCTATAAGCTTTGCCAGAAATTCCATATTTGGCATAAAAACACCGGCTTTTTTAGCCCCATCACCACCACATCTGATATTGGCGGCCATTTTTGACAAGCCGTAAACGGCAGAAATTCCTTCGACAGTGTCAATCGACTTTCTGCCAAAGGCCAATTCCAAACCAGCCCGATAATTTCGCGAAGTCTTGCTGGTAGCAGTCAGAAATAAATCCCCCAGCCCGGCTAACCCCAGGAAGGTTTCAATTTGTGCGCCCATGTGCCGACCCAATGAAACGATTTCACCCCAAGCTTTCGTCAGACGCAGTGCGCGTTCATTTTCACCAACATCCTTTCCATCCAGATATCCCATAAGAATAGCTACGGCATTTTTGCCGGCTCCGCAAATCTGTACCCCCATAATATCGCGACTTTCTTCTAATATCATACCAGACAGGGCTTTTTTTGCCACGCTATAAATTTTTTCAGAACCCGCGATGATACCACCATTGGGCTTTCCAACCGCGACTTCGGATGCAAATTGCGGCCCAGAAAGTATACCGATAAGCGTTTCCTTATCAATTTTTAATTTCTCTACCAATATATCGCCAACAAATTTACCATCTGGACACATTCCTTTTGTACAAATAATAACAGGTTGGCCGGTATAAAAAATTTTGGCTTTAATAATAGTTTCACGAAAAAATAATGCCGGCGTTGCAATCAACCATACTGTGGCATCGCGAATTTGCGACATATCATTGGTAACAGAAATATTACCAGAAATCCCCGCGTCCACCGCATCATAAGACCATAAAACAACTTCGTTACCAGCCCGCGAAGCAGATGCCGCCAAAGCACCACCCCAGGCCCCCGCCCCGATTATTCCGACTTTCATTTTTTTCTCCGAATTTCACATGAAATACAAACTAATTCTTTGTTTCTAGACCCAGAAACTCAGTTTTTGGTTAATAATTCTATCAATTGTTCCATTTGCAGTTTGCTGACGAAACGCAAGGCCAGCTCTCCCGCGCCGCCTTTGCGTAATTTTATTTGCACGGGCACGGACAAGGCGGATTCCAATTTACGTTCATATTCCCGAATGTCTGTCTGTGACATAGATTCATTACGAAAAGACCGGCTTTTTGACGATCTGGGTCTGGATTTAACCTCTGTCACTGTATCCGCAACTGACAAACCCTGTTCTATCACTTTTTTCGCCAAAGCATCTGGATCATCAGCAACTGCGATTGTTCTTGCATGGCTGGCCGATAAATGACCATCTTCCACCATTTTCTGAACCGACTTTGGCAATGTCGACAGCCGCATAATATTCCTTATATAGCTTTCTGATTTTCCAATAAGCTTCACAACATCGCCCATTTCATAACCGCAACTTTCCATCAAATTTTTATATGCGGCGGCTTCTTCTATGGAATTTAAATTTTCACGTTGAACATTTTCAATCAGTGCGATTTCCATCGCATTTTCCGGGGTAACAGTCTTTACCAAAGCCGGAATTTCTTTAAGTCCCGCCATTTGCGATGCACGCCAGCGTCGTTCGCCGGCAACTATTTCATATTGCCCCCCCGTTGCAGACGATCCACTTCGATCTGTACGAACAAGAATCGGCTGTAACACACCCTTTTCACGGATAGAATTTGCAAGGTCTTCCAGTTCCGCCGATGCGAATGTTTTGCGTGGCTGATCCGGATTTGGAACGATTTGCGATATGGGAATATGTCGCACTACCACACGCTCTCCGCCCGCCAAAACCGATATTTCCGGCACACTTCCCATTTCTGCTTTCAAATCGGCCAATCCGCGGCCGAGTCCAAATTTTTGTGACATGACTTTACCTTTGGTTATTTGTTATTATCACCACAAGCTTCTACAATTTCCGTGGCAAGACGCAAATATGCCTGGGCTCCGGGTGAATTAAAATCATAAAACAGGGCTGGTTGGCCATGGCTGGGTGCTTCGCTAACCCTGACGTTTCGTGGAACCACGGTTTGAAAAACCTTGTCACCAAATGTCGCACGAACATCCTGATCTATTGCTTTTGACAGACTATTTCTGCGATCATACATCGTAAGAAGCACGCCAAGAATCCCAAGCCCGGGGTTCCATTTCTTTTGAACCTCGCCAATTGTATTTACCAGATGCTGAACGCCCTCGAGCGCGAAGAATTCGCATTGCAAAGGCACAATCAAACTATCGGCAGTCGTCAACGCATTCAAGGTTAAAAAGCCCAAAGCCGGGGGACAATCCAGCAAAACATAATCATAATGATCCATGATAGATTCCAAAGCATCCCGCAAACGATATTCACGATTTTCCATATCAAGCAATTCAACCTCTGCACCAGATAGTTGCGGACTGGATGGCATTATGTGCATCCCCGCAATTGCGGTTGAAAGAATATTGTCTGCTGCCGCCCCCAATCCCATGATTACGGGATAAATGGATTGTTTGTGCGCCGCACGAACAAAACCAAGTCCGGTTCCGGCATTCCCCTGGGGATCCAAATCAATTAACAACACACGCCGTTTTATGGCGGCAAGACTTGCGCCTATGTTTATTGCCGTTGTGGTTTTTCCCACCCCGCCCTTTTGATTCGCAAATGCGATTACTCTTGTCATACTTCATTCCTTTTTTCGATGCCAATATAATAACAACCGACGATTCGGTCAAGGGGAATTTAATAAACAGTAAATTCAATATATTATTTCTTATTTCACATGAAATTCCTATTTGCGCGTTTTTCGGAATTTTTAACAAAAAAGCCGGATATAAGCCATATCTTATATTTGTAAACACCCCCACGATTATTCGCATATTTTTTAATGATAAACGCAAATATAAAGACAGGCATCCATTGTACGATAGGACATCGTGCGCACAACATATGATACGAATTTGTATTCGCGGGCTTTGCCCGCGAATAGCCTCTATAAACAATGGATTCCTGCCTGCGCAGGAATGACGGCTCTCTGACGAGAGTTGTTTAGGAGATAATTCTGTCCATGAATTGTTTGACTTGTACAGGCATGACATTGGTGTCGCGCTTTGCGCGACGCATTAATTATTCATTGTTCATTATTCATTCAAAAAAGATGTTCGCGCTTTGTCGCGCCGAAATGACAGCAACGCAGTTGCCGTTAAAAAATCAGCCAAGTCAAAAAATTATTATTTATTTCACATGAAATTACCGGTGCGTTATACCCGGCTTTTTTGATAAAAATCTCGGTTTTTTACAGGTCTTTTTCTTCAAGTTTTTTACCCTTAAAATATACCCAGAACCGGTTTTTGACGGAAATAATTCGTAATCAAAATCATACTTTTGACCCGCCGCCGCAATTTCTTCTTTTACCGAAGCCCCCTTTAACAAAACATACTCCCCAGGAATATGAAAAGTTAGACCAAAGATTTTTAATAATGATGCAAATGCGCGGGCAGTGAAGACGATTTTTTTATAATCCTGGTTTAAATTTTCCCTTAAAACGGCTTCAATCCGATTATTTTTGACCTGTAAATGCGGCAATGAAAACCGGTATTTAAGCTCTTCCAAAAATACACATTTCTTTGTTATACTCTCGATAGCGATAACATCAAAACCCAATATAGCAAGTATCACTGCGGGAAATCCCGCGCCACTGCCCAGATCTATAACCTGGACACCATGATTTGCGCGGGCGACATGCGGTATATATTCCGCCAACTGTGCCGAATCCAAAATATGTCGCCCCCGTATATCATCCAAAGTACTGGATGCGACAAGGTTAATTTTTGTATTCCATTCACGTAAAATATGTTCGTACGAATCGAACTTTTCATTTAGCGTCATTTTATCCCCCTGTGATCGCATTCATTTTTCTATTGCATCATACAGCAAATTATTTTACGATGCCAGCACTATGAAAAAACAAATTAAAAAAACAGTAAAAAAACCGGTAAAATCGATAAAAATCCCGGCAATCACAGGTGGCATTTTGGCCAGTGCCGTCGTCGGGATTGTAACTTTACAATCTTTCCGCGAAATGACGTGGCGTTCCAAACAATTTGATCCGAAAGTTGAATTTTCGGACACCAGCTTTGGAAACTTCCTGGCCCTGCAACATGCTATTTATTCAGACGACTATGAAGCCGCCCCAAAATTTGCAAGCAAACTTGTCGATGTTGATGTTCCATCTGTACAAACAAATCTGGCGTTAAGCCTTTTTCTGGCCGGAAAATTAAACGAATCCGCCGCAACTTTGGAAAAAGAGCATTCAATAACCGCCCAAATTGCCTATGCCGCATGGCTGGTAAAAAAGGGCGACTGGTCTGCTGTTTACGAAAAATTCAAAGGTACAGATTCGCAAATTTTGGCACCCTTTCGTATATGGTCGGGGGTAGCAACAGGAAAAGTAAAAGAAACATTGAAATTTATCGACTCTTTACCCGGTCATGATTCTTGGAAAGATCTGTTGCGCGGACAAGTGTACTTTGAAACCAAAGATATGGATCAGGCTCGCGCCCATTTTGCAAAGGTTTCGCCAGATTTTATGAATCTGAACGATTATCTTTATATAATGTCATTTTATGTATCGGGCGGGTTTGAAGAAGATGCCGCTTTATTGAACTTGCGTTTTACCAGCCAACCGGCCGGGCTTTACATGCTAAATAACCCCGATTTTACCGGTTTTTTGGTTTCTGATGAATCGGTAAATACATCTTCCAGGCGCAATTTGGCATTCGGATTAATCCAGTCTGTATCACACAGCCCATTCTTGTCCGCTACCAATATATCGCTTTTGTTACTTCGCACAGCAGAAGCCGCATTGGGCGAAGAATGCCACCCCGTATCGGAACGCGATGCGCTTAACTATTATATAGGTACATTTTTTTATAGTAATGGTTCGGAAAGATATAAAGAATATTTTAACAAAATCGGATCGGCCAGCCCATATATGCCATTCGTACTTTTAAAAAAAGCGGAAAGATTGGAAAATTGGAAGCAAATGCGCAGGGAATTAGAGCGTGCCATAGCAAAAAAGCCTTTGTTCATCCCATCAATAATAAAATTAGTAAATTTAAATCTGCAAAAAGGCAAAGAGAGTGCCGCGCTGAGAATAGTTAACAGGGCATTGCGCCATCTTGATGCGGCAGAAGCAAAGCTTGAACCAGAAGCCGCAAGCCACATTATGCAAGGAAGAGCATACCTTTTGTCTTTACGTGCGCGGATTTATCGTCAATCTGGGAATCTGAATCGTGCCGCTTCTGATATTACACATGCCGGCGATATATTGCCGTCCAATCCGATGATATTATCCGAACAAGCAAAAGTATGGGCTTTGCAAAACGAAAATATAGATGAAGCCTATAACTTTGCACTTGCCCTGGTAAAAAATTTTCCAGCCGATTTGGATGCTTGGAATACTTTGGCTATTGTGGTTAGAAAAAATGAGGGGCTTGATGCTTCCCTTGAAATTCTAGAAAGGGTAAGTCGTGTGGCGGAAACAAATTCTTATCTGTTTAAAAACCTTGGCGATGCATATCTTGAATCTGGTAACAAAGCACGCGCCCTGGAAGCATATATTCGTGCGATGGAATTATCCGATGATGGGCTGGTAAGCGAATCTGTGTTAAAAAGAAAAATTCGTTTCCTATCCAGATAAAACCAAAAGGATATTTCACATGAAATAAAACTCTGTTTTCTACGGAAAACCAGCTGTTTTATTGACACTTATCGGCTCTATTGATATTTTATACCGGAATGCAATGCCGCATTTACATAATATAGATTTCTGCAAGCTCTGTATTGATTTTAACAACAAATATGGGCTATAATTTAAACAGGAAACAAGATTGTAATTATGAATAATATTTGAACTGTGCTATAATTACACAAGAAATAAAAAGGATTATATCATGAATAAATATTTTTTGCTTTTGGCTATTTGTCCCGTACTTATCACAGGTTGCGGCAGCTGGGTAAAGCCGGCACCCGGTTCAGAAGCACTGGTACGTATAGATGCGGAACCAATAGGTTGCAATTTTCTTTACAAAATTGACAGTGAGGTTACAGCATATAAAGAAAGTGATGCGGAACAATATTTGCGCAACCGTATAGTCGATAGACTTCAGGGTGGAAATGTTTATTGGGTAATATCCCAGCGTACCCGACCCAACGATGGGAACATTGTTTCACCACGACAGTCGTTTTTGCTGACCGCCAATGTATATGACTGTCCAGATCCAAACAATGTACAGACACGCAAACAAACGGCATCTGTAAGCACGTTTAATACTGCACAACAAAACCGTGTTGTATACGGGGGTATATAAAAAAATCCCCAGCAAAACGCATGGGGAATTGTATAGAAAAAATCCGCCAAAAGGCGGATTTTATTATTTGACCGTTGTAGTCGCGTTGCGGTTCTGTGCCCAGGCCGCTTCGTTAGAGCCAGCCGAGATCGGGCGTTCCTTTCCATAAGATATGGTGGATATACGCTTCGAATCAATGCCGTCTTTTACAAGAACGGATTTGGCCGCATTCGCACGACGTGCGCCCAATGCCAAGTTATACTCGACAGTGCCACGTTCGTCACAGTTTCCTGCAATCTGGATATTGGTGTCCGGCTTTTCCTTCATGTACAAGGACTGGCCCAGCAGGTTGTTACGCGATTCTTCGGAAATAGCCGAAGAGTCAAACGCGAAGAAAACGCGCTGATCGTTCAGATCGGCGGGCGCGACTATCTTGTCAGATCCGCCGCAAGCTGCCAATACGCCGGCCGCAGCCAACAACATAGCAAAGTTTGTCAGTTTCATGAAAATACTCCCTTGTATTTTTGTTGCTCGTAAGTTATTTTACAGCAGAATTAATAAAAATGCAAGGAAAAATCTATGTCACAACACATGATGAAAAATTATTCGTTACAAGATTTGATTTTATCGGGGGTGAAATGGGAACTGCTTGATGAACCGGCAACACATAGAATGCATAAAATTAAAAATAATAATGAATCCACAGCTATAAATTCCACACTTCGTGTTTCGGATTCTCCCGCTGTTCCAATGGCACCGGTCATAAGTACGTCTGACGCATTGGAATACGCACAGGCAGCAGCAATGGCAACAGATAATGAAAGTTTGTGCGCGGCAATCAAAGGATGCAATCATCCTTTGCGTGCATTTGCCAAAACAATTTCCCCACACCTTAGCGGGCGTATTGTAATTATTACGGATTCGCCAAGTTCTGACGATGACGAATCCGGAAAAATTCTATCGGGGGCGGCGGGCGATCTTTTGGACAAGATGATGACAGCAATCGGCCTGTCCCGTGATCAAACGACGATCATTCCATTGGTATTCTGGCGACCCGCGGGCGGCCGAACACCCACACGGGAAGAACTTGACCTGGCCCGCCCTTTTGTCGATCGGGCTATATCCCTTTCCGCGCCAAAAGTTATTCTTACGCTGGGAACACTTGCCGCGGCAGAGATTGCCGGTGCCGCCTTGCCAAAACAACACGGGGAAACAATAAAATGCAAAATACAAAACGCGGATGTCAAAGCAATCCCCATATTCCATCCGAATTATATTTTGCTGAAACCAGACGCAAAGAAACCCGTTTGGGAAGCTTTACAAAAACTCTTGCAAATCCTGAATGAAAAAGTAGAATAATAGCTGGTCATCAAAAAAAGGAGCATGACATTAAACCCTTTAACCAAAATAACAACCGCCGGGATACCGGCCCACGTACAAATAACAGGATTTTCGCAAAGTCCGTACAGTTAATCGACCAGAACGGTAATAATGCCGGTATTATGCCAACAGCCCAGGCCATGCAGATAGCTGTTGATGCAGGTATGGATCTGGTTGAAATAAATGCCGCAAACATCCCACCAATAGTCAAGATAATGGACTATGGAAAATTCAAGTACGAACAAAAGAAAAAAGCCAACGAAGCAAAAAAGCACCAAAAAGGCACCGAGCTTCGCGAAGTCTGGATGAAACCGTTTATTGAAGAAAACGATCTGTCCATAAAGATGAAAAAAGTTTTTGAATTTTTGGCAGACGGAAACAAAGTCAAAATATCGGCCATGACACGGGGAAGCAAAATAGTGCTTGCGCGCGGTCGCGATGCAGTGCCGGAACTGTTTGCCAGGGTTGTCGAAATGATTGGCGACAAAGGCATACTTGAAACAAAATCAAAGCCGGACGAACGCACAAAATCAATAATTGTCGCGCCAACAAAATAAAACGGCATTTTTATGAAAAAAATCTTAATCACTGGCGGTGCCGGATTTATCGGGTCAAATTTCATACCCTATTTTATGAAAAAGAATCCAGATATTCGCATCGTACATCTGGACAAGCTTACATACGCTGCGAATCCGAAATATCTTGCATCGGTTAATAATAATCCCGGCTATACCTTTGTCATTGGCGATATTTGCGACACACAGCTTGTGAATCAATTGTTTAAACATTACGACATCAACGGTGTAATCCATTTCGCAGCGGAAAGTCATGTCGATAATTCCATATCAGGTCCGCACGCATTTATAGAAACAAATATAAACGGCACATTCAACCTGTTGGAGATGGCGCGACATCATTGGATGACAATAAAACCGGAATACAAGAATGCCCGTTTTCACCATGTTTCTACGGACGAAGTTTACGGTTCGCTTGGTGCCACCGGCCTGTTTTCTGAAACCACTCCTTATGACCCAAGCTCGCCCTATTCCGCCACAAAGGCCGCCTCTGACCATCTTGTCCGGGCCTATCATCGCACTTATGATTTGAATGTCACTATATCGAATTGTTCGAATAATTACGGTCCACACCAGCATTTTGAAAAGCTTATACCAACAATTATTTCGAATTGCCTTGCCGGCAAACCAATACCTATTTATGGAAACGGCCAAAATGTCCGCGATTGGTTGTATGTTCTTGACCATTGCAAGGCAATCGACATTGTATTTCAAAGGGGTCAGTCTGGCGAAACCTATAACATCGGCGGCAGAAACGAACGCACCAATCTGCAAATCGCATACAAGATATGCGACACGCTGGATAAAATGGCACCACGACCAGACGGAAATTCATATAATGAACAAATCATGTTCGTAAAAGACAGGGCGGGACATGACTTTCGTTACGCAATTGATGCATCAAAGATAGAATCACAGCTTGGCTGGCGCGCCAAAGAGAATTTCGACACCGGGATTGTTAAAACCATAGATTGGTATTTAAAAGAATTAAAAAATCCGGTAAAACAGAAATAAAACACATATTATGCCACCAGAACCGTCATGCCTGTGGCGGCAGGCATCATTTTTTTGAATGAATAATGAATAGTGAATAATGAATAATTAATGCGTCGCGCAAAGCGCGACAAGGCTCAGTTATGACGGCTCTCTTACGAGAGCCGTTTAGAGTATACTTCCATCGTTGAAAAAGATTGCTTCGCGGTCTTTGACCACTCGCAATGACACGAAATGTCGGAAAAGATTGCTTCGCGGTCTTTGACCACTCGCAATGACATTAAAGGCCGAGAGCCGCAAACAGTGCCGACCGGAAGTCGGAATCGTTCTGGGTACCATGCGTGCAAACGATCGCGCAGCGATACGCGCAAGTGGACGGATCACCGTAGTTGAGTATTAAACCCCAAGCCGACGAAGCGACACTAAATCCAGGAATACTTGTTATTTTACACCAACAGTTACTGCCACCATCTGCAATAGGGTTGCCGGGCTGACCCCAGCTTCCGTTCGTACTTGAACACAGGCTCGTGCCACCGAAAGCTGATACATTACTTCCCGAT
>WRKW01000007.1 GCA_009777955.1 Alphaproteobacteria bacterium | reverse complement strand
CAAAACATTCTTAACAATTGCCTGAACTTACACTTCGAAAAGTGCGTTCCGTTTGCGTACTTGTTTTTCATAGATAAATCATACCCTTATGGGCAAATTTATCTATCTAATCTAGGCATGACCCAAATAATGATTGTTCTAATAAACGCATATCTCTATTGGTATTCATGAAATTTTCATAATTAATTTCAGCCTTACGGGTCTGAGGAAGCTTTATTGATTCTTTTATTTCCGGATCCATAAATCCAGTCATGCGTCTTTTTTGAAATGCTTCATTAAGAACGCTTGATTGTTGTGCTATATTTTCATTCCCAGCTTGAACAGAATTTATCAAAGTTTTAGTTTTGTTATTATCAGCCAGCCCGGAAATCAGATTTCTGTTGACAATTCCGTCGGTCTGTGGAACAATAGAACCATCAGCGGGCTGACGTGCAGAAAATCGCATACTGCGAAAGTTCTCTTGGGTGGTTGATGGGGGAAGATTGCGTCCTCCCAGTCCGCTGGAATTTCTTTCTATTCTATTCGCTAACTGGTTTGCGTTTTTGGTACGTATTACATTATCAACTTGATTAATACCGGTGTTATTAGCATTTGGTAGAAGTATACTATACCCCGTAGGATTTTCCGGATATGACATCATGGCACTATATGGATTCCCGCCGCCGCTTATCCGCGAGCGTCCATGCATTGTATTTTGCAATAAATTCACAACTTCATCGGACGATAGGCCATCTCTATTAATACGGTTATTATAAATATGTTTTACATTTTCTGCCGGTATTACCAATCGTCCATCTCTCATTATTGCGTTTTCAGCAAGACCGGGGATTCTATTAATTTCATCCATCTGCTGTCTGGTCACGTGACCAAAATCCACATCTCTTACGGCACGCCCGGCGGCTGCGTCTTCCAATGCCTCACGCAATGCGCCACGTCCTATAAAATTCCGCGCCGCGCCGACACCAAAACGATTAACTGCTCCGGCTATTCCCGCTCCGCCAAGACCACCTACTATACCCGTGGCAATCTGCCGTGATTCTGATGTAATATTACTGCCATCAGCATCCAATTTGTTTGCTTCCAGCTTTTTAACTTCTGATTCTGCTGCATCAGCCCCAGATTTAAGTATTCCGAAATTGCCATTCAAACGTGGTGCCAGCACAACCCGGTTTTCCAGTTGCGAATCCAGCGATATGATTTCAATCAGTGACATTGTATGACCTTATCCTTGACTTTTACTACTTCTTGCCTTATAATAAGGGCATGTGGAAAAGAACTTGTGATTTTATTTTAGATTTCATAGGCAGTTGCTTACGAGACTTACCATTCTTATTTTTTAAGTAATCTGCTACCTAAACCTATTGTTGCGCCTTTTCCAATATTTTTAATAATCCACTTTTCCAGTTGGGTTTCCGGTTGTAAATAACTTGATGCGCCACCGCCTATCGCAGCCCCCGTGACTTCAAGCGGTATTGCTGCTGGGGCTAACAAAGAACCAATCCCCCGTCCTATTCTATTGTTTGAAAGTACGGCCGAGACTCGCGGAACTTTCAACATACTGCTAACTGCTTTTGCTTTTAAACCAGCAGGTGTGGCAAATTCCGCAGCACCACTAACGACGCGCTCTAAACCTGTTTCCGGCTGTATGGCCATCCGTCTTTCTTTCTCTAACGCTGGAATTGCCAGACTTCCCAACTGTACAAATGGATTTCCGCTATTCATGCCCTGCAAAGTGGCGGTTACGGCTCTTCCCGTCGGATTTCCCCCGAAAAATTCCCCCATGTCCGCCACTGGTCTAAATTCTTTCTTTTGATCATTTCTCAAAGATTGCAAGATATCTTCAACATGATTCATATTACTTCCATACAGTCAGGGAATCACTTACTGCGATGCTTTTTAGCTCTATCGAATTTATACCGCAATTTTGTCCGTCTGCACCATGAACACGGATTTGTAGAACACGAAACTTTGGTATTCTCTGTTCGATCAAATATGCTTTTTCAGAGAACTCATCTTTTTCCGCCAGAACGCCACCAGACAGGTCATTCTCATCGTCAACTAAAAATCCGCCAGACAAGTCATCGGCATCAGCTACTGCCCGCAGACTGTTTTGATTCGACTGATATTGAAATCTTGCGGAAATTACTTTTTCATAACCCAATCGGTTTTCTTTGTGTCACTTTTTGTGTAAATTTTGTGCAAAACTGTGTCACTTTGTACATTTTTATGACGATTTATAGCATTTTTTATACATCTAAAAAATAGCTTGTAAAACACTGAAAGCTATGTATAATAAGGCTTACATTCGTTTGCGCCGGTTTAGCTCAGCTGGTAGAGCAACTGATTTGTAATCAGTAGGTCGTTGGTTCA
This sequence comes from Alphaproteobacteria bacterium, assembly GCA_009777955.1. GTDB lineage: Bacteria > Pseudomonadota > Alphaproteobacteria > Rs-D84 > Rs-D84 > WRKW01. Next base: position 48,188 of record WRKW01000007.1, on the reverse strand, counting down.
AGTCCGACAACCGGCACCATCTTTCGATATTTCATATCTACGGATAGCAAGCTGTTGTTTGCCCTTTGGGATTCAGATGATACGCAAATTCAAGACTGATATTCAGATTATCGCTTCAATGACTAATTATACAACCCTTGATACAAACCTTGGCACGATGACATTTATTGAACGGGATGGGGCAATTATTGCATTAAATATCGGAACACCGCCGCCGGACGCAAAGTATGCCGACACCCCTTTGCTTTGTGCCGCAACTATACAGATGAAAGAATATTTGACGGGGTACAGAAAAAAGTTTGATTTGCCAATCGCCCCCGTTGGAACCGAATTCCAAATGAATATCTGGAACGCATTGACGCAAATACCTTATGGTAAGACCATAAGTTATGCCAAACTTGCGGAAAATATTGGACATCCACGCGCAGTACGCGCCGCCGGAAATGCCAATGGCAGAAATCCGATCCCTATCATAATTCCTTGTCACCGGGTAATAGCGTCAAATGGCAACATTGGCGGATTTTCATTGGGATTGGATTTAAAGCGTAAATTATTGGCAATTGAGTCGGATTAAAAACTGTGTCCTTATGATCACAAGGTCTGAACTAATCCCTTGTTCCTAATATTATTTTTAAATTCTGGATAATTCGGCCGATAAATACAACTTTGCCAACCTTTTCTTTTGCGACAAGCGGCGCACGTGCAATTTCCTGGCCATCCAGCTGTGCTATAATTTCACCAAGTTCATCACCGGGGCGCACGGGTGCCACCGCTGGATATTTATATCGTGCCAAAATCCGCAGACCAGATGTATCTTGTCCTTTGGATAATGTCACTGCAAAAGTCCTGTTGACTGTCACGGGCACAACTTTGCTACGCCCATACCACATCGGAATTTCCACAATTATATCCCCAGGTTGATAAAATACTCTGGTTGATGTATTATTGAATCCGTGCTCCAACAAACGCTTTGCCTCTACCGCCAAAGCATTATGGTTTTTCGCCGACAAACCGTTTATGACGGCAATCAAACGTCGTCCACCGCGCGTCGCTGTTGCAACCATTCCGTATCCACCCTCTGACGTATGTCCGGTTTTCATACCTTCGGCCCCGGGCATCATGAATAACAGCCTGTTATAGCTTCTGGTTTTCAGCCGCCCCCATTCTCTGCACCAATCGTCTTCATATCCGCCGAATTCGAAAACACGGGTCGCAAACAATGGATAAAAATCAGGATGGGTTTCTATCAAATACAAAGCCAAAATAGCCAATTCGCGACTGGTCATAAGGTTGTCGGGATGCGAAAGACCGGATACATTTCCAAAGGTTGATTGCGACATTCCGATATCTCTTGCGCGGCGTGTCATTAATTCCGCCATGGCAGATTCGGATCCCGTTAAATGTTCCGCCAATACTACACCCGCATCACCACCGGACATTACGATAAGCCCCATAATGGCATCGTTCACGGAAAGGGTCTGACCGCGGGTAAGACAAATTTTGCTGGCCATCGCCCATATTCTATTCTTATGATCGGCGTTTGCAGATACCGGCAACTGATCTTCCATCTTTAAACGGCCATCTTTTATAGCATCAAATGCTATTGCAAGCGTCATAAGTTTTAACATACTGGACGGCGGCATCAACGTGTCCCCGGCCTTGTTCACGATACCCGCACCAGACACAGGATCCAAAAGGAATGCAGAGCGTGCAGATGTTGAAAAATCTGCCCGTGACGCACAAAATGCAAAATTGAAAATAAAAAATACAGATAACAGTTTTTTCATGATGGAATTATAACCAACAAAATCCGTAAAATCAAATCATAAACAAATCCGGCAAAAGCCGGATGTTTATTTTTTCCAGAATGCCCAGCCCTTTTTATCACCATCATCCCGATCGCGGCGCGGCCCACGTGACCCACGATCCCCGCCACGGTTACCACCATCACGATCACGAAACGATGCGCGACGTTCTTGGAACCGGCGTGCTGATTCTTCATCACGCGAAATCAGCTTTATTGTTGTCGCGGACAATTTGCCATTGCGCATTTCTTCTTCAAATTCTATTTTGTCGCCTTCATTCAAAAAACGGATGCCCGCAGTCTGCAACGAAGATGAATGGACGAAAACATCTTCTTTGTCACCGGCTTCGTTCGGAGCGTCGGGGGCGACGAATCCATAGCACTTTTTACCGTTATACCATTTTACTGTACCTGTACGCATATTAATATCCTTTTCTATGCTTGTGATAGCGCGGCGCAACCGCACCGAACCTGTCGCATTGTTGCGTAATTACATGCCAATTGCAAGGGGAAAATGGAAATTTTTCAATCCATATTCGCAAAATTTGGTAAAAGGAAAGTATGCAAGCCTTTAACCCCGAAATCAACCATAAAACCGAAGCGATGTACCGTTCTTGTGATACCGATGCAATTCGGCCATAACGAAATTAAACAGCTTGGTTTCCACATCATCACCATCTAACTTCCAATCCTTTATAGTATACGGCAATGCAGCGGACAATATGAATTTCGCCATATATTCGAATATTTCAAGTTGTTCTGACGGGCTAAGCTTTCTGGGTGCATCCTCTATCTTGAATATTTCATTCTTTACGTTCTTTTGCAATTTCCGGATTATGCTTTCTATAATTTCCGATGGATAGAACTTTACATTTATCCTTGGGAATCCGTCAAAAAGGGTTTCATTTACCCCATCCGTGCGGCTGTAAAGAATGTTCCAACCTATACGGTCAAACAACTGGCGCAAACAATCACGTACCATCTGGTTATATTCCTTTATTCCCGATTCATGAAGCTCTACGATACCGGAATCCTTGCGACCGGTGTTTTTGGAACGAACCGATTCATACATTTCATGTGATTTGCGTTCGAAATCAAAAAAGGTTCGAACCTGGCAAATTATTTCCAATGGGACAATATCCCCCTCGCCGCCAATATTCAGCATTACTTTGGAATCTCGATGGTTACGGGCGTTTCCGGTATCATAGAATTTGTCCCGTACTGCTATAATTTTTTCGGCGGCGATCCCATCTATGAACGTGCGTATCTGCGGAACCATATCGAACAGACATTTCATGCGGTACACATCGCGAAGCCTGTGCTGCGGGCGGGTAACTTTATCCAGTTCACGCACCAATTCCACGGCTATGCATTCATGCCCGCGACCAATTATGCCCAGCACTTCCCTGGCGGCATTGGTTATGTATTTTTCTGCAAACAATTTTCGGATTTTTTCAGTGATGGCGCGCGCGCTGGCATCATTGGCGCGTAATGAAAGAACACGCTGAACCGTGGCTATGATTTCTTCCGTGTATGCGGCATAATACTGCCCGGTTATTTTTTCAATCGCACGGTTTACGTTTTTCTGTGCAACGACCATAACTGTGACGATACTGGATACTGCAAGCTCTACATCATGACTAGCATTGAATTGAAAGAACTGATTCCGCATCGGATCAACGTCCAAACGATGCTGAACCATATAGTTTCCACCGGGATTTATGTCATTGATGCTTATTGGTTGTCCTTCGGTTTGTCCGGTGGCGGCATCGAATTTAAAAATGGCGGTTTTTGGTGCCCCCAGATGTTTACCCAACATATAAAACATCTCGCGGAACCAGTGCATTCCATTGCTGTACAACGATTCAAGATAGGTATGCGTATCAGAATCGATATTGCCCTCGTCAAATGCGCGTTTGATAATGGCCAGGTTTTTTGAATCTTTGCCATGCCATGCGGGACATATATGGGTCGATATACTTGAATCTTCTGAAAGATTATAATTTTGTTCCGGCATATTGAATCCTGATTTTCAGGCCAGAGTATGCATCATGGTAAAAACAATTTCAAGTTAAAATATGGGTCATGACCAGAAGTCAAAAGTTTCGTAACGGTAACAAAGTTGCCGTTAATATTACCCAAATCAAAATTCGAAACGCAGACCAAGTAAAGCCGATGTATAGATTACGTTCTGCGCGCTGAATATGCTTCTTTGTTTTTCCCCGGCGGCATCATAACCCAATTCATTGTTAAGCTTCCATTGAATACGCGGAATATATGTAAACCTTAGCCCCAAATCCAAATACATTCCCTGCATAAGGCCGTAAGAGAATCCCAGAGCTGCATTGCCCGCGACATTTCTGGATACATAGGTAGATGTATAAAATTCCAGCACAGGAACATCTTTGGGAACATCGGGACTAAATGGCAACATTGCCGCCTGGGAAGTCAAATCTCCGAACAAATCTGTCATTTCAAGAACAGTGGCAGAGCTTGCATACCCGACACCAAACCCGATATATGGAATCATTTGACCTATCGGCTTTACATTTCCCTGGAAAAAATCGTAATAAAACATTGCCGAAAACACATCGGTGGTCACAGTAGAATGCGCACCACCAGAACCAATAACTGCCAATCCTACGGGATTTTCATACAGATAATCACCCAGAATAAACGGGGTATCAAACAAAACATCCCCCATGAATAACGGGAACGCTTCATAAGTCGTTTCTGAAATGCGAAGCCAGTCGCCTTCAAGTCGCCACTGGGGACTTTGCGGAATCGTAAAACCAATCGATACCCCACCCGCCCAAGAAAATTCGCTATATTTTTTTGCAGCAGGCAAATCCCCAATATTCACATCACCCGCATGGGTATAATAATCGCCCCAATTAGAAAATGTGATATCACAAGCCGGATCTTGCACGCACAGGTCAATCGCCCTTCCTGTAAAAGGCACTGTGCCCCAGTCCCAAAATTCTAAACCGCCACTGCCATCATCAATGTAAATATTTTCCACCCAGTAACTTTCGGTCATATACCCAAAGTCATTCTTTATGTTGGCCCTGCCATGTGAAAGCCCGCCACGAAGGGTCATGGTCACGCGCGACCCATCATCGTGATACTGTTGATAATATTCCCAATTCGCTTTGGCCGCATCGGCACAGAACGCGGAAACCAATAAAGAAATGATGAAAATTCTACACTTCATGATATGTCATTATACCACAAAACATGTCTTTAAAAAAGATAATATTTCTCATTGATTTTTCAAATGCAACAAGAGTATAATCAAATTGTAGGAGAGAGAAATCCCGTGGCGACACGGGATTTACTCTTTTAAAATTATACCGACTAAATCTCTATCCCGCCCCATATTTTCCACGTCTGATGGGTCTGTATGAAAGGGCTTCTGCAACATCTGATTTTTCTATACCGGATGCACCGCGAAGATCCGCAATCGTCAACGCGATACGCTTTATCTTTTGATACCCGCGCGCAGACATCCCAAGTGTCGTCGCCGCATCGTTAAGAAATTCTGCAATATCATCATCCAACGCCGTTGCCGTGTCCAGTTCTTTTCCATCCAGATGTGCATTCAGAATTTCCCGCCCGAACATTTCGCGCGAACGTGAAAGTGCGCGATCGCGGGCTGCAATTACTCTGGCGCGCACTGTATCAGAAGTTTCGCCCGCCAAAACCCCGGAACCAGAATTATGGCGGGTCATTTCCCACGGGGTCACGGGATCTATATCCACATGAAGGTCTATGCGGTCAAGCAACGGGCCACTGATTTTATTCTGATACGCTTCGGCGCACCGCGGCGCGCGCGAACACGACATAGCCGCATTGCCCAGATGTCCACAGGGACACGGATTCATAGCGGCGATCAGTTGAAACCTGGCCGGATAGGTCGCCGTGCGTTTTGTGCGTGAAATTGTAATCTTGCCCTGTTCCATAGGTTGGCGCAATATTTCAAGCGTCTGTCTTTGAAATTCGGGAAGTTCGTCCAGAAACAAAATCCCATTATGAGCCAGCGAGATTTCGCCCGGTTTCGCATCTGTTCCACCACCCGACAGCGCAACCGCAGAAGCCGTATGATGCACGGCGCGGAATGGCCGCATCGATATCAGTGATCGTCCATCCAACTGACCCGCAACAGAATAAATCATACTGCAATCCAGAATTTCCCGTGGGGTTAACCCCGGCAGAATTCCGGGTAATCGTGATGCTATCATGGTTTTTCCCGATCCGGGTGGCCCGATCATAAGCATCGCATGTCCACCGGCGGCGGCTATCTCTATTGCGCGTTTTGCGGATTCTTGTCCATGTATCTCGGACATACATCCACATTTGGTAAAGCTTTCGTGTGGAAATCCGTTTGCGGGATCGGGCACTGGCAATATTTGCGTACCCTTGAAATGATTTATCAAATCCAGAATATGACCCGGGGCAAGTATGTTCGCATGCCCCGCCCAGCGGGCTTCTGCACCCTGTCCCGCGGGACATACTATACCCATATCCCGTGCCGCTGCCCAAACACTGGCCGGAAGAATTCCACTGGTTTTCTGCAAAGTCCCGTTTAATCCGATTTCACCAAGTATCACATATTTTGATAATTTGTCAGCCGGCAAAATTCCCATAACACAAAGTATTCCGCATAAAATAGGCAAATCAAAATGAGCACCCGATTTTTCCACATCTGCCGGTGCCAGGTTGACCGTAATCTTTTTCGGCGGCAAACAAAGATTCATGGCGGCAAGCGCATTGCGGACACGTTCTCTTGATTCATTTACCGCACGGTCAGCCAATCCAACTATGTTAAAATTTTGTTCTGAAAGTCCCCCGATTGCCTGAATCTGTACATCGATGGGTATTGCGTCAATTCCATTGAATATAAGGCTGTGAAGTGTCAGCATGCGCGGAGTATATGTTAAAATCCCCGTACACGCAATGATAAAATATGGCTAACCCACCCCAGCAAGATGTCACTCCGACGCGGGTCAGTAATTCGTGGACATATTTTTAACGGCAACGAAGTTGCCGTCATGCCTGCGGCGACAGGCATGACAGCGGTGTCGCGCTTTGCGCGACGCATTAATTATTCATTATTCACTATTCATTATTCATTATTCATTCAAAAAACGAAGAGAATGACGGCTCTCTGACGAGAGCCGTTTATGGTACAATTCCATCCGCGAAATCATTAACTTGCTTCCTGATCTTCATCATCAGACACTAAGAGAAACACTTCATTATTATTTTTATGTCCTAAACGTTCTTTGCAATCATCCGGCAACCCATCACGGAAATGACGTAACATCGATCCGGCATTTGATACCGAACATACAGTGTCGCCAGACAGTCTGCCCTTTACATTACGGCTGGTGCAAATTTTTGCAAATTCTTTCTGACACTTATCTTCATCATTACCCTGTCTGTTTCTGTTAAACGGATTAAGTCTGTTCAATGTATTGCCAATGTTTTGAATCAATGTATTATTTTCGGAGATATCAGGGATATCGAGAACATCACCAATATCACGAACTACACACGAGCGCGGGTTATCTGGATAATCAAGTTTACAAACTTTACCGTCTTCCAATAACACACCACAACATATAAATTCAGTATACATTTTCTCTTTTTTATTATAGAAAGTTTCAGAATCATATATATCCAATTTTTTTACTATATCTTGGTTAAACTTATTAGATATATCATTCTGACACATAGTCATAGCTTTGGATCTTGCTAAACTCTCCCTTTCACCTTTCTCTCTATACATTTCACAAAAATTTATCCTTGCTTCTTCAAAATTTTTCCTTTTGCTCAAATCCAGTCTAGTATGACCAACGTTAATAAATACAAATGACTCAAAGCACTCCGGAGTGCTTTCGGTACGACCTCTCCCAAAGGCTCGCATTTCATCTTGCGGGGTTAAATGTCCCCTTTGTGTATAAGTAAAGCTACAAACCAGGCCATTTTCAGACAAAGTCCCCTTTACAAAATTGCAGGAATCTATAAATGCTTGCCAACATGCTCTATCAAATTCTGCATCACCAGAAGATTCCGCGGGCGAAAGACTGGCCAAATATTTATCAATATCATACTCGCCACCTGATTCAGAATATTTATCTTCAGCTACCCGTTCCACAATCGGCGTAAGGTCAACTTTTTCGATAATATCCCATTCGTCTTGGCTTATATCTGGACAGCTGTTTTTGTGCTTTCCATACGCGTCCGGTGCCGTGAATATAATATTTGGATCCTGTTGCCTTTTGGCAGAAAAGTCTGCAATATCATTTTTTATTTCTGCACATAATTTATCTATACATATTTTTTGGTCATCCATAGGTATACCAGAACGTAATTCCCCCTTGTAAAATACACACATGTTTGTCAGATATTCTTCACCCGAAAACCAAGGTCCATAATCATCTAATCCTGTAATATGTCTGACTTCGTGTGTTTTATTTAGTATTTCGCATTCCCCAGCAGTTACAGTGACATTGTGCAAGATTCCATCTCGTCTTTCAGTAACTTTACACTTAAACATCTGACCCCAATCCAGAGTAGCCACAAGTGCTTCAACCATACCAGAAACAACATTGGGGCATTCTATAATAAAATTATCATCAAATCCGTACCTTTTTCTTAATACCCTTTCACATGAAGCAACAAATTGTCCGACCCCAGCTCTGTACGTTTCGAAATATTCTTCATTGACTGCAACAGGATTCCCCCCATCCGCATCTGTTGTGAAAATTATTCTGGAATTATCTGCCTTTATGTAATTTGCGCATTTGATACCGCCTTTATTCAACAATTCTTTGAATTGATTAAATGCGTTTTCAAAATCAGTACCGGATGGTATCGTGCATACAGTGTCATCACGTCCAATATTAGCACGGGTTATCTCAAAGCATGCAGCCCTGAACTTATCCTGGCATTTTTCATCATCTGTGGGTTGTACGGACGTAGTCGCATTATCAAATTCGTCGATTTTTATCTCGATGTTACTCTGCAATTCCTTTGCCAATCTGACTTGTCTTTCAACTTCTTCCCTGTGTTCTTCCGCGGTTGGTCTGTGTGATTCGGGACAAGATTGGGATGCTTTTGAAAAAGCATCATCCGTTAATCCCCTATGATTAGATATGGCTGCGGTAAGCCAATTAAATTCCCTGGTCAGATCTTCTTTTGAAGAATTAACACTGTCGTATATATTTCTTACTTCCTCAACTCTTGCATTCAATTGTCTCTCTGCAAGCTTCATGTCGTCAGAATATGATTCACACACAGGTAACGGCCGCCATCCGGCTTCAATTTCTTCGATTCCAGTATCCAAATTACTAATAAGCATACTTGCCAAATAAATAAGTCTATCAATTTTGGTTTTTGCTTCCTTATGACTTTCATAGCTTTCATTATAGCAAACTTCTTTCCCTTCAATACTTTCTTTGGCATTATTTATCGCTGTTTCTAAATCGCTTTTGGCTTTATTCCACACACCCAGTTCGTTACTATTTTTTGTCGCTGTACCTATTTGTTCTGTAATATTTCTCAGAGCATTTTCTATTTCTTTGATATCATCTGCGTATGAATCGCAACCAAGAATAGATACCACAGTATCTCCTTCTGGTTCTTGCACTGGTTGTACAACAACCGGTACCGGAACATTCTCTGATCTGGTAACGTAACAATTCCCATTGGAAGTAAAAAAGTAAGACCAGTCACTATCACCGTGTCTAGTCCATCCAGAAGCAGCTGTCGTACAGTCAAGTAGTCGTTCCAACGATGGATTTGGTGGACGACAAAGCATAACAAGATTTTGTGTTATCCCATTTACCCCATTTTTGTTTTGGGTACTGAGGATTGCATCCGTATACCCCATCAATACACATATATCCTTTGCATCATTAAGCGGCATATCAACACATTCACATTCTTCTGTTTCTTCGTTAAAAATGCAATTTCTAAATCTGTTTTCGGGTTGTTGCGAACGGGTATGACATTCATTTCTATTTTGCTGTAACGTCAATAATCGCTGTTCGTTGGCAACTATATCTCTTTCTTTTTCTTGCGCCAGCAACACTTCTGGCCTTGGCACATATATGTTTGTATCAGGGTCTATCATACAAGACTCTTCTCCTTCTTCAACATATTCGCCATACAATGCTTCACACTCTTCCCTGCTTCTTGCTACTCTGTCATTTTCAATCCGTCGTGATTCCAATTCCTTTTCTGTAACCGCATTTTGTGTCGGCCCCCAATTACCATTGGGCTTACTCTCACAATCGCCAAATTTACTCCATGCTTTTTCACATTCCAGCTTTTTATCAAGCGAAGCTTGCGTTTGCCCTATTTTTGTATTCAACTGGTTGCCTTGAACAGCCTGGTACACATTTACCCCCACACCGACGGCGGTAAGCCCCAAAAGAGATATACCAGCTATCTTAAAGCCTGTTACACCGCTTGCGCATTTTTCCAGCTGGGCATATTTTTCTTGTTTTTCAGTGGTAAGTTTTGCAATCTCATTTTCCAGTATCTGGATCTGCATTTCATAATTAGCAAACAGTATTTGCGGCACAATTGCAAAAAATAAAAAAGATATCAATCTTTTCATTCTGACCCGCCGTACAATTCTGTATTCAGGCCTTTCTGTATAACTTTCTTTTCTTCGTTTTTATTATGCTGGACTATCGCACCTGTGACGGTCGCGGCAACACCGATTCCGCCGACTATTGTCGCGGTTCGCCAATTCCTTTTCTGTCTTTCACAACGGGATTTTTCGATTGCTATTTGTTCCAAATCGGATCTTAAAACATCACGCATTGCGACCAATTCCGCCGCACGTTCGGCAAGGGCAATTTCATCCATCACGGCGGCCAAAGATGGCGATGAAACAACCACCGAAATCGATAAAGCAAAAAACAGCTTATTCACGATAATCTCCCCCTTGATTACATTATATTATAACAGAACAATACAATATTTGATATTGGAAATTTGGGATTTAATGAATTGTATTTCATGGACAGAATTATCCCCTAAACGGCTCTCGCAAGAAAGCCGTCATGCCTGCGGCGGCAACTGCGTTACCGTTAAAAATATGTCACTCCGGCGCAGGCCGGAGTGGGTCTATAAACCGCAAGCATAGCGAACCAGAAATGTGTCATAAAATTTCAGGTTTCAACTTCTGATAAGTCTTTCCACTCGGGATTCATTGTTTCTATCAATCTGAATTTCCAGGCACGTTTCCATTCTTTCAGTGCCTTTTCACGTGCAATCGCGACATTTATATCATTATATACTTCAAAATATGCCAGTTTATTTGTCTTTTTTCTTTTGCAATATCCCAAAGATTCCCCATTTTTATGTTGTGCAACCCGGCGGGACAAATCGTTGGTAACACCTATATACGTTGCTTTTGCACGTTCATTAAACATAATATAAACAAAGTATGTTTTATAGCAATAAAACAGTTTTGGATCATTTTTCATTGGCTCGCTATGCTCGCACTTTACAGACCCACTCCGGCCTGCGCCGGAGTGACATATATTTTATACTATATCATCGCTTTTCAAAATTATCAAATATCAATCGACATTGTCACCCCGGCACGGGTCAGGCACTGCGTTGCCGTGCACATGAATAGCACAAATCCGCAATCATAAATCAGAAATTTTATTATTGATTTTAATCTGTACGACGACTATCATGTCCGCGAAACAACGCATAATGAAAAGGAACCATTAAAATGAGAAAAAGACATACTTCCACAACCCGCGAATGGATTAATACTTTATTCTGGGCGGGACTTATTGCCATAATTTTCCGCAGCTTTTTGCTTGAACCCTTTAATATCCCATCTGGAAGCATGATCCCGACATTACAGGTCGGCGACCACCTATTTGTGACGAAATGGTCTTATGGGTACTCTCGCAATTCGTTTCCATTTGGATCCTGGAATATGTGGGATGGACGTTTCTTGGCCGATGAGCCCCAGACCGGCGATGTGATAGTATTCAGAAAACCAAATGATACTATCGATTATGTAAAACGCCTTGTCGGCCAGCCGGGCGATACAGTCCAAATGATCTCTGGCCGGCTTTATATCAACGGCGCACTGATAGAGCGTGAAAATCCCCGGCCATATATAATCGCGAACGTGTCGAAATCATTACGCCGCATCGGATTCCAGCGCGTTAACGCAGATGGCAAGGTCATGGTTATAAAGGGCAACCGGATTTATGTCGACAATCAACCGGCGGACTTTAATTACACAATAGAATACAGATCCAGCTCTCTTTGCCAACGCGCACCATGGGAATGCCAGATAATTGATGCAACCGAATGGACTGAAATCATGCCAAACGGAACACGCCATAGCATCGTTGAAATATCTGATAATGAAGATCATGATAATACCCGGTCATTTACAGTTCCCGCCGGACATTATTTCATGATGGGCGATAACCGTGATCAATCGCGCGATAGCCGCGTGGATGATGTGGGCTTTGTGCCACAAGACAACCTTGTGGGCAAGGTATGGTTTGTCTGGTATTCGCATAATTATTATGCCCCGTTGCCATTTATATGGACATGGCTGGATAAATTCCGGTGGAACAGACTGGGGATGGGAATACATTGATTGCTGATTTGGTTTTCAGCAATCAACAGTCCGCAATAATATGAATAACCTGAACTATAATTTCAAAAATCCAAAACTTCTTGAACTTGCTTTGACGCAATCGGGTGCCGATGCAGAAAATAACAATGAACGTTTGGAATTTCTGGGTGATCGCGTCTTGGGGCTTTCCATCGCCATGTTGCTTTATGAAATGTTTCCGAACGAACACGAAGGCGCGCTTGCCCAACGCCATGCGGTATTGGTATCCAGCGGAACATTATCCGAAGTGGCATCTGAACTGGGACTGGTTGGCAAAATCCGTCATGGCCACATGACCGCCGGTCGGTTAAAACACGTGATGGCTGATGCTGTGGAATCTATACTGGGGGCAATTTTTCTGGATGGCGGATTTGATGCCGCCCGGGAAACGGTATTTAAAATCTGGACACCTTTGGCAAAAAAAGATCTGACCCCGCCAAAAGATGCAAAAACCGCTCTGCAAGAACTTGTGCAACAATCCGGCATCGGCATGTTACCAGAATACGAATTTCTTGAACATTCTGGTCCTTCGCACAGCCCTGTGTTTAATGTGCGTGTATCTGCACTGGGCAAACAGGCAATCGGTAACGGAACTTCGAAAAAGACTGCGACCGCTGCCGCTGCTGCGGAATTACTTCGGATTTTAAAAGATAACTAATATTGTATGGATACTTTTCCCGGGAATTCCAGGTATCATATATCACTTATTCAAACTTCAAAATTATAATCATTGACTGCACGAACTATGGCAGTGACAAGTTTGTCCTGATGCGCGCCACTGGCCAACAGTTTTTCCTCTTCGCGATGCGACAGATGGCCAAGCTCTATAAGAGCACTGGGCACGGCACATCTTAATACAGCAAACGGAGCACTGCGCACCGATCCGCGTGGCTGTTCCGCGATACCAGATGACTTGAATGACTTTTGCGCGCCAATGGCAAATTCCACAGACAAAGCCGCCAAAGACGATTGTTGCAAGTCTGACAGGATTTTTTTCACATTCTTTTCAAATCCAGCGAAACCGTCCACATCTATCTTGTCGGCTGCATTTTCAGCATCGGCAAGCTTTTGTGCTTCCTCGTCAGATGCCTTTTTGGACAAAGTGTATATAGAAAACCCGCGCATGTTGCGTGAAGGATTCGCATTGGCATGCAGGGACAGGAACAAATCCGCATTCCTTTTTTCTGCTATTCCGGCACGGGTATCCAGATTCAGGAACACATCACGATCACGCGTCAAATGCACGGTAAAACCCGAACTTTCCAATCTTGTACGAAGCTTTCTGGCAACTGCCAATACCACGTCTTTTTCGCGTGTTCCGCTGCGCCCTATTGCCCCGGGATCTCTTCCGCCATGGCCGGCATCGACCACAATAATCGGTTTACGTCTTGTGCCGCCGCCCTGTTTCGGCTGTGAAGCGGCGGCGGCCGCAGTACCCGCAGATGCACCGCTAGCACTGAAATCCAATACCAACCGGAATTTGGTATCGCCGGTCGGTTCAAGCACCATTATTTGATTCTTTGGAATATCATTTATCGGTCTATCCAAAGCGGCCACTATCTGCAACCGGTCGCCATCCTGATTCTGGGTCAATGATTTTATCAATGTATTCGATGCCAGTGCGGGCTTTACGCTTTGACGGCCAGCAGTATTGGATAATGTAACAATCAAACGCGCGGGATTCGTCGGATATGACAGGGAATATGTCGGACGATTGCTGGTTTCGACCACAAGACGGGTTCTGTTTCCGGGCTGGACACCCGTACGCAACGATTCCAGCGAATTTCGTGACGCAAATGCGATACGCGGGAAAAATGTTATGGCAAGTAAGCCGCCCCCGGCGATTTTTATCAACGACCGCCGTCCGATTTTCATCTTTGAAAATTCGGTTGGTTTAGACATACGCGAATTATAGCAGAAAACAATCCCGCAAGCAAACTTCTTTGCATTTTTATTCATTTGTGCATTATATTGGCCTGTCAAACATATAATTCCCAAAAATCGCTTGAAGCTGTTATGTATTCGGTTATAATGACGGCCAGCATGGCTTTAAAGAAAAATAAATCTTATAATTTCCCGGAACCTATGGCTAATTCCGAATTAACGGGGCATTCCGGTACAATCGCCGCATTTACAGATGCGTTTGCGCGCATTGCAGAATATCCGTTGCATCCGGTATGGATGTTGGCGGGGGTACGTGGGATAGGCAAAGCCACCCTGGCATATCATATTGCAAGATACGTATTCAAAAATACCGGATCCAAGAACCCAAACCCTGATGACTCATTGGCTTTATTCGAAAATACTGACCAAACAAACCAGCAGTCCGTAATCAGCAATATGCAACCTTTTTCTTTGCCCACAGATGACCCGGTCTTTCAAAAAATGATACAGGGCGGATTCGGAGATTTTTTTATAATAGACATGGCGCATAATACGGATAAGGACGGTCGGCCAAAAACCGATGGCAAATCTATAAGCGTACATACCGTACGCGCTATGATAGAAAAAATGCAAATGTCGTCGATGGAAGGTGCCTGGCGTGTTGTAATAATCGACAGTTTGGATGAACTTACTGTCGCCGCCGCCAATGCCATGTTAAAGCTTTTGGAAGAGCCACCGGCACAAACACTGTTTATTTTGGTATCACACAGTCTGGCAAATACCCTGCCCACTATACGATCACGCGCGCGGGTCGAAAAAATGCAGCCACTGTCTATATCCCAGCTTCGGGAATTGTTCTATAAATTTATCCCGGACGAAGATGCATCGCCCGCTTTGCTGAAACTTGCAAACGGGTCATTCGGGCGTATTGCGGAATTGAAAAAAAACGGTGGGGATGCGTTATACGAACGTCTTTTGCCACTGTGCGCGGATTCCCGCGCGAATGCCGCAGATGTCATGGCATTGGCCGCACAAATTGCAAAAGAACCCGCCCTGCATGGAATAATTCTTGATGCGGCCGCGCATTTCGGGTTGGCAGATTTATACCCGCTGGTCACGCGCGAAATAACAGCGATAAATGCACTGCACCTGGAACCCGAAATAGCCATATTCAAACTGATAATGGAAATCAGAAAAAACGTCATCTCATGTTCATAGATACTCATTGCCACTTGATGGATAATTATGTGCCAAAAAACGAAATATCTGGCATGATCAAACGTGCAAAAGATGCAGGTATCGGCGCGCTGATCAATTCTTGCGCCGACCCGGATGATCCAGCAAAAGCGATAAAATTGTGTGAACAATATGAAAACATGTTCTGCACAATTGGAATTCACCCGGAATATGCTGGAAAAGCAATTCCGAATTACAATCATCTTTTATCGCATCCAAAAACAGTTGGCGTTGGCGAAATAGGATTGGATTTTCATTATGGATCTGAAAATTGCGTTATGCAAATAGAACTGTTCCGCGCCCAGCTGGAAATTGCATCAACAGCCGGGTTGCCCGTGGCGGTACACAGCCGCAATGCCCGGCAAGAAACCATCGAAATTTTATGCGCGCCAGAATTTGCAAAATTGGGCGGCGATGGCGTTCCCGGTGTAATGCATTTTCATTGCATGCCATGGGAATTTACGAAAATATTGTTGGATCGCGGATTTTATTTTTCTGCTGCGGGATTGATTAGTTTTAAAAATGCAGATAAAGAGTGCGAAGTATTTCGCATGCTGCCGCTGGACAGAATCGTAATTGAAACCGATGCCCCTTGGTGCGCGCCCGTGCCATATCGCGGCAAAACTTGCGAACCGGCAATGATTATAGAAACCGCCCGCATCCTGGCAAATCTGCACGACGTTCCAATTGTGGAATTGGAACATGCTCTTTTCGAAAATACAAAACGGTTGTATCCAAAGATGAATCCATTTCTGATCTGATATAACCACGTATCACGTTTCATATTTCCCGAACCGGAAATAAAAATTTGCCACTGCATTTTTTTCTGTTATTATTTTCCATTATGCCACGTCAAATAATAAAATCAGGACAAGTTTCCGAAAACCGCAAGGCGCGGTTCAATTATTCTATTGAAGATACAATAGAGGCCGGTGTCGCGCTTACAGGTGCAGAAGTAAAGTCTTTACGGTATGGACTTGTCAATATAACCGATGGGTTTGTACAAAATCGCGGTGGAAACCTTCTTTTGTCGAATGTGGCGATTCAGCCACTGCCCACTGCGAACAAAGCAATAAGATTTGATGAACGTCGATACAGACAGCTGTTGCTGCACCGATCGCAAATAAACCGTCTGATTGGTAAATTGGCCGAAAAAAGCGCGACCATAGTACCACTGAAAATGTATTTTAATAATCGTGGACGGCTGAAAGTACTTTTGGGTATCGGACGTGGGAAACAGCAGACTGACAAGCGTGAAACTATAAAACGCCGGGAATGGGAGCGCGAAAAATCACGGATAACAAAGAAACATTGCTGATTTAGTCAGCAGTCAGTATTTACAACGACCCCCAACTTAAACCAGCAATTAAGTTATTTTTTCGCCGCTGGCTTTGCATCTTTTGCCGGCGCGGCACCTTTTGCCGGTGCTTTTGTATCTTTGGTAGCGGCGGCAGCCGTAGCCTTTACATCGGCTTCTTCAGCAACCTTGCCAGCAATCGTAACAAATGCCAACTCTTCTTGGCGCAATCCCAATGATACCCCGGCGGGTAATTTCAGATCCGACCCATGCACCCCATCACCGATATTAAGGTCAATAAGGTCTATGACTATTTTTTCGGGGATGGCATCTACTTTTGCTACAATCGAAACCTTGCGGACGGCAAAGTTTAATATACCACCCATTTTTATCCCTTTCGATGTTTCGGAATTGATAACTTCCACCGGAACTGTAACAGTGATTGGTTTTGAAACATCTATGCGCTTAAAGTCCACGTGTACCGGCGCATCGCTTACAGGATGATATTGAATCTCCATCAACATGGCTGATTCGATACCATTTGGGATTTCAATCTCGAATAACTTTGTCCGCAAACCCGGCGTTTTGATAAGCTGAATCCAGCTGTGGCCGTCCAGTTCAATAGCAACGGGGGGCTTTTTTTCACCATATATTATGGCCGGGACTTTTTTATTATTGCGAACTGCGCGTGCGGCCCCCTTGCCTGCGACGCTGCGAATTCCAGCTTTTAATTTAATACTCATTTTCATTTCCTTTTGTTATACATACGCGGCCTCCAAGGGTGCCACGGGTACCATTATCAAACAAATTTTACCAAAAATCAAGAAAAATCCCGCCAAAGCGGGATTTTTCATACAAAACACAGATAATTATTATATCCATTTCCATGGCTTTATAAATTTCATAAGCATCATGCCCGTGCGCTTATCCGCATACGTATGGCCGCAACGCGGACAGACAAGGAACGCCCGGGTAAGGTTCTTTACCTTGCCCATTATCATGAACCAGATAATCAGACCCGCCATCCATGCAGCGATTACAAGACCCCAAGCAACATATCCGAAATACTTGTTTACCAATGATGTCAATGACTGTATTATAGACAAGTTAGAGCTTTCCAAATCATTGTAAATTTTTGTAGTGATTGGCCACGTGCTGGGTTTCCAGGGCATTACATGCTTTATGCCATAATTGGTCAGCAATGTGGTGCCAAGCCCGGTCTGTTTGTCCAAAAACGCTTTCAACTGTTCATCAATAGCTTTGTCGATTTCAGCTTGCGCGACTTTTTCAAGGTCGACTTTTACTTTTTCAAGACGATCGTTTACCATTTTTGTTGTATCATCAACCTTTGCAACCGCGGCACCCGCACCAGCGACAGTGTTATCAACAGCTTTTGTATTAACGCCAAGCTTTCCTGCGGCGGCGGATAATTTGTTTACTTGTGTTGTGGTTCTTGTTGCCGTTGCAGTCGCCTTTTGCACTTCGGCGGTTCCCTTTTCTGCAATCTTTACTTTATCAACCGCATACGCAACCGGTTTTTTAAGGTCGATTGCCTTTGCCATGCCTTTCAACAATCTTTCATATTGTTCCTGCATATAGCGTTGCAGGTCAAAAAACATAGACACAACTATGGATTTTTTAATCGGTGTTGAATAGTGCTTTTTTACATACAGTGGCGACCATGCGACAAGTATAAGCCATATAATGGAAATAACAGCGAACGTGGTGTTAACACCCCATACCCAACCCTTTTTGCGCTTTACTGTTTTCGCGCCACCCATATCGATTACTTCGACTTCTTTTGTTTTTTTCTTGAACATGGCTTACTCCTTTTGGGACATTCTATTAGTTTCCGGAATACTTTTCAACAAATTCTTTTTTGAATTTTTGGAATTCCCCGTGCTTAATAGATTCGCGGATTTTGCGCATTAAATCCTGATAAAACCATAAATTATGCTGCGATAGCAATATCGCCCCCAGCATTTCATCACATTTTATCAGGTGGTGAATATATGCGCGACTTAACCTTTTACTATCATCACAAGCCGGACATCCGCATTCCACATCCAATGGTTCCGTATCGTCACGGAACTTTGCATTTCGCATGTTCAGTGTACCACGGCGGGTGAATGCCTGGGCAGTGCGACCAGCGCGTGTCGGCATCACGCAATCGAACATGTCTATTCCGCGTTCTACCGCGCCCAGTATATCCAAGGGGGTTCCAACACCCATTAAATACCGTGGCAGATGTACGGGCAAAAGCGGTGCTGTGGCAGAAATCATATCGAACATTACTTCTTGTGGCTCTCCCACGGCAAGGCCACCGATTGCATATCCGTCAAAGCCTATGTCCGTCAAAGCCGCGGCCGATCGCGCGCGCAGATCCGGGTAATCTGCACCCTGGACTATACCGAATATTCCATAACCGGGTCGATCGATAAAAGCGGTCTTTGAACGTGCCGCCCAGCGCGTTACCATATCGACATTTTTTTCAACCGCCGCGCGATCAGCGGGCAACTTTAAACATTCGTCCAAACACATGGTAATATTGGAATCCAGCTGATGTTGAATCTGTACGGATTTCTCGGGGGTCAGAAAATGCTTTTGTCCACCATCTATATGTGATGTGAATTGCACGCCATCTTCTGACATTTTGGTAAGACCGGACAAAGACATAACCTGGAACCCGCCGCTATCGGTCAATATCGGTCTTTGCCAACCACTGAATTTATGCAATCCGCCCATCTTTTCGATTAAATCGCCGCCTGGACGCAGCATCAGATGATAAGTATTCCCAAGTATGACTTCTGTTCCCGTAGCCTGAACCATATCCATGGAAAGGGCTTTCACGGTCGCCGCAGTACCAACGGCCATAAATGCCGGGGTTTGGAAAGTTCCGTGCGCTGTTTCGACACTGCCACGCCGCGCATTACCGTCTGTTGCCATAAGATTGAATTTTAACGCCATGCGTGGATTGTAAATCAGTACTGAATGAAATGCAACCTTGAGCCAAAAATAATATAGTCATAAAATTTTCTAATGACTAGCTACTACCGACTATCGACTACCAACTAACACTCACTTCATCATCGGGAACAGTATGGTATCACGCAATGTCGGCTGGTCGAATATTATACTGGCCAACCTGTCCACACCAACACCCACCCCGGAAATCGGTGGCATGCCATGTTCCATCGCGCGAACAAAATCATTGTCCGGATTGAACGCTTCTTCATCACCAGCCGCTATGTTTTTCGCCTGCTCTTCAAACGCGGCAAGCTGTTGCACAGGATTCACAAGCTCCGAATACCCCTTGCACATTTCGGCACCACATGCCAAAAGCTGGAACATATCTATACGGCGTTCATCATCGTCATTTCGGCGCGCCAAAGGCACCATATAGGCCGGGTAATTATATAAAAATGTCGGCTGGATTATACTGGGACGGATTTTCCGCTTGTACACATAATCCACAATCACTGGAATCGACTTCAAAGGTTCCAATTCTGATTCCGGAAACATTTTGCTATCAACCAACCGCCGCCGCAACGCATCTGCATCATCAAAATCCAAAATATTACAGCCGAATAATTCATTCATTTTTGCTGTATAATCGATTTTATCGTATTTGCTAAAATCCAGCTTTGTGCCCTGATATTCGATCTGCAAAGTTCCGCGCAGTGTTTGTATCAAATGCTGAACCAAAGACCAGGTAAAGTCTATATTATCATTAAAATCCCAATATGCTGCATACCATTCGACCATGGTAAATTCTTGCAGATGCATTGCTGACATGCCTTCATTGCGGAAATCCTTTGCAACTTCGAAAACCCGATCAAAACCGGCACCAATAGCCAATTTCAAAAATAATTCCGGCGAAATGCGCAACTGGAAATCGGCATCCAATGCTTCATGATGTGTGGTAAATGGTTTTGCCGCCGCGCCACTTGCAACATTCTGCAATATCGGCGTTTCAATTTCCATAAAGCCGTGTTGCCACATAAATTCGCGCCACAGCCGTGTCATCTGGAATCGTCCCAACAATGCATCGCGCGATTCTTTATTCGCAATCATATCCAGATAACGTTGGCGATAGCGGGTTTCAGTATCTATCAGGCCATGGAACTTTTCGGGCAACGGGCGCAAAGCTTTTGATAATACGATAACTTCCGTGCCTTTTATAGTAAGCTCTCCTGCAGTTGTTGTATACATAGTACCTGCAATACCGATAAAGTCGCCTAAATCAAGATTGGTTTTCAAAAATTTGAATTCTTCTTCGCCTATATCGGCAAGGGATAGTGAAAACTGAATCTCACCATCAACATCATAAATCCGACCGAACATAAGTTTTCCAAGCCAACGTAAAGCAGTAACGCGACCCGGCGTGCGGACGACCGACCCATCGGATAGTTCGCGCACAGCTGCAATTGTATGGGTGCGTTCGTATTTGTCTTTCCAAACAACGCCATCGCGCGCACGGACATTTTCGGCCTTTTGTAAACGAGCCTCTAATTCATTCGTTGATATAACGGTATTTTCTGACATGATGGTTCCTTTTTATTATTATCGCATTTTTCTTGCGCGTTCCAATGTTGTGTAACACAATCCCAAACAGCACCTGCACCTGCATCCGTATCTGCATTTTTTTGAATAATAAGCACTTAATCCCAACTGTCCAATTTTAAAATCATCAAACCAATAATTTCCGTTTTTCATCACGCCATAATGACGCTCACCAGATGCAGAAAAGGGTACACTTGCAATGCAATAAGACATTACAATAGTCAAAGATACGGCTTTTGATAACTTCCCGGGCTTCATTTTTTCTCTTTTATCTTAATAAAAAATGGACGCAAATCGCGCCCGTATATTTTTCCGTGGCGCGTGTATTAACTGAATTTTTTAGATTTCATGAACATCTTGTTTTTTCTTTAATCTTGCGAAAGCAACCCACAGCACAAAGTGCGAAAGGTGGTGCGGGATAGTGAGTGATTATCTAACTAATATCCACGCCACTAACTCTCACGACTGGATGATACTATCAAAGAAAATTCAAGAATACAAGCGAATTATAATGAAAAATCGTTCATAGTTTTGCGCCATGCTACCATCGTTGGATTTTCGCAATAATGACATCCTTTGGTATTATAATATCTGCATTTGGTTGGCATATCAAAAGTATTGCATGCGCCTGTAATAGGTTTCAAAAACAATGAATTTATTGTGTGTGGTTTACGACCGTCGTTTGTTACAATGAAATTTTTTTTAAGTCTAGAATCAAATTCTATCCAACTTGCATTGTTTTCCCGAAAAATAGCGTGGGGTTCGCCGGAATCTTTTTTTGTAAAATCTATACACGACAAATTATCCAATAATTTACTATCAATCAATTCTCTAAAATCACTTCGGTTTGATAAATCGTTCCACAAATAACCATAACGAGAATGGTCCGGGTATGTTACAAGTGTATCTAAAGTTGCCATAATTATACCTTTTTGTTCACTTCTCTCTTTGACGAATTATAAACATGAAATATCAAATTTCCACAAAATTATCGAACTGGGGCTGAATTGGGTGCGGGTCAAGGTAGTCATAGAATTAGTTCGAGCATTGGTGAAAATTTGGTATTTTTGAAGACCTATGGCTCGAACTCGGCGAATGGCATGGAAAACCAAAGCCCGGACTATTCCGGGCTTTTTTATTGTGTGTCACATTTTGTGCAAGAAACTATGTACATAAACAAAAAAATATTGGAAAATACTAAAAACTATTAAAATTTACGTTAATAAAAAACTCCCCGATTACTGCACTAAAAATCACAGAAATCAGGGAAAATCAGTGGTGCGAGCAAAGGGGCTCGAACCCTCGGCCTCGACCTTGGCAAGGTCGCGCTCTACCAACTGAGCTATACTCGCAACGTGCGTTATTCTGGCACAAATTTTTTCCAAAGGCAAGAAAAATTTGTCGCAGAATTTTACATATCACATGTTTTCCAGTCTTTTCACACGTTCTTTAACCGGTGGATGCGTTGCGTAAAGACCACCAATAAATTCTTTTTTCAAAGGATCCGCAATAAATACCGATGCCATGGATTTCCGGCTATCCAACGCCCGTACACAAGAATTGCCGCTGATTTTTCGTAATGCCGATGCCAAAGCACGTGGATTTCGCGTAATCAATGCCCCGGTCGCATCTGCGGCAAATTCTCGCCGCCTTGATACCGCCATGCGCAACAAAGGTGCAACAATCCAATTGAAAACCATAAACGCCAGCCATACAGCAAATAAAATTGCTACCAACTGCCCCCTGTCTTTACTGTTGCCACCATGATTGCTATGAAAGATTACTCTCATCACTATGTCAGCTACAAAAACAGTAACACCGACACCGGTAATAAGAATCATATCCAACCGTATGTCGCGGTTGCCTATATGCGCCATTTCATGGGCTATTACAGCTTCCAGTTCCAGTTTTTCCAATTTGTTTATAATGCCGCGGGTCAATGCGATACTGGCATCTTGCGGACTGCGACCAGTTGCAAAAGCGTTCAACCCATCATCTTCAATTATATAAACTTTCGGCGCCGGAATACCCGCGGCAATAGCCACATTTTCAACACTGCGGTACAATTGTTTATTTTCTGGCTGGTCGGGATAAACTTCGCGTGCGCCGACCGACGACAGCATCATCGAATCACCAAACGCCCACGAAATCAACAACCACACAAGAACCGCAACCGCAGTTGGAACCGCAACTGCCGCTGTGATTTCCAAAACAAATGGTAAAACTTCCGCGCCGGGTTCAGATGTCAGCGCAATCGCCGCCCAAACAAAAAAGAAAACAATGCCGATAAATACAACTGGAAATAATGCAACCAACGCCAAAGTCTTGCGATTGTTTTCTTTGATGTGATCGTAAACGGATTTTTGCACTTTATATAATCTCTATTGCTGATTTGACAGACACAATTCCCAAATCAACAATCTTAAAATTCTACCTTTGGTGCTTTTCTTGCAGCTTTCTTTTCAGCCTCGTCCAATTCAAAGAATTGTTCTTTTTGTATTTTAAACAAGACCGCAACCATGCTGCTGGGGAATTGTTCTATCGCGGTATTAAGTCCCATGACAACAGTATTATAGAATTGACGGGCAGCCTGAATCTTTGTTTCGGTATCCGATAATTCGCGTTGCAATTCCAAAAAATTTTCATTTGCCCGAAGTGTGGGATAATTTTCAGCCAAAGCAAAAATACTTTTCAACGACGAAGTCAGATGATTTTCAGCTTTGGATTTTTTATCGATGCCATCCGCTTTCATAGCAGCCGCACGTGCTTTGACTACTGCATCCAAGGTGCCTGATTCATGCTTTGCGGCACCTTTTACCGCCGACACCAAATTCGGAATCAAGTCATAACGACGCTTCAGCATGGTGTCGATTGTCGACCAAGCTTCGCGCGATTGAACCCGTCTTGCGACCAGACCGTTATAGACTGAAATCACGTACAGTGCCAATACCAGAACTATTATTAAAAATATCCACATAAGTATCTCCTTTGGTTTACTGTAAATGTAATAGAAACAAAGCTTGATTTCAAGTGTTTTCAAAGGCCTTGGAAAAAATATTCCACTTCCCCGCGCATTAACAATCGCTCGGCACATTTTATCGCACAATCAGACCAACAGCCGAACGATTGAGAACGGCCATCAAATATACTTATCCAATTGCCCGGAACATCGAAAGATACGGAATCATAAGAACCCAAAGAATCATTACCATCCGGCAGATACAGATGTATTATCCTGCACCAACAGCTCCAACCCCATGGGGTAGATTCGGGGGCATTGTCCCAGTCAAAACATTTGGTTTCAAGCAGGGCTGTCATTTCACTCTCAATACATTGGAAAATGACACGCTCTTCACTTTCATCATAATCTTTGCACTCTTGGGGCGTACCGGGACATGGCTCGTCAGAGCTATATCCCTTCCATGCAATCCACGCTATATCCTCGCAAACACCTATTTCGCACATATCAGCAACAGAAGTATTTGTTGTAATAATAGCTGTGCAAAACAGTGCGGTTAAAAAAACTTTTAATTTCATCCGCATCTCCTTTCTTTTATATTTACATTATATCATAAAAATCAGGAGATCAAAAATGAATTTACAAGCTATTAGTCTGACAAGTTTTTTATTGTCAATCTAAGCTCATAAACAGGATTACAATATGAACGGCTCTCGTAAGAGAGCCGCCATTCCCGTTGTTTGTCACATCATAGCGATAACAAGGGTAGGAATTCCTTGCAAAAAGGCATCGTGCATATAGCGCGCAACAAAAGTTTGTACTCACGGGCTTTGCCCCCGAATACGACGACCCGACTTTGTTCGATTATCTCTCGAAATAGTCAACCGATAGGATTTAACTGGGCCAAAGGGCAAAGAATTCCCCTTCTATATTCTTTGTCCTGGTTTCTATCTTAGTTTCGTCCCAAATATATTCGGCCCCGCTGTTTTTAGCTTTATCGTATTCGGATATTATCTCTTTAGTGATAGTCAGATCCCCGCAACGCCTGATATCGTTTCGAACGGAACTTCCCGCATCAATTTTTCTTGCAAGTTCATAATTGCTGACGGAAGAGTTTAGTCCGCCTTTTAATAAAGTCATATTTCCGATTGCATATATGGCCTCGCTCCGAATACTTTTGCGTTTTTGGAAATTATCTTCGCTTTCTCCCGGTAATTGGGTTAAGTTCCAATAATCTTCCCATGTCTGGGGCATAATATGTTCTAGTGTATAACCATAGTTTAAGCTTGTAATATCAAAGTTTTTATCTTGTCGGCGATACAGCTCTATCCAAAATAATACTAAAGCGGCTCTTTTATTCGAGATAGCTCTCAAACTCTGGCTTATTTGAGTATCGTCCGGGGAAGCCGGCAATGCATTATTAGACAATAAACCCTTACAAAGTTTATTATAACTTTTTGTTTCGTCCCCATTTATGAAACGACGCATAACATATATTTCCAACTCTTTGCATTTGTTTTCAAACTCGGTTTCGGCAGTCTTTTTATTTGCCTCTGGGGTATCTTCTAATACTTTTACCAAACGCAATAAATATGGATTGAAAACCGATATATCGGCTTTTTCTAAAATATGCCGCAGTCTTGAAAATGCATCATTATACCCAAGCGGATGTTTATCCCCAATAGGCATAAAGCGTTCACGATATAGCTTTGCATATTCGCAAATTTCCTTAATAAAATCTTTCGTAAGAGCATCACTCGTAAGACCTTTAATATACTCTTTATACAGCGACGACAACTGTTCTAATCTGTTAGAATCGGGATCGTAAAATCCTTTTATAACTGCAACGGAGTGCAATAATATTTCCATATTATCAAATTTTAAACGACCTATTTTTATCTCGTCTTCCCAATATGTTCTATCCCTGTCTTTATTATAAAAAGTCGCCCTGAAGGTTTCGTCATGCAACCTAGATACGGAAGTTATATCGTTCGTTTGATTTAATATATGGGCAAACAGAGCATTTTTGACGATATCGAAAACACTCAAGTGGACACCAGCGGTATTTATTGTATCAAATATCTTTTGCTCGTCATCATTTTCGTTCAGCTCGATAACAACTAGCATTTTATTATCATCATTTGTCAGCCATTTAAAAACAGTAGCCTTGTCATCATCGGATAGAGTGCTAAGCTTTTCCCGGAAATAGTTATAACATCCAATGATACCCTCTTTATTCTCGGCATTTACTTTCTCTCCGCGAATTACGGATTCATATCGCTGCCTATCCAATTCAGAGTGTTCTATTTTTATGCATTTTTCTTCGGATAACGAGTTAGGAGAGTAAAAAAGTATAGCGGTTACTTGTTCTTGGGCTTTATTTTGATGAGTATCCGGCAAGGAATCAGCAAGAGCCTTTAAAAAAATACTTAAAGTGGTAAGACGTTGTTGCCCATCAATTACCGTTGCCGTCTTTACCGCATTCCCGGTTGCACGTTCAAATTTCCAAATTATCGAACCAAAAAACTTATCACCAGCTGCAACAAGATCACAAAATATTTCTTCCCAATTATCTTCTTTCCAGACATATTGTCTTTGAAAGAATGGTATCTTTAATCGGATAACTTGACCCAAAAATCGAAACGATTGTTCTTGCGCTTTCATCTTTAATTCCCCCAAAATACTGATATGCTTCAGAGAATTCGAATCTCTGACCTGTTGCTTAAAAGGCTAATGCCACCGGTGGCAACTTTACTGGGCACGGCACAGATTTGCAAGCGATAAATTCCGGTCGAAAAATCTTATATGACGCATGATACAATCATCTTTTCCATTTACTCAACTATATCATGAAAAATCTCTGCGGGAAGTTTGCCGCCAGTTATCTCGCTCATCGGGGTAAAATTATCATTACCAACCCATACACCTATGGTCAGCTCCTCTGATATAGTTCCTGCGCCGGTCGCCCCGACAAACCATGCATCACGATAATCGCTGCTGGTACCGGTTTTGCCACCTATGACCCCATCCGTTTTGGCACGATGACCCGTGCCGCCTGGTTTTATGGCGGCTTCTAACATTTCAGTCATGTAATTAACTGATCGCATCGGCAGTACTCGCGAAGGTTCTGGTGCTGTACGTGAATATAGAATTCTTCCCGACGGGGTCAGAATTTTTTCTATCGCGTACGGCCTTGTCGCATAACCGCTATTCCAAATCACATTATAAACCGTCGTCAATTCAACCAATGTCATTTCCGATGCACCCAGAACGGTAGAGTATTCGCGTTTTAACCTTGCCCCGACCCCTAAACGTCCGGCCATCCTGAGCACACTGGAGATCCCAAATTTTTCTGTCAGTTTTAACGGTACCGAATTTACCGATTTTGCAAATGCGGCAGACAAAGTAATATCGCCGTAATATCTGTCGTTGAAATTCCGGGGGCTATAACTTCCTATTGAAAAAGGACTGTCATTTACTATCGTAGACGGCATCATCCCGTTTTCCAGCGCGACCAGATATACCACTGGCTTAAACGTAGAACCTGGCTGACGCATAGCCGTCGCACGATTGAACTGGCTTCCCTGATAATCCAGACCGCCGACCATGACCCGCATCGCCCCGCCGCGCGTTACGGCCACCACCGCGCTTTGTGTTACCGCCCTGTCCTTTTCATTCGTGACACGGCGACGCACAACCGCGGCAGCACGTTCCTGTAAATCTTGATCCATGGTAGTATATACCAACAAATCGCTATCAATTTCATTACCCAATTGTGAATACATTTCTTCTGTGACATAATCTGTCCAGTATCTGAATATATTCGTATCCGGCGGCGGTGTTACCGCATAAAGCTGTGTCGCCGCAATACGTGCTTCTTCAAGTGTTATGTATCTCTGGCGCACCATTTCGCGTAATATTACACGGGCACGCGCAATATTCCTTTCGGGGTTGCGAACGGGACTGTATGCCGTTGGTGCCTTTAACATGGCGGCAATTTGCGCAGCTTCTGCAATGGTTAAATCTTTTGCTGTCTTCTGAAACAGGTCACGGGCAGCAGCGTCAATCCCACGCATTCCACGGACAAGCGATACCCGATTCAGATACAAATCCAGAATCTGATTTTTTGAAAACCTGTTTTCAAGCCAATATGAAAGTATAAGTTCCTGAACCTTGCGTTTCATTGTGCGGCTTCCGGAAAGAAATATATTCTTTGCCGCCTGTTGTGTAAGGGAAGAACCACCCGCGGAAATACGCCCGGCGCGCAAGTTAGTAAGCATAGCGCGGAAAATCCCACGATAGTCTAAGGCACCATGATTGAAAAAACGCTTATCTTCAATCGCCACTATCGACTGCCACACATGTGTCGGAAGTGATTCAACCGACACCGGTGTCCCCATTATCCTATTCGCGCTGCGTATTTCGTACCCGTCTTTGTCTATGAAAGTGATCGCTGGCAGACGTGTTTCGCGCAACATGGAATCCAAACTTGGCATCTGCATGAACACGACAAGAACATACAGTGCCATAACCGACGCAGCGACCAATCCCATGGTCAGACTCAATCCGAACAATCTCCATCTCCATGATGGTTTTTTGGGACATTTATCGCAACCGCCACGTCGCTGTGGCTTTCCGCGATCGCCGCATATTTCGCATTTTGGGTATTTATGGAATATCATGCCGGGATTATAAGAAAAAAATTTGCATCTCGTCAAGGGTAGAGATTGCGGATTTAAATAATCGATAGAAATTCTGCAAACTCTCAACTAAATCAGCAATCACATTAATTTTTGCTTGAACGATATGCATTAATACCGTACTATCACATTATTCGAAAAGGAGGAAAATATGAAAAGATTTATTATCACAGCGGTATTCGCAACACTATCAACCGGCGCAATCGCTGTCAATCCAGACTATGACTTTATCAACGATATTATCGGAACATGTGAAAAAGTGTCATACCCCGGCCCAAGCGGTGATTATAATATTCGTTGTGAAGCAACAGCAGAACTGGTCGAAATATCAAGACGTATGCCGAATACCAAATTTCTATCTGAAACAGAAGATTTTGGAAGCGAACGTGGAACGCCAACAATTCTTATAAATGCCATTCCCAATGACCAGGGGGAACATACTTGCTATCGCGTTTTAGCCAATGGCATCGATATAACAAATCCCCCAGAAAATGAAATGTGGGCGATATCAGTATGTCCATAATAAAAAACGGCGACCAAAAGGTCGCCGTTTTTATTTTATAGCTTTTTCAAAATTTTCCTCGCCCCATATGGCAACCCCCAGTTTTCGCGCTTCGGAAAGTTTGCCGCCTGCATCGGCACCAGCAATCAGCATATCGGTTTTTGCGCTGACACTGCCCTGGACTTTCGCGCCCAAAGATTCCAGAATATCACGTGCTTCATCGCGAGTATATTTTGACAGCGTGCCGGTAAGGACAATTTTTTTTCCGGAAAATTCAGACTGTGGATTGCGAATTACAGATTGCGGATTTGTTATGACCAGGTGCGACAACAATTCGTCCAGTATTCTGGATGTATTATGATCTGCAAAGAATGCAATTATTTCTTTTGCCATAACTTCGCCGATACCGTCTATCGCGATCAGCTGTTCCAGCGTTGCCGCGCGGATATTTTCAATACTGCCAAATTCCCGCGCCAAAACCTTTGCCGTGGCATCGCCTATTTCTGGAATTCCAATCGCAAACAATAGCCGATGCAAATCAATTTTTTTTCGCGACTTTATAGCCGAATCCAGATTAATCACCGATTTTTCCCCAAATCCTTCCATTTGTCGCAACTGTGTGCCATATTTTGGAATCAGATTCCAAATATCCGCCGGGGATTTAAGCCAGCCTATTTCCACGAATTTTTCGATGTGCTTTGCGCCAAGACCCCCTATATCAAAACCTTTGCGCGACACAAAATGCTCTAATTCTCCCACAATCATGGCCGGACAAGAAAGGGTGTTTATGCATCGTCGCGCGACTTTATTCGAATCCTGCACAACATCCGTACCACAGACGGGGCATTGGGTTGGAAAATGATAAGGGTGCGAATCCGGCGCATGCCCCAAAGATTCCACAACCTGTGGGATTACGTCACCGGCGCGTTGAACCAAAACCTTGTCCCCTTTGCGAAAACCTTTGCGTTCTATTTCGTCCGCATTATGCAAAGTGGCACGAGATACCAAGACCCCACCGATGTTTATGGGTTCAAGCTCTGCAACCGGGGTCAGAACGCCGGTGCGGCCAACCTGTATAGTAATATCATTCAACCGGGTCACTGCCTGTTGAGCCGGAAATTTATACGCGACCTTCCAACGCGGGGAATTTGCGGTACTGCCCAACTTCTCTTGGACAGCGACATCGTTTACCTTGCAAACCAACCCATCTATGTCGAACGGAATATCACTGCGTATATCGGTTATATGATTGTAATGAGCCTGTATTTCATCCAACCCATGCGCCAACTTGCACCAACGACCAGTGGTTTTGAACCCCCACTTTTCAATACGGTCAATAAATTCACTTTGAGTTTTCCAGTCGCGATCGCTGACTTCCCCCCATGTATATGCAAATGCGCGCAACCGGCGGCGCGCGGTAACGGACGGATCAAGCTGGCGAAGACTGCCGGCCGCCGCATTACGTGGGTTCGCAAACGGCTTATTTCCGGCGGTTGCTGCCTCTTCATTCAACGCAAAGAAATCCGCCCGGGTAAGATAGACTTCCCCACGAATTTCTATTACGCCATGTACGGGAATATTATGCGGAATGTCCGCAATAGTCTTTATGTTTTCCGTGATATCTTCGCCAGTAACCCCATCACCACGGGTCAGCGCACGCACCAAGGTGCCGTTTTCGTATCGGGCGGCATACGACAACCCGTCTATTTTTGGTTCGACGAATATATCGCCCGCCTTTACACGATCCAGCCAATCTTTTATATCCTGTTCACTAAATACATCGCTGATGGAGATCATCGGCACGGAATGTGGAAAGGTCTTGAATTCGCGGCTTGGCGCGGCACCGACTGTTTGTGCCGCGCTATTTCTGCCAATTGCAAGCTCTGGATATTCTTTTTCCAACTCTTCCGCACGCCGTCTGGCCCTGTCATAAGTTGCATCATCAACCAACGGAGAGTTTAATGTATGGTAGGCCACATCCCATTCTTGTAACTGTTTTACAAGCGTATCATATTCGTGTCTTACAAAAAGATCGGCTGTTTTTGGCATGCCGGAATAATACAAAAATAACCCTGTTTTGTAAAGGAATAAACAAGCCGCATAAATTTTCTGTTGATTTAATTGCCCCAATCATCCACTTGACATCATACAGGTATAACCCTATTATTTTAAAAGCTGGGAGAATAGAGAAAACATAAAAAGGCAAAGATATGAGATATGTTATAGTCGGCTATGGAAAAATGGGACAGGAAATAGAAAAAATTCTTCAAAAGCAAAAGCTGGACAGCTATGAAACCATAGACCCCGATAGTATCGGCCCCATACATTTGCACCACTTATCATTAAAAGACTTTATCAATGGGGACGAATTCTTTAATGAATATTTTAAAGATACGGTTTTCATAGATTTTACCCAGCCTGACCAAGCTTTGCAGAATATACAATTGTATGCGAAAAACAAGGCCAATGCCGTTATCGGAACAACCGGCTGGTATAATCATTTGCCGAAAGTAAAAAAGCTTGTCAAAGATTCAGAAATCGGGCTGGTTTATGGAACAAATTTTTCCACTTCGGTTCAAAAAATGTTTTATTTGAATAATATACTGGCCAGATTGACGGCCGGCGATGATTACGATGTAACAATAAATGAAGTCCATCACAACGCGAAAAAAGATGTATCTGGAACCGCAAACACTTTGGCCAAAGACATTATCGCGGCACCAAATTCCATAAAAAGTGAAGCTATATATGGAATAAACGGTGCAAAAGGCAAACATCAGCTGACAATTTCATCCGACCGCCTTGTCGGCGTTTTCGGCGAACATACCGTCAGATATGCGAACGAATTTAATGGCGACACTATTGCGATTTCGCATCGTGCCGGTGGACGAACCGCATTCGCCCAGGGGGCAATTGATGCCGCAGGATTCATAAATGGCAAATCTGGTATTTTCGATTGGTCAAACGTTCTGCGGGACAGATTTAACAATCAATTGTCTAAATAGGATTGTCGTTCCTGTAAAAGTCAATTAATTCGCAGACAGAATTATTTGACTTTTACAGACGCATACGCTTACGCATCACTATTCAACAACACGTCTTTCAAGCTATTCGGTATCATGCCGGTGGTGGAATATCCGCAATCCACATGATGGATTTCGCCCGTGACCCCGGCAGAAAGGTTGCTGAACAAATACACTGCCGCGCCTGATACATCGTCCAAAGTCATATTCCGGCGAAGCGGGGTTAATTCTGCATTAAGCTTCAGCATAGATTTAAACCCGCCGACACCACTGCTGGCAAGTGTGGCTATCGGACCGGCAGAAATCGCATTCACACGGATTCCATCCGCGCCCAAATCCGCGGCAAGATAACGAACCGACGATTCCAACGCGCTTTTCGCAACCCCCATCACGTTATAATTTGGTATCGATTTTTCCCCGCCGTAATAGGTCAGGGTTATGATACTACCACCATTATTCATCAAACGTGCGCTGCGCCGGGTCAGGTCGACCAAAGAATATGCCGACACGTCCATTGTATTTTTAAAATTTTCGCGCGATGTGTCCGCATACCGGCCGGACAGTTCATTCCTGTCTGAAAACGCAATCGCATGCAATATGCCATCCAGATGCCCCCATTCTTTTTCGATCTCTACAAACAAAGCATCCATCTGTTCGTCATTCTGTACGTTGCATTCGCGGACAAATTTTGCACCTATTGATTCCGCCAATGGACGCACCCGCTTTTCCAGTGCCGGAATGGCATACGGCATCGCGATCTCCGCCCCCTCTTCCGCGGCATGTTTCGCTATGGCCCAGGCCATCGACATATCGTTCGCAACCCCACATATAAGAATTTTTTTACCTTTTAATAACATTTCAATCGCTCCTTTTACTTTCCAAACCAAATGACAATACCATCGCCGCCGGATATAATCAATACGATTTTTGATGCATATTTTTCTGATTTTTATTGAAAAACTATTTTTCACTTGCTATCTTTTTCGTCTCTTACAACCAAAGGATTCAACTTATGTCATATATTCTCGCACTGAATTGCGGTTCATCTTCCCTTAAATACCAGGTATTGGATGCAGATTCAAAGAACGTAGTGGTCAGCGGATACATGGAAAAAATCGGCCAGCCCGATTCGTTCGCAACCCAAAAATATCCCGACGGCGTAAAAAACCGAAAAGACACGGAAATCAAAGATCATAACGAAGCGATGAACCTGATGATGTATATGTTGCGCGATGCGTCCATAGACCTGACCGAAATAAAGGGTGTTGGACACCGCGTCGTACACGGCGGCGAAAAATTCGCGGCCAGTATCGAAATTACAGACGAAATCATCAAAACCGTCAAAGAATTGTCGGGCTTGGCACCGTTGCATAATCCTGCAAACCTTGTCGGCATAGTTGCGGCGCAACAGTTGTTGCCGAATGCGCGCCAGGTTGCGGTATTCGATACCGCATTTCATCAAACCATGCCGGACTATGCCTATCGTTATGCAATACCCAGTGCCTGGTACAAAGAATTGGGCGTGCGCAGATACGGATTTCATGGAACCAGCCATTTGTATGTGTCAAAGCGCGCTGCGCGAATGCTGGGAAAACCCGCAAATGAAATTAACCTTATTACCCTGCATATCGGTTCGGGTGCATCGGCCACAGCGATACGCGGTGGAAAGTCGGTCGACACTTCGCTGGGGATGACACCACTGTCCGGATTGACCATGGGTACCAGACCCGGCGATTTGGATCCGGGCGTGATTTTATACGTTATGGAGCGTCTTGGCACAACCCCCACGAATATGCAAACACACCTGAATCTGCAATCCGGGATTCTTGGGCTTTCGGAATGCTATATAGACCACAGGGATATTCACGGAAATCTTCCCAAAGACGACAATTGCCGGCTGGCCATAGATGTAGAAGTTAATAATATAAAAAAATACGTCGGCGGATATATGGCAACATTGGGTCATGTTGATGCGATAGTGTTTACCGCCGGGGTCGGCGAAAACGACGAAATCGTTCGCGATAGAGTATGTTCTGGATTGGAATCATTGGGCATAAAAATGGACGCGGAAGCGAACAAGGCGGCATTGGGATACAAAGGGGCCGGTGAGTCAGTAATCAGCACCCCGGATTCACGTGTAAAGATTTTGGTAATTCCGACCAATGAAGAACTTGTAATAGTCGAAGATACTCTTGCCATAATGAACGGAACATATAACCCGAATCATCTGGAAATGAATTATTCGTTTGTATAACCCACCCCGCTATTGCAAAGTGTCCAAACAACTCGTAGACAGAATTATAACCTGAACGGCTCTTTTAAAAGAGCCGTCATGCTTTCCGTTTTTTGAATGAATAATTAATGCGTCGCGCAAAGCGCGGCACCATCGTCATGCCATCTAGTACGTCACATAGCCGTTTTTCAACAGGTACTCTCTGAAAGTTGGAACGGAATAATTCCGGTTAAGCTTTACATGTTCAAATCCACCGACATTACAGAACACTGATGCACCCTCGGCAAACCAATATCCCAGCCCGGCAAGTGCACCAATACCTGTGCCAATCAACAAACCTCTACCAACAGCCTTTTGAAAAAACGGACGTTCTCTTCCAAAATCTTTTTGTACATCTCCAAAGCGTTCGAATGTATTAACAATTTTTTCAAGTTCTATAAATATGAAATCTATGGCAACCTTACTATCTCCCCAGGTAAAAAAATTCGGTTTGTTGCGATTATTATCTTCTAAAACATTAATAATTGCTTGTGCTTCAATTAGTATGCTCAAAGGATTTCCAGAAGCAAGATTACTGAATGGGTCTTCACATTTCTCATTTCCCCCTATTAGCTCTCTAAAGGGCACTTTACATTTTACAGTTAGTCCCGTCAGTGATATTGAATTATAAGTTTCTCTATGTCCGTCGTTAAATGTACAATTCGCATCAAATTTATTTGCGAGAGTATCAACTTCATCTTTATAAATATTTGAATAGGTTTTTAAAAGCTCCACTCTATGAATATCGGTTGCAGCATTCCTAGTAGTATCAGCCGATACATTACCATATCCATTACGATAATAACATCTCCCCTCCTTAATTCTATTAAAAGGATAATCAGCCTTATTATTATTATTTACACAATTAGGCCCTGTATTAACCCTACAATAACCACAAAAGGTGACGCCAACGTTATGATTTTTGTCACATTCATCTTCGCCCTCTGTAATCTTTATTCGCCCGAATTTTGGATCACCGGTAACGCTGGGCGTGACAAGCTCTTTAAACACTACGGCCGCACAGTCATGAACTTTTTTCTTAGCAGTGTTCAGGCTATCTTGAATACTTCGTACATTTTCAGCTGCGAAAGTAATGGCACTTTTCACATCTTCAACTAGCTTGGTTAAAGGAAAAGGATTCTCTTTAGTCCCATTCCCATCAACGGTTTCAGGAGAAATTATACCATTCTTGCCTTCGCTCGACAAATAATACCATTTATCTTTAAATGGGATAATTGTTTTATTTCCAAGATCATCATATTTATCGGCTTTTTTATTCTGTTTTGTGTCTATCAATGCACCAGTTAGTGCACCAATTCCTGCCCCACCAACAACCATAGTCGGCACAACCCATTGGGAAGAACGGCGCAACACGGACACTTCTTCAAACAGATCGGCGTTACATTTCATCATTTCCCCCATTGGAACCCATGCCACAAGATTATCCCCGTCCACACGTATAATACCACCCCAATTATGCGCAACCACGGGAATAAGGCATTCGTGAGTCTCTTCAACAAATATCCCCGGGTATCCGTCGGCTTGGATCCGATTGCACGCCGTGCGTGCTGTACGGACATTGACCCCCAGCATCGGTATTACATAATCATCCGGATCGACCGGTTGTGCCGCAAGATTCCCGTCCCGATCATAGACGAATCGTCCCTTGGTCGCGGGATCAATACAAACTATATTCCCATATGCATCCATAACATCACATTCCAGCATATTGCCGGTTATAGGATTAAGCGGAAGCGGATTTTTCCGTACTGCAGACTGTGATGCCAGTGTTTGGGTCTTTGCAGTTACCGCGCCGGTAACAGATCCGGGGCGCGTACTGCGTGTGGCACCATCCACTATACAAGTGGCAAATACTGAAATCAAAAGGAAACTTGTGAAAAATCTCATACTCTCTCCACGCATTTCTTAAATTATATCATAAATAGAAAAAAAGTGGAAATGGAAAATATCGCGCAATCAAATATATTATACCATCAATTAATAAATAAAAAATTCACTAAACATATTGTATAAATTATTTTCAATGCCTACCTGAATTCGCTTGTTGCCGCTTTATTTTACGTTGTAGCACATCATCTGCATAACGTCGCAAGCTCGCTAATTGGTATTCCTTTTCATTCTCATTCTCCAAAAATACTATGTATTCTGGGTTATCAACAAGCATTATCCTGATAGAACTATAAGCTCCGCCCCTGTAAAGCTTTATAATTCTCTCTTTCGCCGCTCTTTGCTCCGGAGTCAAGACCCCATCAACATTAACTATGCCATATTGATTACTATCGCTAGTCTGCGCATTAGCTTCCTTTCCACTCCCACCCAATGTCGAAAGCACAAGCATGGCACCAGTCATAAATTTCTTAATTTTTGACATATTATTATCCTTTGTTTAAGCTAATTATAAGGGGAAAATGCCAAAAATCAATATTTTTATACATAATTTGACTATACAAAAAGCTTATGGTAAAATAGCTTTATGAGAAAGCTTGTCATCTGTTCTTTATTATTCACTATTTGCGCTTTTGGTGCGGGTGCCGAATGGTTACCCAATTTCGAAGATGTACCCATGATGGAAAAGACATTTGTGGTCGAAGAAGAGGGGTTTGTATATTCCCGCCCAGATGGTAAAATTATCCAAGCCACGATAAAAAGCGATAAAGTATCCCGCCGCCAGTTCCAACGGTTTTACAGCGATGCATTAAAAGAACTGGGGTGGCGGCGCACCCGCGATACCAGAAATCTGCAAACTTTTGTCCGCGGCGATGACGAACTTAATATAGAAATTACCGAAGCCGAACCATTATCGGCACAATTTACATTAACACCAAGATAATACACCGTCATTCCTGTAAAAGTCATAAAACAAATCAATCCAATCTGGATTAATATCTATTACCAATCGAAGTTTCCAATCCCTTTTCCATCGCTTTATTCTGGTTTCAAATGCAATAGCTTCACGTATATCACCGAAACCCTGGTACCATACCAAAGTTCGCAAATTATATTTATTCGTGAAACAGTCGGGGTAAAATCCAGCACGATGTTCCAGAACCCTTTGGCGTAAATTACTGGTTACACCTATGTATATGGTTCCCATACGATGGTTGGCCATTATATAAACGTATCCGCCACTCCGGAACCTTTACCCCCCGATTATCTCTCTTAATCTTGCCGGGACATCGGTAACCGCGATTCTTTCTTGCGCCATGGTATCACGGTGGCGCAATGTGACCCTGCCATCTTCCAGACTTTGATGATCCACCGTTATGCATACTGGCGTTCCGATTTCGTCATGACGACGATAGTTTTTTCCTATGTTCCCGCTATTTTCCAACTCTACCCGACCCAACCCCAGTTTGCGTAAATCCGCAACTACACGATTTGCCATCTCAACCAATTCTGGAACATTACGTGCAAGCGGTATAACCGCCGCCTTTACCGGGGAAATCCGTGGCGGAAGTTTTAATACCATGCGCGATTTGCCATCGCCCAGGCATTCTTCTGTATATGCCTGAACCATCGCGGCAAACATCGCACGGTTTACACCTATCGCCGTTTCTATCACGTATGGCAAAAAACTTTCGCCGCTTTGCGGATCGCTGTATGCAAGTTTTGCTGTGCTGTCTTTGTTTTCCAGCACTTTCGACATGATTTTTAATTCGCCCTGCCCTTTTGTATGGCTTCCCAAATCATAATCTTGCCGGTTATGTATTCCTTCGACCTCGTCAAATCCGTCCGGGAATTCGTATTCTATGTCGACCGCTGCTTTGGCATAATGAGCCAATTTTTCATGCGGTGCAAAGCGCAACTTTTCCGCCGGAATACCCAATTCCATAATCCACCAATTCATGCGTGCGGATTTCCATTCTTCAAATTGGGCTTCGTCATCGCCGGGCTTTACAAAATATTGCAATTCTGCCTGTTCAAATTCGCGCATACGGAACACGAATCCACGTGGCGATATTTCGTTCCGAAATGCTTTTCCGATCTGTACTATACCGAACGGCAACTTATGCGGCACAGAATCCAAAACATTTTTGAAATTGGTAAATGTTGTAGTGGCTGTTTCCGGCCGCAAATAGGCATTAATTTCCCCATCCGCAACCGCGCCAAGCGAAAGCCCCATCATAAGCTGATAGTCGCGCGGCGGGGTCAAATCCGCAGTACCGCAAGTATCGCATTTTGTTTGGTCTTTCATTTTGTCTTGCCGCATGCGAAGACCACATTTTTTGCATTCCACCAAAGGATCGGAAAAACTGGCTTCGTGTCCGCTGTACTTCCACAACAACCGGGACGAAATCAATGCCGCTTCCATTCCTTCGACATCATCACGTTCATATACCATCGCGCGCCACCAAGCATCACGGATGTTTTTCATCATTTCGACACCGTATGGACCGTAATCGTAAATTCCCTGCATACCGCCATAGATTTCAGATCCCTGGTAAATAAACCCACGCCTTTTACAAAGCGCAATAATGTCGTTGATGTTTGTCGCCGGCATGATATAATCCTTTTTGTTCCGCGGGATTATAAATGCATTTCTTATAAAAAGCAAATCAGAGATTGGAAATTATACGAAAGCTTGACTATCTGAATTTTTTCACGCTCAGGCTGCTTGTGCCGGATTCGCCGGCGGGGTAATATCAACAACCTTTGTCGCGGGCACGTCCTCGACTATTGCACCCGCCGGGCAAAAGTTTACACATATTCCACAACCAGAACACACCGATGAATTAATCTGGTATTTTCCGCCTTCGGCAACAATCGCGCCAAACGGACATCCGGGCACACATGCCCCACAGGCTATGCATTTATCTGATTCTATTTTGTACTTCATAATAAACTCCATTTAACATTACTGATCCAGCCGGCAATCGGTATAATTTCTGAATGATAACTACTGTCGACTGACGACTGAAAACATTTATCTTCTATTCAAAAGGCTTAGTATATACTGAAACATAGCAATGAACGCTATGTAAAGGTGCAACGCCCCCAGAATCGCAAGCTGATTCCGCTGGGTTGTATCGCCGCCGGCTTTGTATACGTTCTTTAAAAACTGCATATCATACGCCGTGAACAATGCAAACACCAGAACACCGATCAGACTTACTATTGTCGCAAATCCGCTGCCTAATGGCCAAAAGATGGATGCGACACCAACCAGTATAAGGCCTATCATTCCCATAAACAGGAAACGGCCAAGAAAACTTAGATCTTTTGTGGTCTTGTATCCGAACAAAGCCATACAACCGAACATTGCCGCCGCAAGGAAGAATGCCTGCCAAAGCGATGCGGGGTTGATCATCAGCGCACCCGCCACCAGCGGGGTAATCACTATACCGATAAGAACCGAATATACCGCAAGCAACAATCCGCCGACTTCCGGTTTAAGGCTGAATATACGCGCCTGGGTCCAGATGGACAGGCCAAATCCGCCGAACATGGCAACATAAAATAATGCGGTAAACCCGTGTTGCCCCACCAATAGCGGCAAGCCATACATGATCGTCACGTACGAAGAAATCCCGGTCAATGCAACCGCCCCGAACATTATCGCAAACACACGTTGAAAAAACAGACCCATGTTATCGTTATTACGCGCCATGGGACTTGCGACTGGACGCTTTGAACTGGTTTTTTTTGCTGGCATGATTTTCTCCTTTGATTTTGTAACGGTAATATATAATATTGATGATAAATAGT
The DNA here is from genome assembly GCA_009777955.1 of Alphaproteobacteria bacterium. Taxonomy (GTDB): domain Bacteria; phylum Pseudomonadota; class Alphaproteobacteria; order Rs-D84; family Rs-D84; genus WRKW01. Next base: position 7,546 of record WRKW01000007.1, on the reverse strand, counting down.
CAAGAGAGAACAAAAGGATGAAAAAATGTCCAACGAATATGAAAAATCAGATGCCATGAAAATACAAGAATTGGAAAAAGAAATAAAACAGTGGAAAACCCTGTATAAAAACCTTCGCGTGGAATATATTAAATTAATCAACGAACGGTTTTATGGAAAATAAGGATTTTAAACATGGCGATTAACATACACCCAATATCCCCCGTTGCTGTCGACCTGTTCGGATTTGAAATACGGTGGTACGCGCTTTCCTATGTAGCGGCGTTTATTATAGGATACTATTTATTCAAAAAATTATCCCGGGAAAAAAATCAAGACTCCAAAGTCAGAAACCAGAAATATTTCGACGATCTTTTGACCTATGTGATACTTGGCACAATCATTGGCGGGCGGCTGGGTTATGTTTTGTTTTATAACCTGTCATTCTTTATTACCAATCCGATTGAAATATTTATGATCTGGCACGGCGGGATGAGCTTTCACGGCGGACTCTTGGGTGTACTTGCCGCAGTATTCCTGTTTGCAAAACGAAACATCGGCGATTATCTGCGTATTCTTGATATTATGGCGGTTGTCGCCCCAATTGGAGTATTTCTGGGGAGAATAGCGAATTTCATAAATATGGAAGTCATGGGTCGCGCCACAGACGGGTCGCTTGGCATAGTATTCATCGGTATAAAGGATCAGACACCACGTCACGCCAGCCCGCTTTACGAGGCAGCACTAGAAGGAGCATTGCTATTCGTGATAATGCTTTGCCTTTGGAAATTTACACGGCTGCGCGAACGCGCGGGCGCGTTGTCCGGTGTGGCCGCAGTTGGATATGCGATATTCCGAATATTCTGCGAACAATTCCGTGAACCAGATGCACAAATAGGATTCCTTACCAGCTGGGGTCTGACCATGGGTCAGCTGTTGTCTGGTGTGATGCTGGTCATCGGTGCTGTATTATTCGCGGTTGCAATGCGTAAAAAATAATATATAATGTCGCTGTTCCTTTGCATGACAGGCAGGGAATAATAAAAACGGAAGCGTGGCAGAGTGGTTGAATGCACTCGACTTGAAATCGAGCATCGGGGCAACTCGATCCGGGGTTCGAATCCCTGCGCTTCCGCCATCCTTCGCACTTCGTGCTTCGGATGGCTTACGCCAGTAAGGCAGCCGAAGATGATTAGGAGAAGGATGCCTTTCGTAGTCCGATAGGACGAAGAACGGGCTATCGCACTTCGTGCTTCGGATGGCTTACGCCAGTAAGATAGCCGAAGACGATTAGGAGAAGGATGTCCTTCGTAGTCCGATAGGACGAAGAACGGACTATTCAAGTTTTAAGCTGCCATATACTGTGGAATACTGCCCCGCCACCCGTCTTTGTTTACACCCCGGCGTAAACTCGCCGGAATGAATACGGACGGACATAGGATAGCTGTTTCAAGTATGATAAATCGGATAGCAGAACACAAAAGAAAGATATAATGTTCACGCTTGACCAGTTCCCATTGCACTTTGTGCGCGATTCCTTAGAGCCGTATATTTCCGCCACCGCAATTGATTATCATTATGACAAGCATCTGGGTGGGTATATAAGCAATTTGAACACGTTGATAAAGGGTACAGAGTTTGAAAATGCGTCGTTGGAGTATATTGTAAAGAATTCCGATGGAAAAATTTTTAACAATGCTGCGCAGATATTTAACCATGTTTTCTTTTTCAACGGATTGAAAAATTCTGGCGATGGAATCCCAACAGAAATAGAAAGCGCATTCAAAGACTTTAAATCGGAATTCAAGACCGCCGCCCTATCTGTGTTCGGCAGTGGTTGGGTATGGTTGATCGATGATGACGGCACGCTGAAAATCATCACTACTGCAAATGCAGATAGCCCCATAAAGCATGGACAAAAGCCCCTGATGACACTGGACGTATGGGAACATGCTTATTATCTGGACTATCAGAATCGTCGGGGGGATTTTTGCGACGCATTTCTGGATCATCTGGTAAATTGGGAATTCGTGACAGGCAATTCGAAAAAATAGACACTTTTATAAAAAATGGTGCACTTCAAATCATAATCCACATGCGCAAGCATGACGGTGGTGTGCGCTATGCGCGACGCATTAATTATTCATTATTCATTATTCATTCAAAAAACAGAAAGCATGACGGCTCTCTGACGAGAGCCGTTCAGATTATAAAATTACCCAGATATACGGTTGACCACGTCTATCCTTTATAATAAATCTGTCCATCACGAATCATCTTTGATTTATCTATCCACAGGCCGATATCGCTTTTATTCATTTCGCCTTCGATGTTCGGAATTATTTCCTTTGAATATATGGATTTATCTTCAAATTCTGCTTCGTAAACAAAAACTATTTCATGACAAGCATTACCTTCGTATTCAAAGGTATTTTCGTAAACCTCCAGCCTGTTTCCAATAATCACTGACAGACCATATTCTTCCATAAACTCGCGGCGCAAGGCATCAATCGCAAGTTCCCCAAAATTAACACCACCACCAGACCGACGATAGAATTTACGATTAGTTTTTTTCTCTGTAAACTCGTTCATGAACTCTCGCCCATCGGGATGTTTGATATCTGCAACCACCAATATTCTGATATGTTTTTCCATTGCTTTCCCCACTGGCTGATTTATTATATATTTTGGCTAAGTTGTACTATGATAAATTTCAAATTGCAATCTATATTCCCGACAAAAGCTTTGCATTATATCATAGAATCTCTGAAAACCAAAATCTTAAACGCAAATAAAAAAATTTCATGGTTTCTTGATAAGTATGATATAATGCATGTGAGTACAAACGGAGAAACCAGATGATTTTTTCCCAAACACAGAAACACAATATAAAAAAAACCGCACGACCTTTGGAATACTTCATCAGGGCAGTAGATAAACCCAAGACCCCGGAATCAAACGCGGAATTCTATGAATACCTGTGCGAAACTTTGACGGCTTCCCATGGTTTTAATGTTACAGAAGCCGTGTTTGAAGCATATAGACACTGGCAGCATTCTACACTTGTGCTGTCGGATGCAAAAAGCATCGAAAGTTTACCACCAGAAGTGCACAAGCAAATTGATGAAAGGGCTATAGCCCTTATCAAAATGATCGAAGTAAGCAAGAACACAAGGCGTATCCGTGCAGCGGCATGAAACATAATTTCTGATTAAATAAGCGATCAAAAAATCATACTTTCACACAACAATGTCACTCCGGCATAATTCAATAATTTCGTGGACAAACTTTTAACGGCAACTAAGTTGCCGTCATTCCCACGCAGGTGGGAATCCAATGTTTATATAAGTCATTCGGCATCTGATGCGATTTGCATTTTTACAATTACATCGGGATTGTCTACCGATCCGTTATTTTCCGAAGTTCCAGCCTTTATCTGATCTACAAATTCCATTCCAGACGTGACCTTACCAAATGCGGTATATTGGTTGTCCAGAAAGCGCGCATCGCCGAATACTATGAAAAATTGGCTATCCGCACTGTTTATATCTTGGGCACGTGCCATAGACACCACCCCACGGACATGCGGTGTGTTATTGAATTCAGCCGCCAATTTCTGGCCGGAACCGCCGGAACCGGTACCAGTCGGATCACCGGTCTGCGCCATAAATCCCGGAATAACACGATGGAATTTTATTCCATCATAAAATCCCTTGCGCGTTAATTCCTTTATTCTTTCCACATGTTTCGGCGCAACGGCAGAATCCAATTCGATTACCACACGCCCATATTTCAAATCCAAATATATTGTATTTTCCCTGTCCATTGCGTTCGCCCCTATTGTTGTTAAAAAAATTGCCACAGCAACAGCTATAATCCGTTTCATATTCACCCCCTATACATAACCAACCATAGCTGTTTTAAGCATGCCAACACAAGCAAAAAGTGTATATTCTCTGTACCATCATTGTCATTACAAAGCCATACACGACACGAATCCCGGAACGACAATATATTAATGATACTTGAACCTAAATATCTAACGAAGTATTTTTTCAACTATTCCATCAGCAACACCGCTGAACATATAAGAATCTTGCTCTACCAGATTACCGTAATAGAGAACACCATTTTTTGAATAAATCCCACTGGATGCTTCATAAAGTTGTTTGCCAAATACAGTTTTTCTTGGCGCAATATGCTGGACAGCGTGTTCAAATTCATGTGCGACTAATCCTATAAAACCCGCCGGATCTTTTGTTTCTTTGATATATATGTCTGAAATTTGTATCTTATTAGAATTTTTTACATACTGCGCTGCAAAGCTTCCCCCAAGTTCACTTTGAGGAACAATTTCCACTTTTACCCCCTGTATCCCATACTGCGGAGAAATGCCATCAACCATATTCTGTGCAAGCCTGATCTTGTCATCTGGTACCGCATTATGAAAGTTCCGTATTGTTTCCACAGAATTTGTGTTACCACGAATAATTCCGACGTATGTGTCTTGTACTGTATTAACTTGCAGCCTTGCGGCAGGCCTATCAAATCTGGGCATTATGACTTCAGATAGTCGACTCTTGTTTATATTTACATCCACCCCTTTCATGGTTAACAAGTCATCTAACTCCTGTACATAACGTCCCAATATAGGATCCATTTCTGCATTCGATATATTTTGTCGCGCCTTTATATAATTTGGCGATCCTGGTTGAAAATGCCTCCTACTGATATCGACAAAATCATTGTAGACTTGAAAAAAACGTCCATGTTCACTACCTGGTACCTGGGCAAGCACTTTCTCAACTATTTTATCCGCCTCTGTCCCCAGGGTATTATCTATTCGATTTAAATTCTCTAAATATTGTCTACGCATCGCATTAACTTCCAGACTGAATCCACTATATTTCTCGATAGGTCCATCTATAATCCTAATGACTGGCATTCCTCCATTCAGGTTAATTTCCTCTATCTTGTATCCGTTATTTTTTAAAGCATCTATAAGATTAACTTCTTTTTCAAGCGAACCCAGTATAGATTTTTTTACATAAATAGATCCATCGACAGTTACAAGAATGATATCATCGGCATCACTTATACCCAATGTCTGCTTTGTTATATTTTTTATATCCGTCGTAATTGCGCTATTTTGATTTTGCCTTGCTATCAATGCATAAAATACCTCATCGTCATTAATTGAATTCCGTAATCTTTCTAATCCATAACTCCCATGGTCTCCGCCAACTGCATCTGCCGCATTTGGTTGTACAATATTATCCGTTTGACGTGCTGTTGAACCCGCTGCATCTGCCACATCCGATGTTGTTGTCACGGTTCGCGTGCCGGTGGCGGTGGGGGTGCTGCTGATGCCCGCGGCGGCACGTTGTGTCCTTCCAATTCTTGCAAATGTAGCGGGCGTTACACCAAAACTATACGCTATATATCCGATAGTAAGTGCCATTTCTGTATAATTCCCAACCACATCATACCAACGCAACGTGGAATTCCACATCGCGCATTCCGCAATCGTTGCGGTTACTGTTTCACCACGGTCGTTCTTGCATTCGGTCATTTCATCGCCGGCAAGTTCTAATAAACGATCCAATGCGCTTTCCAAATCGTCTTTATCTTCCTGGATCAAATCGCCTTGGATTTCCATCAATCGTCTGTAATTATCATTCAAAACCTTTGCAACGCAATCCACGCTTTGGCATTTATTCGCATCTTCCAAAAACGACAGAAATCTGCGGGCGGACTTTGTATCTTCCAAACGATCGTTTACCGCCATGGCACCATAAAACACGGCATCACCCATCAACATCGCACCGCCATAAACCAAGACAGGCGATGTCATACCACCGCTGTAAACCGTAACTATCGTACCACCGATAATCACTACCACACCAACACCGATTTCTATTCCCCTGTTTATACGGTGAGCGGTTTGGGCATTTAATAAAACACATCCGCGTATACTGTCGTCATATCGTGCGCCTTGTAAGCCTTTGTCTTTCAGATATTGATCCAGAATACCGCATTGTTCTTTATTGATTCTGCAGGTCTTTCCACGAAATGAACCGCCGGCTTCTACTATACAATCCATTGCAACATCACCAGCCCTTACCTCATAATCAAAAGCCTCACCGAGATCTTTGAATAAAAATTCTATGGTTTTATCTCCCACACGACAAGTAAGAACATAATCACTTATGAAAGGTGTTCTTTCAAGGGTTGTTCTTATGTACGGTTCGCAGTATATGGGTGTACCAGTCGGCACTTCCGGGTGTCCGGCAAGCTGCATACGCAGATATTTTTCGGCCTGCTCTCTTGCATTTTCTGCACGAGTATTTATCCCAGCGTTGTAAAATACTTTCGGATCTATCCCAAATGCAGTTTTTAGGGAGTGTGTATAGACATCCCCTTGGAACTCCCGACTACTTTTTAATGCGCAGACTTCATCTTTCGAATAACTAACAAATTTTGCAGAATGCCAAATTGTTTTCGCAAAGTTATTAAGCTCTTCGCACCCTACCTTTGAAAGTCTGCAAGGAAAACCTGAATACATACCGCCCGTAAATCTCATAGGTTCTCCACCAAACAATTTGCACATTGCATTATTTACAGAGCTTTCTGCTAAGTGTCCCTGATCTTTATTCAAACTGTCAAATTCGAACTCATACGCCTTCCCACCGGCGGTACATTGAAGAAAATCCTGACTCCCCCGTGATTCAAATTCATTCTTGCAAGTCATATTAAACGGTGGTTTTTTCATGCGACCCCACTGATATACGAATTCTTTTCCTGTCAACACATTGGTAGAAAGATCTTTGAAATCACGGATACATCTGGTCCAATCCCCATCAGTTCGCTTGCAAGCATCGTAATACAAAAGCGCATGCCCATCCCTACCCAAACATTCGCCTTCATGGTAAATGCCCCCTTTCCGATGGCATTCATTCGCGGCGGATAATACACCATCCTGTGAAATAAAAGGAGCCAGTAACATATTAGCAAATTCCTTGCACATATATTCACCATGTCTGTCGGATACATCCCAACCAGCCGAAAGGCAAATAAAAATCAAATCACGGGGGGAAATTTTGCCATCAGAATCCATTACAAACAGATACATCTCTGCAACAAACGATTGTTCGTCTTCCGGAACCAGGGTTCTGATGGCGGTATCGACAATCGTAGCATTGAAGAAAAGATCTAAATAATTTGGAATGTAAGATTCAAGCAATGATAGTTCTTCTTCATTAAAACTTACAGAAAAAGGCAAATCTCCTTCTCTAAGCATATAGGGTCTAAGCAGATCTTTATAAAGCTGTTCTTTACGCTGTTCGTTTATCTGATCTGAATCCATACCCTGAAAATGAATCTCTTGAAAACGATCATTCTCCCATGCGGCCATTACGGGTATTGCGGTCGATATCATAATCATACAAAAGATCAGGATCAGCTTTTTCATTCAATCGCCCCCTGACACTTATCAGCCGCTTCAGATATCTTGTTAATAGCTGAAATCTGGGTCGCATTCAATACAGTAGCAACAAGGCTGGCGGCT
>WRKW01000006.1 GCA_009777955.1 Alphaproteobacteria bacterium | reverse complement strand
GATCCTGAGAACCCAAGCCGACGAAGCGACACTAAACCCTGGAATACTTGTTATTTTACACCAACAGTTATTTCCGCTGTCTGCAACAGGATTGCCAATGTTATTTTGTGTTCCGCCTGTACTAGAGCATAGGCTCGTGCCACTGAACTCTGATACGTTACTTCCGGTACAACTTGTTACTTTCCAATTCCCAAGGGATAGGCTATTACAATCCTGATATATGTCATTACCACTCATACCATTAGCAGGACACTGGGTGATACCACCACTTGGACAATTGCTCGGACTATTGGGCGGTTGCGGCACACAAGCAACAGCGGCAATAGACCCATGCAATGGGATAATCGTTAATACTGCAAGGATGCTTGTTAGCTTTATAGTTTTGTTAAATGTATTCATGATACTCTCTCCTTTGGGTATATTTATATTATACCATATACCATGACAAAGGTCAATTTGTATTTAGTCATGTAAAGTGAACACATTCTTAACTGCTCTTTTAAAAGAGCCGGAGTGACAATGTTGGGGATGGTGTCGCGCTTTGCGCGACGCATTAATTATTCATTATTCATTATTCACTATTCATTCAAAAAAACGAAAGGCTTGACGGCTGCATTTATCCTTAAAATAAATTCTGCCATTCTGTAAGTGGCAATTCATTTTCTATGCCCAGCGTGATAATCGACGGCTTTTGTGAAAAAAATTCCTGTGTGGCCACGCGCACCTGATCCAGTGTGACCGAATCTATCCAATCCAGATTTTGTTGTACATCATCCAATCCGCCAAACTGTATACTGCGCGTGGCAAAAAAATCTGCACGGCGCATCGGCGTAACCAATCCCATTCGAAACGCACCCTTGGTCATTTCCTTTGCCCGGGTCAATTCTTGTGCCGTCAATGGTTCTGCGCCATCTTTTATTTTTCCGCACAGATCCGCAATCCTGTGGATTGTTTCGCTTACTGTGGTCTTGGAAGTTTGGGCCTCTATACTTGCAATTCCTATATCTTCAAACGCCATACTTCCGGCACCTATACTATAAACCAATCCGCGTTTTTCACGAATTTCTTGAAATAATCTTGAACCGAACCCCTGTCCCAAGATAGCCAAAAACATATCGACAACATTCAAAGTGTCGCGCGCAATCGCTGGCGCGACCGGCCATATTAATTTGAAATAGGTATGCGAAAGATCATTTTTACTGGTATGGCAAAAACCCGGCACAAAGTTTGAAAATTCATATTTATCTACATCGTGCAATGCCCACCTTTCAAAATTGCTTTCTAATTCCGCCAAAATTTCGACCGGGTTTTCCAAACCACCACCAGATATGGCAATAACACTGTTTTTTGCCGAATAGCGCGCTTTATAAAATTCTGCTATCTGTTGTTGCGTCATGGCCCGGACGCTTTCAAAGCTGCCGCCTATGTTATGCCGCATCCCACCGCGAAACAAGGTATTACACAGCTTATCTTCCAGCACAGCTTCTGGCAGGTCTTCATAGGTCAACAGCTCTTGACATACTATTAATTTTTCTTTTTCCAGCTCTTGTTCCGGAAAAATCGGGTTTTGCGCAACATCCGCAATGATGTTTACAGCAAGCGACCTGTGTTCCACCGGCACTGTTGCATAGTACGCGGTAAGATTAAAACCCGTGTATGCATTTACAACGCCGCCCACATTTTCTATAGCAACAGTTATCTCGCTTGCATCACGGGTCTTTGTCCCTTTCAGTGCCATATGCTCCATCAGGTGAGATATTCCAAAATCTGCGGGATTCGATTCGTTCCGGCTGCCACTTTTTACATATACAGCCACGTTTACCGCCTCTATTCCCGGCAGATAGTCAATAATAACAGGAACCCCGTTTGAGAGATGATATAATTTCGGTTGAATCATTTCTTCACCATAATTAAAAACCTTGCGCGGCCATAAGTTTTATCTTTAAGTATTTCATATCCAATTTTTGGTTCTTGGCAACTTTCCATTTCCCATACTATTATCGCACCGGGTTTTAATTTATCGATCAATTTTTCAGCAACGACCAAGTTTGAATATGGCGGGTCTATAAAAACCACATCGGCCAACAAACCAAATTCATTTGAAACACGCAAAGCATCAGAATGACGGATTACAAATTCATCCGCACTGAACCCGGATAGATTTTTACCAATTACTTTTATAGCATCCGCATCACTATCCGTAAATATGGCATGCCGCGCCCAACCACGCGACAAAAATTCTATACCGAAAGCCCCGCTGCCTGCAAAGGCATCCCAAACCGTAATTTCACCAACGTTCAAGATTTCTTTCAGCATGTTGAATAACGCAATACGTGCGCGGTTTTGGGTAGGCCTGGCTTTCACAGGCAACATCAGCTTTCGCCCGCGATATTTCCCGGAAATAATTTGCAATTTAGATTCCATAAAAGTAAAGTTATCATCATGAAAGCGAAAAAGCAAACCGACTTTATGAAATTAGCCATGGCAGAAGCACGCAAGGCCGCCGCGCATGATGATGTGCCCGTCGGCGCGATCATAGCATGCAAAGGTTACGTAATAGCACGCGGTGAAAACAGGGTGCAAAAAAACCGCGACACTACCCTGCATGCAGAAATGGTGGCAATACGCGCCGCAACAAAAAAGCTTGGTCGGAAATTTCTGGATGATTGTGAAATTTATGTGACCCTGGAACCGTGTGCAATGTGCGCGACGGCTATTTCATTTGCACGAATCGGGCGAATTATATTTGCGGCACGGGATGAAAAAGGCGGCGGGATACTGCATAACGCACGCATCTACGATACCGATCAGCACTTATGGAAGCCAAAAATCTTTGAACAACCAGATTTCGCATCCGAATCATCACAGATTTTGAAAGAGTTTTTTAAAGAAAAACGAAGAAAATAAACGCAGAAACGCCCCGCACTTTATTGTCTGATTCCCTGTTGCATAAGTCCCTGACCCAAACCCATAATAGTATTTAATGTACCACCCTGTCCCTGTTGTAAAATCTGGTTAACCGATCCCAGAACATTGCCCATATCCTGTTTTACCCCAACACTACCCGCTGTCTGAAGCAAGAATCCGCCCCACATCTCGCGCTGTTTCGCCCTTAATTTAACCGGCGAACACTTGTCATGCTTTTCTGTAAGCCTTGCTGCCATTGCGGCTTCGCTTGCCGTATAGTCCGCAGACGTAAAATCTATCATTGCAAATATGTCGTATATATTGGACACAGTTTCTTCATCTTTCGAAGCACACCCCGTATATGTACCGCTGCTTCCAGATTTGCAAATTTTGCCCATGCTTGCTTTCGGGGCATTATGCCAAATCATATTTTCATCTGCCTTTGAATTCCACAGTTCATAACATCCTTTGCCGGATCTCGAATTTTTCTGCTGATACGCCAAATCTCTGTATTCCTCATGAGTTCTACAAGCGGGAATATTATTCAATATTCTGCTGAAATCCTTGCCAGCTTTTGCCTGTTCCTTTATCATATTTGAAACCCAATTAATTTCTGCCTGTGTCGGGATACAGTCGCCTTCCAGGGCTTTCATTTGTTGGTTCATGCTTATAATTCCAGTCGCCAGAGTGATAGCGGTCGGGATAAGGCTATTGCCGTCCAACAGACCACCGGCTTCCTTTTTCTGGGGCTGGACGGAATCCGCTTTCTTAATTGTTATACTGGTAGCCAGTGCCGGCGAAACCGTCACAAAGCATAGGATACAAAGCACAGATATCAGACAAGTCTTATTCATGGATAACACATTCTCTCTTTACAGCATTTTATCAGAAATCGGGTTGCAAAGCAAAGATTTTTGTAATAAAGTCTTTATTGATGAAATCCCGCAGACACTTTATTATTTCCGGCCGACACCGGCGACTGCAACGCCTGTGGCAGTTTTTCTTTACCGGATGGGGTCTGGTAATGCTGGCCGCGCTGGCAATAGGGCCGATACTGAACAAAGAGTTGCTTTGGACACCAATTACCGCAATAAATATGCGTGATATTGCCAGAAATCAGTTTAAAATGGAAAATCTTTCATTCTCGGGATTGGATAATAACAACAATCCATTCAGCATAAAGGCCAAAACTGCACGACAAGAATATCTTGATCCAGATAAAGTATTTATGACAGATATAATAGCACGAACAATCCGCATCGATAATGACAGGCAGGTAACCGATGATATCAGGGCAAACAGCGGGATATATGACAAGGTGAAAAAAAATGCGACACTGAAAGGAAATGTCCGTGTAGACAGCGATAATGGCGACACACTGCGGACAAACGAATTGGTAATACAGCTTTAACTATCTATGAACACGGATACGAATATGAAACAAAGCATTTTGAAAATTGAACACTTATCAAAAAATTACGGTCGGCGGTCGGTTTTGCGCGATATCAGCATACACGCACGTCAGGGCGAATCGGTCGGCCTTTTGGGACCAAACGGGGCCGGAAAAACCACCTGTTTTTATTGCATTACCGGCCAGATACAGGCCACCGGTGGGCAAATTTTCCTGAACTCCCAGGATATAACCCATCTGCCTTTTTACAAGCGTTCACGCCTGGGCATCGGATATTTACCCCAGGAAAATTCCGTATTCCGCGGACTGACGGTCGAACAGAATATCATGGCTATTCTGGAAGTCGTAGAAAAGTCGGCTTCCGCCCGCAAGAAAAAACTGGATGGCTTGCTGGAAGAATTTTCGATTTCCCATCTGCGATGCGCACCATCAACATCTTTATCGGGTGGTGAACGGCGGCGCGTTGAAATAGCCCGCGCGCTGGCCACGGATCCGAAATTCATCTTGTTGGATGAACCCTTTGCAGGAATTGACCCAATTGCGGTAAATGATATTCGCGCATTAGTGTCGCAATTAAAAAACCGCGGACTGGGGGTGATAATCACAGACCATAATGTACGCGAAACGCTTGGTATTACAGACCGATCTTATGTATTGCATGATGGAAAAATATTAAAGCATGGCACGACACCGGAAATAGTAAAAGACCCGGTTGTACGCAAAGTATATCTTGGCGAAAATTTCGCAATGTAAATAAAAGTACGCGAATCGAATATCATCCCACATTTTACGAATTCTAAATTCTGTCCATTATTTTTCCCCTTGCCCTTTGCCCTTTCTATCGTCTATAAATGCGATTAAAGAAAGGAAGGAATTATGTTTGAAATACTTAAAGTGCACGCACGGCAGATTATAGATAGCCGTGGCAATCCCACAATAGAATCAGAAATTACATTAAGCGGCGGCGCGGTCGGTCGCGCAGCAGTGCCCAGCGGCGCATCAACCGGAACCCACGAAGCACTTGAACTGCGTGATGGCGGCAAAATCTTTATGGGCAAAGGGGTATCCAAAGCCGTTGCCAACGTAAACAATGAAATCGCAGCGGCGATAAAAGGAATTGACGCACGCGATCAAAAACTGTTGGATAAAACAATGCTGGATTTGGATGGAACGCAAAATAAATCGCGCTTGGGCGCGAACGCGATACTTGCTGTATCCATGGCATCGGCAATGGCCGCCGCTATACAGACAGGAAGACCGCTATACGAACACATGGCCACGATTTACGGAACAAATGGAAATACCCTGCCCCGACCAATGATGAATATTATCAATGGCGGCGCGCATGCAGACAATGGATTGGATGTCCAAGAATTCATGATTATCCCCGTTGGCGCAAAGACTGAATCCGAAGCAATTCGCATGGGAACAGAAATTTTTCATTCCTTGAAATCCATTTTACAACAAGACGGAAATTCCACAAACGTCGGCGACGAGGGTGGATTCGCCCCAAATTTCAACAGCACAAAAGAAGCACTTGATACGATTATGGAAGCAATTTCAACCGCAGGTTATACGGCCGGAAAAGACATAGCTTTCGGCATGGATGTTGCATCAACGGAATTTTACAAGGATGGAAAATACGAATTTGAAGGAAAAAAACTGTCATCTGAACAGATGATAGAGTTTTACGAAAATTTAATTGCCAGTTATCCCATTATATCAATCGAAGATGGATTGGCCGAAGACGATTGGGACGGATGGAAATTGATGACCCAACGAATCGGTTCACGCATCCAGCTGATCGGCGATGATCTGTTTGTTACCAATCCGGAACGTCTGCGACGCGGGATTGATTCGGGGATAGCCAATGCGATTCTTGTAAAGATAAACCAGATCGGCAGCCTTATTGAAACTTTCGATGCGATAAGAATGGCACAAGATGCAGGATACGGGGTTATCATATCCCATCGTTCGGGCGAAACGGAAGATACAGCGATTGCGGATCTTGCCGTCGCAACAAATGCCGGCCAGATTAAAACAGGCAGTATGTCACGCACAGACCGCGTGGCAAAATACAATCAATTGCTGCGTATTGAAGAACATTTGGGTGGAAAGGCAAGGTATGGAATTTAAACTGGCCGTTTTGATAATTAAATACATATTTGCAATCGGTATCATCTGGATCATTTGGATGTTTCCAGCATGGTTGGCACGGCAGAATAAAATTGCCGGGGTTCAAATGGCTCAAGTTCGATTTTCCAGCTGGGTATTCGGCTGGACAGGCATTGGTTGGCTGATGGGACTTTGGTGGGCGGTGAAAAAATAACTTTTTTCTTGCTTTAACACATGCTTTTCGCTTTAATTCATACATGATAAAACAAAAAAAGGAAGAATCATGGCAGGAAGTATAAACAAAGTGACATTGCTGGGAAATTTGGGTCAAGATCCACAGGTGCGCAGCAGTCAGACCGGGAAAATCGTAACTTTTTCGCTGGCGACCAGCGAATCTTGGAAAGATAAAAACACCGGGGAACGACGCGAGCAGACAGAATGGCATCGTGTGGTAATTTTTAACCCCAACCTTGCCGAAGTGGCAGAACGTTTCTTGCAAAAAGGAACAAAAATTTATGTAGAAGGCACCTTGCGCACTCGCAAATGGCAAAATCAACAGGGTCAAGATGTCTGGACTACGGAAGTTGTTCTGCAAAACATGGGTGCACAAATGATACTTTTGGGCGGAACAAAGTCATCGGGGGAAAGTGGTAACTATGGCGACAGCCAAACGCAATCAACCCCACAACCGCGCGAGGAAATATCTGTCGCACAAATAGGCGATGACATACCCTTTTAGTCGATAATCGCAGATCGGCAGAAATTATAATTTTATTCGCGGGCTTTGCCCGCGAATAGCTTTTTTTTACAAGGGATTTTGTTTTCCACCTTTGCTATCGCTACGGCGCGACCAGCAACGGGAATGGCGATAGCTTCGTTGCAGTTAAAAAGATAATTGGTCTTTACAACAATGACAATAATAGCACCGAAAAGATAAATTCTTGCTATTCAGTTTTATCATTTAGCCCAGCATACTTCGTTTTCTATATTGTTACCGGTGGTGGGAATTCTATATGTTCCCCTGGATGGTGTATTTGCATCGGTATGGTTCAGACCTCTTTCACCCAACAAACACCCGTCTACCGCGGAATTATTGCACAAAACAACCTGGGTACAATCATAGCTAGAATCATTATTAGAATCCCTGATAACAGCGTTACTGTCATTTTCTATTGTCATTCCAGAGGGACAATTGGCCGGCCATGATGAAGCCAAGGCAACATTCACGGAACATATTAACATAAATCCGAAAATAAGTTTTTTCATCGGGCATCCTTTCTAGAATATCAGAATTATTGCCATAATCCGTTACGAAAACTACCCGCGTTTCTGGCAGCATTTGCACAGGCCTCTGAACATTTTTTCAGACAATTTATTTCAGCAGCTTGTGCCTTGATCAGTGTATCTGCACCATTTATCGTAGCAATGGCAGGCTCTATTTTGTCTATTTCTGTTCTGGCGGCAGCTAATCGTGAATTAGCGGTATTCACTAGCGTACTACACTCTTCATTTGGTGGTAAATTTTCAAAACTCCCGGCGGAAGCAGGCGGTGCAGGCGCTACCAGATTGGCGGGAGCGGTTCCAGCAGAAACATCCGCATATACCCATCCGCCATTAGGAGTTCTTGTAAGGTTGCACCAACAATGTGCCCCCCCTGTATTACTTGGGGTTCCTTTTGTACCCATAGTTCCCGGTGTATCTGAACACCGAAAAGTTCCAAAAAATTCCGACGCTCCTGGTGTTGCACAACCATGCGCTCTCCAAAGATTGGATCCTATATTAGTGCAATTACCAGGATTTCTATTGTCCACACATCGAAACACTGCGTGGCCTGGAATTGACAGCATACACATCACAAAACAAGTCACTAAAAACTTTTTCATTATGCCTCTCCTTAGCTTATATTCAAGGGCATAATAGTAAAAGACAAAAGATATTGAAAGTGTTTTTTTACACCAGATTGAAGATCATTTTTCTTCTTCAAATGGCTCCTCGCCATCTTCTTCCGCGGCGTTAAGGTCGATTTCTTTTGGCACACCCAAAATTTCTTCAATTTTATCAGATGCCGATTCTACATCTATTTTATGCAGGGCGGCAAACTCCTGGGCCATGCGTTCAAGCGCGCGCATATAAAGCTGGCGGCCAGAAAATGTCATGGTATCCGCTGCCGACCGTCGCTGAAGATCGCGCACTACTTCCGCCAATCTCATCGGATCGCCCGAATTTATGCTTTCTTCGTATGCCGCCGCGCGGCGCGCCCAAATCATACGCTTTGCACCCGCGGCACGCTTTGCGCTGTCAATAGCTTCGTCCATTTTCCTTGCGCTGACCAGCGGGCGTAGGCCGGAAATTTCTGCCCTTTCAAGCGGCACGCGCAGAATCATATTGTTCTGGCCAAATTCTATCACTATCATATGGATTTTTTGTCCGCCGATATTTTGTTCTTCCACACGCGTAACCTTTCCGACACCCTGGGTCGGATATACAACGAACTGTCCGTTCTTAAACTCTAGTTTTTTAGCAACCATAACGAAAACCTTTCGATTCGTCTCTCTCTATCCGGTTGATTATATCATACAAATATACGAAGTGCAATTTACTGCCCCAGTCCCGCCGGACTGAAACGACCGATGTTGTTTACCAGTTCTTCCAGCATATTAAGCTGGATTTCCGCGGGTATGGGGGTCGCACCACTTGCAATTCTTACATCGGGCAAATCTTTGTCATTCAGGATTTTCGTATCCATCACACGGTTTCCGTCTATCCGCACAAGCAATACTTTCCGATTATCCCAAGTCAACGGGAATGGCCCGTGATAATTTTCATCCGCACCATAGTATATCCAGATCGATTCCCCGTATACAGTACGCGCCAAAGGACTTCCAAACTTTTCTTCCAGATCTGCGGTGTTTTTTACCGTCATCAGCCGTTCTTCAGTATCTTCCGGAAAAACATACCCACGCTGCTTCGTCTGAAATGTACACGCGCAAATGGCAAAAGAAATAATCAGCGGAAATATTTTTTTCATTTTTATTTTATCTTCTCTCTCATCATGTTGGCATAAGTATTCGCCTTTGTACGCGCGACATGTTTTATATTTAAATCATTACTTTCGTGACTGAAACGCGTTCTTTTCCAACGGCCATAATCCCCGCAAAATTTGACATCAACAAAAAAATATGGCTTTTTCCCTTTGGCAGAATCCCCCCAATAAGGACCTAAAACACATACAACATTTTTCCGGGCAAATAATTTATTAAAATTAAAATTCATTTTTACATACCTTTTTGGTTATCCTTTTCTCGCGCCCCTAGGTTGGCATTTTACATTTTATTTCTCGCAATGCAAAGGGATAAAAAGCAAGCCGACAATATTTTTGACAAAACCATCCTTTTTCTATTTAATATAAATAGTCACAAAAAGAGGCATTTATGAAAATCGAATTACTAGATGAAAGTATGATCGCAATAAACAGACCAGAAACCCATTATTCATATATCTATGCACCGCGAGCGACAGAAATCCATACCGCCAGTGCCGACATTATATTCTGTGGGTTTGGCACAAAAATACTTATGCCATGCGCCGATATCCGACGCGGGGAATGGTATTACAGAAAAGGCTATATTCGTTGCAGAATCGATTCAAAATTCAGATGGAAAGTTAAATTCCACAAATGTAATTAAGCCCGTCGAACATTTAGGTTATGAAACTTTCCCAGTATTTAATCGCATATTTTGCGTTGCAAAACAAACGATGCAATATGCTTTTTCAGTTCACGGCGGTATTCATTGTCACTGGCCGCATGCGCCACCAGCCGCGCAAACCGCGTTGGATTCATGGCCTGGGCCGTTTTGAATCGCCCCTCGGTCATAAGGAATTTTTCCAATGCCGCAAGTTCCGGATTATCTGCCGATTCGCAATCAGGACCAACACAAACATTTCCGCCAGAATCCATAATCAGCGGATTTTTGCCCTGCTCTATCAATGACGGATTAAATCGGAACAATGGCCATACGCCCGCATCCACCAATGCACGCTGGTGCGCCGAACCATTCTGCATGTCATATCCATGCGAAATACATGGACTGTATGCCAGTATAATCGACGGCCCTGGGAAAGACTCTGCTTCACGAATTGCACGAATCGCTTGGGGCTGATCCGCGCCCATCGCAATCTGTGCCACATATGCACCCGACATCATCGCAATCAGACCAAGATCTTTTTTATGCTGATCCTTGCCACCGACAGCAAACTTCATAGATGCGCCGAACGGGGTTGCCTTTGATTGCTGGCCACCCGTGTTCGAATAACCTTCGGTATCAAGTACCAGAATATTTACATTCTGGCCACTATGCAGTATATGATCCAGTCCCCCGAAACCAATGTCGTATGCCCAACCATCACCACCAATAATCCACAAAGATTTTTCAACCAGTGCGTCCACCAATGACATCGCTTCCGCAGCGCGCGGATGTTTCGATTTTGCCAACCATTTGCGCACAACCGATTCGTTTTCACGTTGTTTCTCGATATCTGTTTCTATAAAAAGTTTTTCCACATTCGGATATCCCAGTTCGAACAACAGTGCCCGCAAAGCATTTTGTCTTTGATTCAGCGCAAGACGCATGCCAAGGCCATATTCGGCATTATCTTCGAACAATGAATTTGACCATGCCGGACCACGACCCGCAGCATTTGTAGTATACGGGGTAGTTGGCAGATTTCCGCAATATATTGACGAACAGCCTGTGGCATTTGCAACAACCATACGATCGCCGAACAATTTCGTTATCAGCTTTATATACGGTGTTTCACCACATCCGGCACAGGCACCGGGAAATTCGAACATGTGTTCGCAAAGCTCGATATGCTTTGGAATATTCAGATTCAGCTTTTCCCGCGGGAATGGTGCCAGTTTGCTGGCCGCATCGAATGCATCCTGGTTACCCGTGTCTATGGCTTCTTTTGCGGACACCATACGCAATGCGCCGGTCGGACATGCTTTTGTACAGACCTGGCATCCCGTGCAGTCTGCGGGAGAGATTGTCAGCGAAAACCACATATCATCGCCAAGCTCTTTGGTTTTTGATTCCACAAAGCCCGTTGCTGATTTATTTACCAAATTCATCCTGATTGCCGCATGCGGACACAACATCGAGCATTTTCCACACTGTATGCACTTGCTTAAATCACATATAGCGACACGTTCAGCAATGGAACGTTTTTCATATTTGCTGGTGCCAACAGGATACTGGCCGTATGCGAAATTTACATCATCTTTATCCGTGAATGCCGATACCGGCAAGGCATCACCGCGTTGAGCAGCCATTTCACCCAGCACGCCCGCGATTTTTGCCGGTGCATCCGCTATCATGGCGGGGATCCAATCCGGCGCAAATTCCGATGGTTTGCCGGGCAATTTGAATTCGAAAAGGAAATCCGCCGCACGATCAACCGCAGCCCAGTTCGCAGTTACAACATCCGCACCTTTCCTTTTGTAAGTTTTTTCGATCGCATCCTTTGCGGCCTTTGCCGCAACCGCCGGATTTATGATTTCGGTCAGGCCAAAGAAATTCAACATTATGAAAGTATTGATACGATTACCCAAACCCAATTCCCGCGCGGCACGGTTGGCATCAAGGAAATAAACACGCGCACGCATGCGCAACAAATGTTCTTGGACATCGCGCGGAAGATTTGCGAACGCATCATCCGGTGCAAGCCCGGTATTTATCATAACAGTGCCACCGGGTTTTAATCCCTTGAAAACATCGAATCTTTGCGCGATCGTAAAGTTAGAAACGGAAATGAAATCAGCGTATTCTACCAAATACTGTGACCGTATATGTTCGGGCGCAAAACGCAAATGGGATGCAGTCAGTCCCCCGGATTTTTTTGAATCATATACGGCATAGGATTGCGGATACAGATCGGAATTTTCACCAACTATCTTCACTATGTTTTTGACCGCGCCAACAGTGCCATCAGAACCAATACCATAAAGGATGGCGGATTTGTAACCTTTATCATCATTGGCGAATACAGGATCGGTTTTCAATGATAAATTCGTCACATCGTCATCGATGCCAACGGTAAAGTTATGCCGCAAAGTTCCAAGCATCATATTTTCTACAATTGCCTTTACATCGCGGGGTTTGAATTCTTTAGAGCCAAGCCCATACCGACCACCAAAAATTTGAATTGCCGGTCGCTGATCCGCCCCGGGCTGCGATGAATTGCCAACTGATGACTTATTAATTGCGGCAACCACATCAAGATAAAGCGGTTCGCCAATACTGCCCGGTTCCTTTGTACGATCAAGCACGGCTATGTGTTTCACTGTGTCGGGCAATGCGGACAGGAACGCAGCCACAGGAAACGGTCTGTATAAATGCACCGCGACAAGACCGACACCCTTTGGAAGATGGTTAAGGGTTTCAATTATGGTTTCGACCCCCGAACCCATCGCAACTATGACATTTTCGGCCTTTGGATCACCAAAGTAATTAACCAATCCATATTTGCGATTCGTCAGCTTTGTAAATTCATCCATTACGCCCTGTACTATTTCTGGCACGGCATCATACAACAAGTTTGCTGCCTCGCGACCCTGGAAAAAAACATCCGGATTCTGTGCTGTACCGCGGATGGTTGGATTATCTGGGGTCATGCCGCGCGCACGTGCCGCCAACAAAGTCTTTGTCGGAACAAGCGCGCGCAGATCATCATCTGAAAGCCTTTCCATGCGCGATTCTTCATGACTTGTGCGAAATCCGTCAAAGAAATGTAAAAACGGCACTCGCGAACGTAATGTCGCCGCATGCGAGATTGCGGCCATATCATGAGCCTGTTGTACATTATGGCTGGATAGCATGGCAAAGCCGGCACCGCGGACACCCATCACGTCGGAATGATCCCCGAAAATAGACAAAGCATGCGTCGCAATGGCCCTGGCCGCTACGTGCATAACAAACGGTGTTTGTTCACCCGCAATCTTGTACATATTCGGAATCATCAGCAAAAGCCCCTGTGACGATGTAAAGGTCGTACACAATGACCCCATCTGCAAGGCCCCATGAATAGCACCCGCGGCACCGCCTTCGGACTGCATTTCTATAACACCGGGGATCGCACCCCATATATTTTTCTTGTGCTGGAATGCCCACTCGTCGGCCAATTCCCCCATCGATGACGACGGGGTTATCGGATAAATTGCTGAAAATTCGCTGCAACGATATGCAACATCTGCCGCCGCCCAATTACCATCGGTTATAATTCTTTCCATCTTTTTTACCATTTTACAAACACCTTTCTTAATAGGTGCAAATTATACCACGCCAAAGAAATAAAACAAGCAACAAACAAAATATTGACAAAACACACACTTGTAATATAGTGTTACAGCAAATAATACCAAGATGCCAATTTTGCGATAAATAAAACAACGAAAGATAATAGAAATGAAAAAAATAAAAATAACAACTTCGTCAAAAAACAGACGAAAACAACTTTTAATGTCATTAAAAGATCTTCCCGACAAAGAACAGACATTCAACATGATTCTTGACGCGGTACAATATGGATTGAATTCAGAATGGGCATATCTTAGACCGGCCGCCCCATTTCGTCATTTTTCAGCACATCCAGAATCAAACAGTCTTATACTGCGAGTGGATGAAAATGGTAAATACAAATGGGTCGAAGGTTATGCAGAAATGGATTCGGTTAATAAAGCTTTGAAAGACTGGTACGAAAACTATGACGATCCAAATTCCGCTATGAAAAAACTGAAAATCCTTAAAGCAAAGGTTAAAAAGCTGCTTGAAGCGGAACGACGGATAGCCACGCCCTTTATGAATAATTTTTCTAAGAACCATTAAAACGATAGGGCTGAAAATAATGCCGACCGAAAGTCGGAAAGCATGAAGATGGTGTCGCGCTTTGCGCGACGCATTAATTATTCATTATTCACTATTCATTCAAAAAAACGGGAAGCATGGCGGATCTTCGTAAGACGTAAAACGATTTACGCCCTATGATTTATCTTCGTCTTTCTTTTCTTCTTTCTCTGCGTCTTTTTTCGCGCTTTCCGCTTTACGCTGTTCCAACCTTGCCATCGCGTGTACCATATCTATGGCACGATTCAACTGATAATCGACTTTGCCATCGGACTCTTCATCTGAAACATCATCATCTTTGCCTTTATCCTTGTCCTTTGATTTTTTGGCACTATCTTTGTCGTCTTTTTTCAATGCGCCCAACAATGTCGCTTCTGAAAACAAATCGCGTCTTTTTTCCAAGACTTCCACTTTTGAATGCAAGACCTCTATATCTGGCGTTATGCCCTCCCCCTGAATCGAGTTTCCGCTGGGCGTATAATACCGCGCAACGGTAATATGAATCGCGGTGCCATCGGCAAAAGGTTTTTGCTGTTGCACACTGCCCTTTCCAAAAGTCTGTGTCCCCATAACAATTCCGCGGCCGTTGTCCTGTATCGCGCCGGCAAGAATTTCCGATGCCGATGCCGACCCATGATTTACCAATACTACCATCGGTTTTCCATTGGTTAAATCGCCCGGCTTTGCGCGCGCAACATCCATATCTTTTTTATCGCGCCCGCGGGTAGATACTATGTCGCCGCCATCAAGAAACGCGTCCGTTGCCCCTATTGCCGCGGTCAGATAGCCGCCGGGGTTGTTACGAACATCTATGATATAACCTTTTACTTTCTTTTTTTCCAAAGCCGTGATAGCTTCACGCAATTCTCTTGTCGTGGTCGCACCAAAATCCGATATACGTATATATCCGACATCTTCATCACTGCCCTTTCGTTCATGCTTTACAGATTTTACCTTTATAATATCGCGTGTAAGGGTTATAGTTTTTGGCTCTTTTCCCTGTTGCATGATTGTAAGCTTTACTTTTGTCCCAGGCTTTCCTTTCATTTTTTTCACAGCCTGGGTAAGGGTCAATCCACCAACCTGTTCATCATCTATATGTGTGATATAATCGCCGGCTTTGATTCCGGCACGTTCCGCCGGGGTGTCATCAATTGGGGAAATCACGCGAATCACGCCCTTGTCCGCTGTAATCTGAATGCCCAGGCCACCAAAACTGCCACTTGATTTATCGGTAAAATCTTTCATCTCATCGGCGGTCAAATAAGAAGAATGAGGATCCAGTGCCGCCAACATTCCATTCATCGCGGCTTCCAACGCTTTTTTTTCATCTACCTCTTCAACAAAATTATCGCGAGCAGACTGGAACACCAATGCGAACTTTTTAAGCTCGCGGTAAATTTCTTCGTCTGTAAGCCGGTTTATGGGCTCTTTTTTCTTTTCAGCCGATATCGCGCCAAACATCACGGATACAGACAAAAGCACGGATACTAGTAATTTTTTCATGATAAATCCCCTCTTTGACTTGGGAAGCATAGCGAAAAAAAAATCCCCGCGCAAGCAGGAATTACGGTTATTAACGCCGCCGACCATGCAACAAATCGTTTTTACACCTTTCCGCAGTCGCCAGCAATATATCGTTGTTCCCGCAAGCAATACATCTGTTTTTTGTACATCCCACACACTGCCATGGGATATATTTTCTGGATAAAGATTCATAGGCAACGGCATCAGAATCTTTTTTATATACATTTATGTTTTTGACTGTTTGGCTGAAACGATGCGCAACTATATTATATATATGGGAATCCGGCCCCATTAATCCATTGCATCGCAATAAAAACCGGGAATAATATGCCAATTTATTCTGTGTCCTTTCCAATCGGCGCATATACTTTTCAGAATGGCAAGACAATTTGGTCATGGCCGAATCGGTTCTGCGGCGATATATGTAATACGAATGTGAAAAGTCCGGAACAACTTCCAGAACGCTTGGGTATTTCGGGGCACCTTTGAACGCATATCTTATTACAAAATCGGCATCTTCAAAATAAGTAAGTTGGGGCATAAATCGCAGATTGTATTTCTGTATGATATCGGCACGATAAAGGATGGCACAACTGCTAAGCCTTTTGTCCAATAAATCCAATGCCGAATTGATATCTATTGTTTTCTTTGTCGAATGATTGAATAAATTTTTAAATCGTTTGGCACAAAGCATTCTGGTATTGTCATGATCAACCACCAACAGGTTTCCAACAACCATGCTGGCACCCGGATTAGAGTTCAAGGTATCCAAAAAATTTTCCAAATAATATGTGTCGATTCCGGATTCCAGCTTGCCACCTATCATGTCGTCGCCGTCAACGAACATAATATTTCCTTTGGCCTTTTCCAATCCTATATTGCGTGCGGCAGATACGCCAAGATTATATCTGTTTTCAACCAGCTGTACAATCTTTGGGTATCTTTTTACATATTTCATAAGCTTTTTTTTCGTAGAATCAACAGAGCCGTCGTTTACGAGAATTACTTCGCATTTTCTTATGTTTTTTTGACACATAACAGACTGCATACAGTCATCTATATGTCCTTCTATATTATAACATGGAATAATTAACGAAATATCTGGTTTTTCGGTTTGTTTTTTCATATTTTCTGCCTTGCTATTCATGCAACAGAATAATACAAGCAAAACAGTTTGTCAAGTTACAATATACATGCGTCGAGATTGTAAAAGTCAATAATTTCGTGGACAGATTCTTAACGGCAACAAAGTTGCCGTTAAAAAACCGCTCACTTTACATGACTAAATACAAATTGACATTTGTCATGGTATATGGTATAATATAAATATACCCAAAGGAGAGAGTATCATGAATACATTTAACAAAACAATAAAGCTAACAAGCATCCTTGCAGTATTAACGATAATCCCATTACATGATTCTGTTGCCGCTGTTGCGTGTGTGCCGAAACCTAATAGCCCAACAGGTTGCGGTAGTTACACCTATTGTTCCGCCCTTGGTACGGGTGGTTATAGTAATGATTGTAATAACCTATCCCTTGGGGATTGGAAATTAACAAACTGTACCGGAAGTAATGTATCAGAATTCAGTGGCGCAAGCCTGTGTTCAAGCACAAGCGGAACATACCTTAACTTTGGTAACCCTGTTGCCGACAGCGGTAGATACTGTTGGTGTAAGCTAACAAGCATTCCTGGGTTTAGTGTCGCTTCGTCGGCTTGGGTTTTCGTGCTCGACGGCAGCGTTCCGTCCAATTGCGCGTATCGCTGCGCGTACGATTGCGCGAACTTCGCCCAGTCCGATTCCGGTGACGACTTCCGGTCGGCGCTGTTTGCGGGTCTCGGCCTTTGATGTTATGACGGTCTGATGTCATTCTGGTCTGGTGTCATTGCGAGTCACGCCGTCAGGCGGACGAAGCAATCTTTTCAGGTAATGGAATTATTATACTTCCCTGCTTGAAAAAGATTGCTTCGCGGTCTTCGACCACTCGCAATGACACGAAATGCTGGAAAAGATTGCTTCGTCCGTCACTGCTTGCGGTGCTGCGACTCGCAATGACACGGAATGTTTGGAGAGATTGCTTCGCGGTCTTTGACCACTCGCAATGACACGGAATGTTTGGAAAAGATTGCTTCGTCCGTCACAGCAAGCGGTGCCGCGACTCGCAATGACACGGAATGTTTGGAAAAGATTGCTTCGCGGTCTTCGACCACTCGCAATGACACTAATGCGATGACGCGACTCGCAATGACACACAATCAGCAATCAAACTATTTTGCCACGCAGAGAGCATTTATTAGCGGAAGTTATTTTAATGTTTTGTATTGGTGCAACCGCCGCCGCCGAAGTTGCTGCGATAATCACTTGCTGCATGTATGGCGTTCGGGCAAGCAGATGTCCCCCGGTCTTGTCCCGGCCCTCGATTAAACAGGGCATGGTGTGTCCGATACAGCTTTCGTTAAATGTACGATTATTTTCCGTAAGTATATCATCCAGAATTTTAAGACGCTGTTTTTTTATATTTTCCGGAATCTGATTATCCATTGTCGCGGCGGCGGTATGCGGTCTGGGCGAATATTTAAAACTGTATGAATTTATATATCCGATTCGTCGCGCTATGTCACAGGTCATTTCAAAATCTGAATCAAGTTCCCCCGGAAACCCTATTATAAAATCACTGGATATTTGTATATTCGGGCATACATCCCGCAATTTTTCAATAATATCTATATATAGTACCAACGAATATGGACGATTCATTCGTGTCAATACATCGGGCGACCCACTTTGTATAGGCATGTTTAAAAAGGGTAAAAGCTTTGGTTCTTGCCCGAACAGCTTTATAAGCCCGTCTGACATCTCGGTCGGATAACTGGATGTGAATCGGATTCGTTTGACTGATTCAATCTTTGCCGTTGCCTGGATCAGGTCGGCCAGGTTTTTGCCGTCTTTATCTTTATATCCGTTTACATTTTGACCCAAAAAGCAAATTTCTATGGCACCGGTTGCCGCATGAACATCATTTATAACATCATCAAATGAACGTGACAATTCCCTTCCGCGGGTATATGGCACTATGCAATAAGTACAACAGTGATTGCATCCTTCTTGGATTGGTATATATGCGACAACCGGGTTGTCGATCATGGGGGGCAGGGCATCGAACTTTTCCAATCCGGATAAATCAATATTCAATAACTTAGCATCCGGGTTTTCTATGATGTCGGCCAGCTTGTGATACGATTGTGGTCCAAGGACAAAATTCAATTCTGGAATGCGGCGAAAAGAATTCGCGCCTTCTTCCCGCGCGACGCATCCGATAATTCCGAAAAGAGCATCCGGCTTTTTGCGATTGCGAATTCGCCCCAATTCCGAAAAAACTTTATTGCTGGCTTTTTCCCGCACGGCACAGGTATTCAGGATTATTAAATCAGCCGTCGTAACGTCGTCTGTCGGCATCATGCCCAGCCCGCACAGCATCCCGGAAATCCGTTGCCCGTCATAAACATTCATCTGGCAACCAAAGGTCTTTATATAGAATGATTTCATAATGTTTTGGTTTTTCCCGCCATCCATTTTTTATCTATAAAACTATCCATCTGATCCGGGTTTGCAAGCGTGAATTTTCCCGCGCCGAATTTCAACCGTGCCTCACTATTTACATATTGTGCAAGGCCGAATCCGGTAAGCATATATATATCTTTATATCTGCTGTACCATGACCAGCATTCTTCGATAAATTCCGCAGACAATTCAAACAAAACGGGTGCGGGTTGTGGTTGAATTTTTTCGGGTATTTTGACGGGTTCGGGGGTTCGGAAAATTTTTGGATCTGTCTTGCGAAGCAATTCGATTCTTTTTTCGACAAATGTTTTTATGAACCACATGCCCAGTGCTTTGTGCCCCGGATGTCTTTGACGGACGAACTGTAAAAAACTATCGGGGTTTATTTTTTCCAAATGCCTATTAGAAATATAATCTGCCCAGCATTTTTCAAGCATCGGGTATGTTATTTCCGGCATTCTGTTTTTAGATTTGGATTCCAGTTTCCGCCTGATGTTTGCCTGCTTCATAATAAGATCCTTTCGGGTTGCTTCTCTCTCCCTTTGTTTCTGATTGGTCGGCGCGCCTTTTTCAAATTATATTTATCGACGAATATTTTCTCTTTTGGTTCGCTTATTTTCGTCTTGCCCGGCAATATTTGATTATCGACTGTTCTTCGCGTGCTTGCTGTGTTTTCTTATAAACATCGTATTGGTTATCCGGATTAAAATCAAACACTTGTATTCCGGTTATCGCATAGGCTTCGTATTTTATGGTTTTTACGGGTTGCATTATGTTTCTCTTTTTCAGTTTAGTTTACTTTTCAAGATTTCATTGACGGTGCCGGGATTGGCTTTGCCACCGGTGGCTTTCATAACCTGGCCGACAAAAAATCCAAAAAGTCCTATCTTTCCGTCGCGGTACTGTGTGACTGAATCGGCATTAGCGGAAAGTACATCATCGACGGCTTTTTCTATCGCACCTGTATCGTTTACCTGACGCAGATTGTGACGCTGTGCTATATCACAGGGGCTGCCCGATTCGCCGTCCAGCATCTTTATAAATATATCTTTTGCTATTTTGCCGCTGATTTCACCGGATGCGATCATATCAACCAGCCCTTGCAAATCTATTGGGGTGATTTGCCGTGAATCACGGGTTGTGGTTAACGAATCATCGGCAGACCAGTTTTCCGGATGGGCAAAAAGTTCGCTAATCATCCAATTGGCTATGGGCTTTGCGCGTTCTTTCTTGTCACCGATGGCACTTTCGAACCATTTTGAAATATCCATCGATTCGGTAAGGCGCGTTGCGTCGTATTCAGAAAGACCCAGTTCATGTATATAACGTGTCCGGCGTGCTGTTGGCAATTCAGGCATGGTGCCGCGTATCTTTTCAATCTGTTCGTCCGTGATAACCAACGGCAACAGATCAGGATCTGGAAAATACCGATAGTCCAGGGCATTTTCTTTACTGCGCTGAACGCTGGTTGTGCCACTGTCCTGGTTAAAGCGCATGGTGCTGCGTTCTATCGTACCGCCATTTTCAATGATTTCAATCTGGCGACGGGCTTCGTATTCTATCGCCGCCTTTATAAATTTAAATGACACCGTGTTTTTGATTTCGCAACGTTCATTGAAAAAAGTTGCCCCCTTTGGTCGAACCGATACATTGACATCGGCTCTCATACTTCCTTCTTCCATATTGGCATTCGACACACCTGTCGCACGGACTATTTCCCGGATGGTGCGAAGATAGCGTTCTGCCTCGTCCGGCGAGGTAACAAAAGAATTTTTTTCCTTGTTGGTAATGTCTATGAATGCCACGATTTCCAGCAATGCCACCCCCGCCCGATTAAGATCCACGAATGACTTTTCCGGATGCTTGTCGTGCATATTCTTTGCGGCATCTTGTTCAAGATGGGCGCGTTCGATAAGGATTTTTTTCGGATTTCCATCATCGCCGATAATTTCGACCCATCCCCGGCCTATGACGGGTGGTTCGCCAGCAGGTTGGGAAATCTGGTATCCAGATGGCAGATCTGGATAAAAATATTGTTTTCGTGCGAAAATCGACCGGCGGGAAATTTCGGCATTAATCGCAAGTCCGAATCGAATTGCCTGGTTAACGCATTCAGAATTAAGAACTGGCAGCATGCCGGGCATCGCCGCATCAATAAAAGATGCCTGTGTATTGGGTGGTATCGACGGATTATAATCGGCGGATGCGCCGGAAAACAACTTTGCATTGCTGTGAATTTCGACATGAATTTCCAACCCTATTACAATTTCCCATTCGCCTGTTTTTCCTTTTATTGTATATGTCATATTATTCCCCCATCACTTTCGTGGGCCGATTATCAAGACCAGCAAAAGTTTCAATATGTTTTGCCAGTTGCAATACGCGAATATCATCGAAACGGCGACCTACAACTTGCATGCCCAGTGGCAGATTATTTGCGGCAAATCCCGCTGGAACGCTGCACGCGGGCAGACCGGATAAACTGAACGGAACGGTAAATATATCAAGTGCGTACATTTCAAGCACTGAAAGATTGTCGGACAGCGAAAATGCCGTTATCGTGCTGGTTGGGCATATAATCAGATCGCAATTTTCAAATGCTTTGTTGAATGCGTCGTCTATCATGCGTCGAACCCTGGCCGCTTGCATAAAGTATACTTCGTACGATTCGGATGACAGTACTGCGGTACCGACAACCATGCGCCGCTGGACTTCTTCTCCGAACCCTGCTGCACGGGTTTTTTTATAAGTATCTTCCAGACCGGTGCCTTCTATACGAAGACCGTATCTCATCCCATCATATCGTGCCAGATTGCTGGACGCTTCGGCCGGTGATATGACATAATATGTAGCCAGCGCGTCCAAAATATTTGGGATTGATATTTCCATAATTTCCGCACCGCCGGATTTTATATTAGCTATTTGTGCATCGAAAAGTTTTTTCATATCGGCAGAAATTTCCACATCTTTAAATTCTTTTATGATGCCGATTTTTAAACCTTTTAATGAAAGTTCGGCTAATGGTTCGCGCAATACAGTCGCGATTGCATCCGCTTGCGGGGCACTTGTCGATTCTTTGGTGTCATAACCGGCCATTGCTGACAACATCAGTGCCGCGTCATCAACCTTGCGTACAATAGGGCCGGGACTATCAAGCGATGATGCAAATGCGATGCAGCCGAATCGCGAACATAGGCCGTATGTCGGCTTCATGCCGACCAAACCCGTAACCGCCGCTGGAAAACGGATGGATCCGCCGGTATCGGTTCCGGTTCCGATAAGCGCCAATCCGCCCGCGACCGCAGATGTTGTGCCACCGGAAGAACCGCCCGCCGTAAGACACTGTTCGCGTTGGTACGGATTTATAGATGCGCCAAAATAGGAAGTCGCGCACTTTGTGCCCATCGCGAATTCGTCCAAATTGGTCTTGCCCAACAGCACGCATCCGGCATCAGCCAGCTTTTGCGAAACCGTGGATTCATATTCCGGGATAAAGTTTTCAAGCATGCGCGATGCGGCCGTAGTACGAATGCCCTTTGTGGCGAACAGATCTTTCATGCCCAGTGGTATTCCTTCCAGCGGTCGTGCGGTACCATTTGCATAACGCCGGTCTGATTCGGCCGCATCCGAAAGTGCCCTTTCGGGGGTAACGGTTATATAACAGTTCAATTCCGTGCCGAATTTTTCGATACGATCAAGATATGCGCGGGTAAGTTCTATAGCTGTAATTTCCCGCGCGCGAAGTTTTTCAATTGCCTGAACAAGGGTTAGATCTATCATTTTATTCATCCATAACTTTTGGCACGGCAAAATATCCGCGGGATTTTCCGGTATTATCCGGCGCATTCGCCAGCACTGCATCACGGATATTGCCGTCTGTCACGATGTCGTCGCGCAGTTTGACAGTGTGCTCCGCGGGGGAAATCATGGGTTGGATGCCAGTGGTATCGATTTTTTTCAATTTATCCAGCCAGTCGATTATAGAATCGATTTTCATCTGATCCAATTTATCATCGCTTATTTCGATACGTATAAGGTGGGCGAATTTTTGCAATTGTTGTTTGGTAAAGGACATTTTATAGCTCGTGTTTGCTATTTGTTAAAATTACCGTATAATAATACTATGATTTTCGCAGATTTCAAGGATTTTGTCGCCAAATTGCCCGCCAAAGGACGCTTGCTTGGTATTGATTGGGGGGCGCGTCGTGTGGGATTGGCGGTATCGGACGAAAGCAGGGAATTTATATTTCCAAGAAAAGTTATTATGGATGCGGACAATTTGGTTAAAGTAATCATTGATAACGCCAATTTTGAAAAAGTCGTTGGAATTATTATCGGGTTACCACAGCATGCGGATGGAACAGATTCGGAAACCACGCATGCGGTTCGATTATTTGCAGACATACTGGCCAAAACTGTGGATATCCCGATCACATTTATAGATGAACGTCTGACATCGGCAGAGGCAAAGGAAAGAAAAGATAAAAAAACTGCGATAGATACAGCGGCCGCGGCAATAATCCTTGAAGACGCAATTTCCATGATTAAAAGGATAGGGGTATGAATATAATATACCAACAGCATGATTTGTCGGATAAACAGGCGCGCGCGCTGATGGTATCCAAAGAGCTTGCAGTAGATACAGAATTAACGGGGCTGGACGTGAAATCCGACCGGTTGTGCCTTGTACAGTTGCGCGCTTTGGATTGTTCTGATTTTTATCTTATACAGATAAAGGACGGTCAAACATATCCGAATCTGACAAAGGTGTTGGCGAATCCGAAGTCTGTAAAAATTTTTCATTATGCCCGTATGGATATGCTGATGATTTACAAGCGTTTGGGAATATGGGTAGTACCGGTGTTCTGTACCAAGATAGCGGTGCTTTTGGCACGTCCAAAAAAAGGGCACGCGCTGCATAATGTTTTGAAAGAATTATTCAAAATAGAAATGTGTGGTGCAGAAGAAACCACCAGCGATTGGACACGAACCCTGACAAAAAAACAACAAAATTATGCAGCGACTGATGTTTTGTATCTGCATGACTTGAAACGTGTTTTAACCGACATGCTTGCAGATACAAATCGGTTGGAATTGGCAAATAAATGTTTTGAATTCTTGCCCACGCGGTGCCAGATGGATATGGATTGGGGGGAACGGGATATATTCGGATATAATCCAAAATAACTATGAAAAAACTTTGTCTTGTGATTCTTTTGGCTGGTTGTGCGATGCAAAAATCATCGCTTGAATCCGCCGCGATGCGGTATATAGGTGTGCCGTATGTATTGGATCCGCTGGGCGAGGGGCAGGGCGCGCAATATGATCCCGATCCGGTTTACAGAACAGACGCGTTCGATTGCCTGACATTTGTCGAAACCGTGCTTTCGGAAAGCAGTGGATTAGATCTTCAAAAAA
Organism: Alphaproteobacteria bacterium; assembly: GCA_009777955.1. Taxonomy (GTDB): domain Bacteria; phylum Pseudomonadota; class Alphaproteobacteria; order Rs-D84; family Rs-D84; genus WRKW01. Next base: position 44,084 of record WRKW01000006.1, on the reverse strand, counting down.
TCAGATACAAAGACGGTAATATAGATTGGTTCAAACGTAATCATTGGACGGAAACCGATTGGATTCCAAATACTGTGTCGATGGGGCTGATTGGGGCGATAAAAACGGGGCATCATGCTGAAACCTTTGCGCGGGTTGATTTGCAGAAATGGTACAAAGATAAGACCGGTGTTAATTATGGTGCAGCGATGCCATTTGAAATGTCAGTACCCTATGTGCCGCGTGTGGATTTAACACAAGAACTGCTGGCCAAAATGCCACAAGATGCAATAGTGTTTTTTATACGGTGCGGGGTGGATAACAAATTTGTCCGCGGAGATATGATAGCCCATACGGGATTTTTGTTCGGTAACGACCTGATACATGCCGGACAAGATACGGGCGTTGTCCGCGTTAATTTATTTGAATATATGAAAGACAGTAAATTTTGTGGCATAGCGGTTTATGAAGTGTTTTAACCTGCACATGGGTGACGTAAATTAAAACGACAGACCCGATTAGAAAAATAGCCCCCGATAATCGGGGGCTTAATGTAGTTATCGGGGCATTTTCAAAACTTGCCCTGGATATATGCGATCTGGATCGGTTATATCGTTATATTCCGCCAGAACTTTGTATTTAAACCCATCACCGAATTTGATTACTGCTATATCCCAAAGGCAATCGCCTTTTTGCACTGTATAGTCTGTATCGTCAATCAAAGCCACGGTTTTGACCGTCGGTTTTGGTTCTGGTTGTGAAACATGTTCTATTTCTTCAACCGGTTGCACGATTGGTTCTGCTTCCAGTGGCTGTTCTTCGGATATCATTTCAGTTTCCACTATATGATTGGTTGTTTGGACGTAACTTTGACCAAACAACAGCCAGCCAGCCAATGCAATCACAGCAAGCACAGAAAACACCGACAGCAAATATACCAGCTTGTTCCAATAACTTTGGCGTGATACATCGTTGTCTTGTAATTTATTTACCAATGGGGTCACGGCAACAATGGTTTGCATGGTTTTGACAGAATGCTTTGCTAAGTATTTAAGCAATGCCTTGCCGCGTTCGCGCATGCGGGACATCCAAAGTTTCTGGCGTGCCACAGATGCGTTTATCAATTCTTCAGTAGAGCGTTTAACATGTCCGAATTCCATGGTAGACTCCTTTTGTCAAAAAGATTCTAGCACATGAAAAAATTATTGCGCAAGCATTATTTCGGGTCATGCCTAGATTAGATAGATAAATCATACCCTTATGGGCAAATTTATCTATCTAATCTAGGCATGACCCATTATTTCTGCAGTTTGCCAGATCCCATCACGTTCAAATTTTTATCTTTAAAAAGCGTTTTCATCATATCCCGAGAAACTGAAAGGTAATTGCGCGGGTCGAATACCGATGGTTGTTCAGAAAGCATTTTCCGCAACCCGGCGGTAAATGCCAAACGGGTATCGGAATCCACATTTATTTTGCAAATATTTATTTTGCGCGCGCGAATCAGTTGATTTTCCGGGATTCCCCGCGCATCTGGGATATTTCCGCCATATTTGTTTATATCTGCGATAATGTCTTGGGGTACGCTTGATGCACCATGCAGAACCAATGGTAAATCAGGCAATAGCTGGGCAATATTTTCCAATATATCAAACCGCAATGTATCAGTGGGTGATTTCATCTTATAAGCCCCATGGCTTGTACCTATGGATACGGCAAGGCTGTCGATTCCGGTTGCATTTACGAATCGGACAACTTCATCGGGATTTGTATAATGGGACTTGGTACCGATTTTTTCATCTTCTATTCCTGAAATAGAACCAAGCTCTGCTTCGACTGATACATCGAATTTGTGCGCGTATTCTACAACTTGTGCGGAAAGTTGGACATTTTTTTCAAAGGGCAGGGCGGATCCGTCGATCATTACGCTGGAAAATCCCATATCTATTACATCCTTGCATATTTGAAAATTTGCACCGTGGTCAAGGTGCAATGCCATAGGTGCCGTCATACCAAGCTCTTTTGCATATTCGGTCGCCCCGCGTGCCAATGCGGTCAGCATCGCCCCCCCGATATATTTTCGCGCGCTGGATGATACTTGCAGTATAACTGGCGATTGTGTTTCCGCACAGGCGGATATTATTGCCTGTAATTGTTCCAGATTACTGAAATTATATGCCGGTACGGCATATCCGCCGCGTAACGCATCCAAAAGCATTATTTTGGTGTTCGAAAGTCCAATGTCTTTATAGTGCATGTTATAGCTTCCATTTATATTATTATTGTGGATATTATATCAGAAAAATTGACAATAAAGAACTTGCAATATAATCCGTCGCAAATTCAAAATAGATTCGCATATTATCTCACTTTTTAATGTTGGTTTTTTGGTATAATGTAATTATTCTGAAAGAGATTTGATATGCGGAAATTATGTTGTATATCCGAGCATGAACACTTCGGGTTCAATTGAACCCGACCCGGTAAAAGTTTATACAAATAAATCTTTTACAAATTTTGCATGCTCTGTAATAAATCGGAATCGAAATTCGGGTTTTTTACCCATCAGCTCGCTTATCAATACCCGGGTTTTTTCCGCGTCTTCCGCACCATCTTCTGTCCGCGGTGGAAGCTCTACACGGATAAGCCGGCGGGTTTTCGGATCCATGGTGGTTTCTTTCAGTTGGTTTGGCATCATTTCACCCAAACCTTTGAAACGGCTGATATCCTGTTTTTTGCCTTTGTATTTTCCGTTTTTCAATTCTTCCAGTTCTTCATCGCTGGCAACATATACCGATTCGGTTCCGACGGTCAATTTATAAAGCGGCGGACAGGAAAGGTACAGATGTCCATTATGGATAAGTCCGGGCATGACTTGGTAAAAAAAGGTCATAAGCAACGATGCAATGTGCGAACCGTCGACATCCGCATCGGTCATGATGATTATTTTTTCATAGCGTAACTTTGATTCGTCCCAGTCTTTTGCCGTTCCTGCGCCGATAATGTCTATCAGTTCGCCCAGTTCTTTGTTCGCGCCGAATTTTTCATCACTGTTCGACATGACATTCAAAACTTTTCCGCGCAGGGGCATAATAGCCTGGGTCGCGCGGTCGCGTGCCTGTTTGGCAGTACCGCCCGCCGATTCGCCCTCTACTATGAATAATTCGGTTCCTGATATGCCATGCTTGCTGCAATCGGCCAGCTTTGCCGGCATACGTGCGCGTTTTGTAGGTGTTTTCCGCGCGATGTCTTTTACTTGTTTTGTTTTTATCCGCGCCGCGGCAAGGTTATTTACAAATTCCAAAAGTGCCGTTGCTGTTTTTGGATCTGATGCCAAAAATAATTCCCATGGGTCGGAAAGAGCTTTTTCAACATACCGCGCGACTTCTGGATTGGAAAGTTTTTCCTTTGTCTGGCCAAGAAATTGCGGGGATTTATAGAATACGCTTACAATTGCGCATGCGCTGTCGAATACATCATCACCGGTAATTTGCGCGGCGGCCTTGTTGTTTATTTTGTCGCCATAGTTTTTTAATCCGCGGGTAATAGCGGTACGAAATCCCGATTCGTGCGTTCCGCCGTCGATTGTGGCGATAGTGTTACAGTAACTTGTAAAAAATCCGTCGTCGGATGCCGCCCCATTTTCATCGGTCAATACGGTCAGTGCCCATTCAACGTGTCCCGAATCATCCGGAAAATCCACTGATCCACTGAATATCCTTGGTAACAGGCGCGGTTTACTGGTGGTCTTTTGTTCCAGAAAGTCAGCAACGCCGTTGGGATAATGGAATGTTGCAGTTGCGGGCAGAATCATATCTTCGGTAATCAGTTCCGGGTTGCATTTCCATTCAATCTTGACACCTTTGGTAAGGAATGCCTTTGCACGCGCCATACGATATATTTTTACGGGTTTGAAAGACGCGTTTGAACCGAAAATCTGATCGTCCAAAGTAAACCGCACTGTGGTTCCGCGATTTTTTGTGGCTTCGCCCCGCTGAATTGCCCCCAATGTTTTTCCGCGTGAAAAATTGATAGTCCACACATATCCGTCGCGTGCGACAGTAACGGTCGTGCTGGCCGACAAAGCGTTTACGACCGCCGATCCGACACCATGCAATCCGCCGCTTGTTTTATAAACACTGTTGTCGAATTTTCCGCCGGAGTGAAGCGACGAGAATATGATTTCAAGTGCGGATTTATCTGGAAATTTTGGATGTGCGTCAACGGGTATTCCGCGACCGTCATCGGATATTTCAATGGTTTTGGCATCAATCAGCGATACGGTTATTTTTTTTGCAAATCCGGCGACAGCTTCGTCGACAGCATTGTCCAATATTTCGATGGGCAGATGGTGCCAGGCCTTTTCATCCGTACCGCCGATATACATTCCGGGACGCAGACGTACAGGCTCCAGCCCTTCCAGAACCTGGATATCGCTTGCCGAATAAGATTTGGGTTGGGTTGTCATGACGGGGGACAATATAACGGAATATAAAAAAAATTGCAAGTGGCTTGATTTTCGCGCCAGATTTATTATATATCTGGCAATAAACCCCAGTGACTGTCAATGAATAAAAATCCGTATGAAGTTTTGGGCGTGGCGCGAAATGCGTCAGATGCCGAGATTAAAAAAGCCTATCACAGGCTGGTGTTAAAGTGTCACCCCGATAAAAACGCCGGGGACAAGGCGGCCGAAGAAAAATTTAAAGAAGTAAATAATGCTTTTGATATTCTGAAAGATCCCCAAAAGAAAGCCGCGTACGACCGGTTTGGCGATGCGGCGTTTGCGGGCGGAAATGGATCCGGCGGCGGATTTAATGGAAATCCATTCGGGGGTGGAAACTTTAATTTTGGTTTCGGCAATGTGGATATGTCTGAAATGATGGATGAAATGTTGCGCAACGCGTTCGGTGGTTCCGGTCGGACAGGGGCGGGGCGCAAGCGTGCCGCGCCCGAGATGCGCGGACGTGACCTGCTTCATCAGGTTGTTATTTCCCTGCGCGAAGCGTTTACAGGAAAAACCGAAACCGTAAAATTTTCTACCAACGTAAAATGTGAAAAATGCGGCGGATTTGGAACTGCGGATGGAAAGTCGGCCCCGGCTTGTGAAGTTTGCGGTGGCAGCGGGTTTGTGCGTACGCGCAATGGTATTTTTGCTATGGAATCGCCCTGTCATGAATGTCATGGCTCTGGCCGCAGAATAAAAAACCGGTGTAGCCATTGTGATGCTGGTGTTACGCATAAACAGCGAGAGTTAGAAGTCAAAATTCCAGCCGGGTGTAGTGACGGTGCGCGACTGCGTTTGACAGGTCAGGGAGAGGCAAGCCCGCTTGGCGGCAAACCCGGCGATTTTTATATTGATGTGCGGATTCGTCCGGACAAAGTTTTTGAACGTGACGGTGATGATCTGTATATGCGCGCGAATATTCCGTTTACTACGCTTGCTTTGGGTGGGGAAATTGACGTTCAGACAATAGAAGAAAAGACAGTGGCTGTAAAAATTCCCGCGGGAACGCAAATAGGCGAACGCATGCGTATGCGCGGCCAGGGCATGCCGATTATAAGCCAAAGCCGAAATGGTACCGCCGACCGTGGCGATTTGTATCTGGATATTGAAACAGAAGTTCCAAAAAAGCTTTCTGACAAGCAAAAGAAAGCACTGGAAGAATTTGCGGAAATTGCGCAGAAAAAAAAGCGCGGACTGTTTTGATTTATGATTTAGGGGTCGGAAATATCCGACCCCTAAATCATAAATTAATTACCTATTCTCCCTTTTTTTCTGGAATTTCCCCATTTGCGGAAAGAAGTATCGCAACCCAGCGCGTAGAATCGAATTGCGATGCGATTATGAATGTCGCGACCAAAAGGGGTACGCTGAAAAACATTCCGACCGGTCCCCACAGCATTCCCCAGAATACAAGGTTTATAAGTATTGCCAGTGTCGAAAGATTCAGTGTCTTGCCCGTCATTTTTGGTTCTATTATATTGCTGAACAGTATCTGAACGCCGATAAGACCCGATGCTATCATGATGGTCTGGTTCGTATCCGTTCCCGTGATAAGAGAATACAGTATCGGCAAAGTCACCGCTATGATTGTTCCAAATGTCGGGATATAGTTCATTATAAATATTATAAATGCCCATACGCCTGCGAATTCCAGACCCATGTAATCCATCAACAAATATGACGATACTGCTGTCAAAGCCGATATAAAGGTCTTTACGAACATGTATTTTTTCATGTTGTCATCAATGGACTTTAATATGTACCGCATTTTACTGAATTGATTTTTTTCCGGAAATAGAGCCGAAAACTTTTTTGGAAAAGTGCTTTGTTCTATATACATGAAAAGTATATAGACCAGAACCAGACCCAATACCGTTGAAAATTGCGTCACGCTTGCCCCCAAAGATGATATCATGGCACCGGTATCGGGCATTACAGAAGTATCTATATCCAATCCGAATTGTTCCGACACATAGGTTTGCAGCATTAAAAACCTTTCTTGCAGTTCTGGCAGTCGTGCGACAAGTCCTGCGAAAGCCGGTCGTATGTGCGTTACAAATGCATAAACAAATCCGCCGAACGTCGCCATAGACAAAAGGAACGAAAGGAAATCAAAAACGAAATTTCCGGTTTTGCATAATGCACAGATTATCGGTTTTGAACGTAATGTTGCCTTAACCCCGCGTTTTTGGATTGGCGGCGGTAATATTTCGGTTTTAAAAACGGGAAGGACTTTCCGATAGTATGCGGCAATTGCATTCAAAAGATACCAAAGAAATGCCGCGATCAGCAATGGAATAAAAATCGTACGACCAACATACAATATGCCAATCGCGCCAATAAATATTATAATTGAATTCATTTTTTCGCATCCGTGTACGTACCCGCGCCCACGCCCGGTACCATGGGCGCGTCTGCGGGTACAGGCACGATTATCTTACATCTATTACTTCGATATTTTCAGACTGTTCTATGGATACTATGTCTGAAATATCAATATGTTTGGCCGCCGGGGTACCCATAGCGGAATACAACAATATCAATATATACAGCACGTTGACCGCGATTGCCCCGAATATCAGGTATTTGGTTCCTTTGGAAGCCAGGTTTTTTGGGCCGTATATCCGCATCATTATAAAGAACGCCACCAGGGATGCCGCAAGCAACAAGGAAACGGAAATATTCATAAAAAACACGAAAGCAAGGGTTGTAAACAACAATCCGGCCAACCCGTGTAGCGGCGCGCGCATGACCCAGTCAATAAGATTGTTGAACCACTTTGATTTTACCGGTAATGTGGCGGCTTTCGGAGAATCCACAAAGTATGCCGGGTATCCCAGAAAACTTATACCAAATGGTACCGACAGCAACAGCGGCAGTTTCGGAATACCAAAATTACGCGCATATTTGTAAATCGCGATAACATTGAAAACTGAAAGACCGATAATATACAATGCTATAATCGCAAATGGCATCAGTGCTGCGTAATACAACAATGCTGACTTTGCCATAAGGGTATACACAATAAATATTATGGTATCGCTGCTGATAAGCAGACCCAGCACATAGAACAAAGTGTAATAACAAAGGGCGACAAGCGCGATTCCTATGTCTATAATCAGAAACCCACGGCGATCCAACAAATCGGATCCGGCGTATTTTATTGATTGTCTTAACAAAATATACGCACTGGCCGCAAGCATTATGACTGTGGTTGCGGTTGTAACCGCCTTTATTTGTAACGTCGCCGTAAGTCCGATTATCAAAGAACTTATAATAGCGAATACCAGCACCAGCAAAGAAAATTTCAATGGCCATTTAAATAACCATGCAGACAATGTTTGCGGCCGTGCAACCGTCTGCGATCCGGTTGTTGTTTTGGCGGGCTTGCCAGACGGGGTCTTTGCGATAGAACTTTTCTTTATTACTTTTTTAATTGGCATTTTTTTCTCCTTAGATAATATTGCATTATACCACAATTTTTCCGCCGGATAAAGTAGTAGTTGCGGTTGGATTGAAGATTTTTGTAAATTTTTCTTGGTGAGATATTACAAGAAAAGCTGTGCCATTTTGGTTCATTTCAGCAATAATTTCCGCGAATAGCTTTTGGGTATCGTTATCCACCCCGGAATCGGGTTCGTCCAATATTGCAAGTTTTGGTCGCACCAGGATAAGGTGCATGAACATAAGGCGTTTGCGTTCCCCGCCTGAAAAACCTGTATTAATGCTGCGGGTCAACCAAGATTCAGGAATAGAAATCCTGTCGCGCGCTGTTGCCAGTTTTTTAAAAAATTCGCCCGCGGTTAATTTTGGGTAATGTGCCGCCATGGAATGTTTCAGAAATGAAGTTACCGATAAACCAGGAATTTCAGGCACATGTTGTGCACCAAGGAAAAGTCCTTTTCTTGCACGCTCGTCCGCTGCCATATCCGTAAAATTATGCTTTTCAAATATTATCTTGCCGGCGGTGGTTCTATAATCTGGATTTCCGGCAATGGTCTGAACCAGACTGGTCTTGCCGGATCCGTTTTGTCCGTACAGCAGATGCCGTGCATTTGCGGCTATGTCAAGATTGATATCTTTCAGCAACTCTTTGCCATCCAGTGATACGGAAAGATTTTTAATCGATAGCAACATTTTATTCTCTTTTGTTCAAAGCCATTTGGATAAGCTGTTTTGATTCTACCAAAAACTCCATGGGCAGGCGTGATATTACGGGCGCGGCTGCCCCGGATATTATAAGTGCTGTGGCCGTATCGGTCGGAATTCCGGCCTGTGAAAGATAGAGCAGGGCATCCGCCGGCACCGCCCCGGTAGTCGCTTCGTGCGATTGGTCATTTTCGCCATTATTATGAATTATGGTTGGGAAAGTATTTGCAATCGCCGCAGAGCCTATTATTCTGCTGTCGCATTTGGTTGCATTCTTAGCCAGGCGGGTTCCCGGCGCAAAGATAACCTGTGAACGAAAGGTCTGCCGGGAATTTTCCAATGCGACCCCGTATGAAACTATGTTGGATGTCGATTCGTTTCCGATATGAATCATTCTTGTTCCAGTATCGGCCTGCTGGATTCCCCGGGTAATGGATAGCGAATAAAAATCGCTGTGTGCTTTGTTCCCCGCGAGTATCGACGACGGATATTTCCAGGTCATCGCGCTGCCTATTTCCACCTGTGTCCACAATAGTTGTGCGTTTGCATCAACCCGTCCACGCTTTGTTACAAAGTTAATAATTCCGCCGGTTCCGGTCTTGTCGCCCGCATACCAGTTCTGCACGGTCGCATATTTGACAGTCGCGCCTTTCATAACTATGACTTCGACGACCCCGCTGTGCAGTTGATGATTCGGGCGACGGGGGGCGCTGCACCCTTCCAGATATGATAATTCCGATCCAGCTTCGGCCACTATAAGCGTTCGTTCGAATTGACCTATTTTTGCGGTTTCTATGCGGAAATAGCTGGCCAGGTCAATCGGACATTTGGTATCTGGCGGGATATATACGAATGTTCCATCAGAAAATACGGCCGCATTCAGTGCCGCAAAAAAATTATCAGCCGCCGGTACGACTTTCCCCAGATATTTTCGCACCAGATCGGGATGTTTTTCAACCGCCTCTGAAAAAGGCATGAATATTATGCCCAGACGTTCAAGTTCCGCGGTATATGAAGTATGCACGCTGCGGCTATCGACCACGATGTCCGTCGCCATCCCCATCAGCGCGCGTTGTTCCGCCTCTGGAAGACCCATTTTTTCATAAACCGATTTCAGGTCGGTGTTATCTATTGGTGCGGGTTCTTTGTAATAATTAAGCGAATCATAATCAATGGCTTCATAGTCGATTTCCGCCCAGTGCGGTTCTTTCATTTTTTTCCATTGTGCGAATGCCGCCAATCGCCAGTCCAGCAGCCATTTTGGTTCGGTTCGTTTTGTGGAAATAGATATGATGGTTTGTTCGGATAACATGTTGTTCGGGATTATAACAAAACGATTCGCATTTGTCTAAAAAATCGTGTAAAATATAGCCAGAGGTAGAGAGATATGAAAAAACTGATAATCAGGCTTTCTTTCCTGTTGGCTTTGGCAAGCGGGGTGTTTGTTATTTGGAACTATATATCTGGCAACCAGGCTTATTTTTCAGACAAATTTCCGGGTGCAGAACAATTGTATGAAAAAACATCAGAATATATAAAAGATAAGTACAAAAGCATAATTGCGCGCAATCGCAGGGAAAAGGTATATGAGATCGAAAATACAAACGAACAAATAATATTCGCGACATGTTCTATTTCTGATGAAGGTATAGATATTCCAGAAGACGAATCGGGTGGAAAATGCTGGTGCAAATATGATGAAAGCGGCGACTGGATGTTTTTACGGGATTATGGATTACCAGAAGATTGCATGGCTGATTGTGAAAACTATTGCGTCGGCAAAGCCTAGTTATCTTTTGCAAGTTGTTTCGCCTGGAATAGCAAAGTCACGATTTGACCAAGCAGGCCGTCGGCAAATGCAGATGCCAACAAGCCATCTGGATCATTGTCCGACAAATGGCGCAACAGTTTTTCAGCCCGGGTCAAAAACGCATCCGCACTGCGTGCTGTGTCTGGATCAAGCTTTATCATCTTGCGCAAATTTTCCAATACATAGGGATTTTTCGCATATTCATCGACCATTCCACCCAAAGTTTGCCACAGGGGATGTTCCGCCGTGTCGCGTGGCTGGATTTCAAGTGCACGTGTAATGGGCAGTATGTGCTGTAATAGGTCTTGGTATAACATGTCCGCGTTTTGCGCGATAATTTCCGCCGCCGCGCGCGCGCGGTAGATTCCCTGGGTTTTTACAAGTACAGCGGATTGTCGCGCCAATAACAGTTCCATGGCCTTTATGCGCTGGCTTGCCCTGGCGGATACTGACAGCGATATCATACTGACCGCCAAAACTATAAGCATGACCGCCAAAGCGATTTCAAAAAATTCCATTCCTGTGTCCTTTTTCGGATAATATCATAAAAAATCCAGATAACAAATGGATAAGTGTTCTGATTTAGAAAAAATTATTTTAAACGTTTTTGCGCACAACATTGTAATGCTTTCCGTTTTTTGAATGAATAATGAATAGTGAATAATTAATACGTTGTGGATTATGATTTGAAGTGCACCAGTTTGGTTGTAAAGTGTGGCAGAAAGAACGGGTAATACCCACCCCATTGCTAAAATTTCTGTTAAAAAGAGCACGATATGTAATTGTGAGTCGATAGAAATAGGTTTCAATATCTGTTTTGTTTTTCATTATTTTTCATTTGTGCAATAACCCTGAATATGATAAAATGATATGGAATGGAATGTACATGCCAGAACCAAACAGCGGTTTTTGGTCGTTTTGGCGCAATCGCAAATATACATAATGTATGTTATGCGCCATTTTTGGGGTTCCTTTTGCACATTGTGCTTTTGGGACAAGTCCAGGAGAGAAGAATATGATTATAAAAAAATCAGGTTCGATGTTTCGCGCGGTGCTATTTGCCCTTTGTCTGGTGCCTTATGCCCTGACTCAGGCTGATGCCAGCCAGCTGATATATGACCCACGCCGTTTACCAACAACGCCGACCATGGGTTCTGTTGGCGGACGTTCTATCGCCGGCGCAACCATAGGCAGAACAATAGGGATAACTCCGGTGCCAGTAAATGAGCCAAAAGACACCCCATATTCTTGCAATCGTCCGATGCCAGAAATCACCACTACTGCACGTTGTATTTCCAGATATACCGATTGTTTAAAAAAAGATGATGTCTGTGGCGAACACTTTGAACTTTGTGCAGAAAGCACAGGAATCGACCAATACAAAGAATTTAATCAGAATAAAATCATGTGCCAAGATGTGCTTGCCACATGTCCGATTGATGCAATTAATGGTTTATTCGGATCAAATTTGGGGGAAGAAGAGCCGGAAAAAATCGATTGTAATGGTGTGATGACACCAATTGCGCGCAAACTGTTTGAAGGAAAAACTCGCAAAACACTTACAGAATTAACGATAGAAAATGAATCAAATAGCAGGATTGCCGCCCTGATAAGAGAAGGCAATCTATATGCCGCAAACAATGCCGTACCAACATGTTACAAATTGGTCGACCAGTGTTTTGCGCGTGCATGCACTCCGAATCCATATTATTGCAAATCCGGAACATCATTTGATGTTGCCGGAAAATTAGAGGGTAAAGATTGCAGGACTAACGAAGATCTTAATTCTCCGGGTTGTTATCTAGAACCTATAAATATGAGACATATCAAAGATTTTTTAAGCCGGGCGTGCATAGACACCGTTGGTACCAGCCAGGCATGCTATATGACGACATTTCCTGATGCCGGTCCGCCAAGACCATCCGATCTTGTAAAACAGGAAAACAGAGAAGATATTTTTGATCTTGTGTTCAGCGAACGTTTTATTGGTCAAAATAAAACAAACATGGAAAGGAAAATTGACGAACTTATTGCTCAAGCAGTAGAAAACGCGCGCGCACAGTGCCGTGATACGATTGTCCAATGTGCAATGAATAGCTGTGCCGAAGGTAACGGTGCCGCATGTTACGCCCAGGCTCAGGCAAGTAGTGGCACTATTGACATCGCTGGAATTAGCACTCGTCCAGCAATTAAACTTGGTTGTGAAGGAATTATAAGTAATGACCCAAGTTGCCGTTTTGTAGAAGTGGAAATGTTTGTAAACGCAGATGGAGTTTTTGATGGATTTAGTTATAAAGAGGATGTATTCAATAACTTGTTTCAATGCAGTAATTCAACTGGTACTTCCCCCGCTTGTTGCACTACCGCTCCATGTAAACTTGGTAGCGATCCGACAGGAGCCATTGCTTCATTAAACACTCGCCTGTCGTCGTCATTCAGTGCCGGCTCAATAGACAGGATTCGTCAGCAATGTCGCTCTACTGTTAAATCCTGTATAACAAATAGATGTGGCAGTGGTTATGACATGTGCTATACTGGTGGTGGTGCCTTTAATACAGGAGTTGACGACTGGATTCCAGCAGTGATAGATACCAGCAGACGTGCTGATGGAACTCTGGATCGGGGGATTGTTATTGGTCTTTGCTATGATACAGTCACAAATGATCCTATATGCAAAGATCATTTTGACGTGTTAGAAGCGCTTCGGACAAAATCAAATACACCTTCTTGGGGAACTTCGAATTCTATTGATAATGCTTGGAGAAGTGCGGTTGACGCCCCCCATATAAGTGTTCAACAGCAGATATCAGTAGACAACAAACTACAATGTACAGCCGGTTATAATAAAAAAATCGTAGGTGATTGTGGAACAAAAGTTGATCCTAGTTGCCAGGATGAGCTTTGCGAAACTTATAATAATCCTGCACTCGAAGTAGAAATAGAAAAAGGTGTAATTGCGGTAGGACAAGTATTTAATGATGTATTGAGTGAAATGAACGATACAATACAGCAAGAACGCCGTGCAAGAAAAACAAGGGAGTTCAATCGTTGTATGTCCGGAAATTCAGGTACAAATTTGGCTTATGCATGGGTAAAGCATACGGGGGGCACCAATTTCAAAAATTTTGACAGAATGAACTACGCGCTAAATGGGCTTAATACAAGTTTTATAGAAAGTCGCGATCCAGGCGATGGTTTCTGTGCAATAGCTGTAGAACTGCGGTCAACAGATAGTGAAATCCAAAAAATACTGTCCGATCGAACTTCGATAGGCAGTGGGCATCTATCCATCAATAGTGCTGGTACCACAAGATTTTTTGCCGTGGGAGATTCATTTGATTGTGGTTCTTGGATTCCAGAAGATACAATAAATGAAATTGCAAAAAGAATACATAAAAACGAACTTGATGATGGAAAGGGCAGAAGGTGGTTAACATCACTAGGTGTTGCAGCACTTACTGGTGGTGCTGGCGCAATAACAACGCATGTCCTAAACAACAAAGGTAAACGCAGTGGCATATTAAATAACAATAAAGAAGCCGAAAATAAAGAAGTGGCAAATAGTTGTATTAATAAAATTAAAAGTGCTATAGGTAAAATAAAAAATGTTACTATCGATGGAAATAATGTATGCCAAATACCAAGTTCCGGGCTTGAGATTAGTTCGGAAATAAGCAGAGATTCGGGTTGTAATATAGAGGCACATCCTAAGACTGATGAGCACAGTAAAGCAAAAGAAGCTGCGGAAAAACTTTGTCAAAATTTACGAGAACAGTCTGAAACAATAACAAAAACTGTGGGTGGTAATAATCAAGCTTGGAATATGGGTATTAATACCACTGCTGCCACACTTGCTGGTTTTGGAACAACAATGGCAATTATGAAGAACCGTGCCGAGAGAGCAGCAGACGAGGCAGAACAAAAATGGCGTGATGATATGGAAGACAAGACCTGTTGTTATATAGGAACCCAAAAAGTGGCTTGTTTTGGTGATACCGTGATGACAAGCTTGGATTAATGAAAAGGCATTTTACAAAAAACGCGGGCAAAGCCCGCGTTTTTTATAAGCGGGCGTAACATAATCTGGTTGCAAACATATAAAGAATTATAACGGCAACAAAGTGGCCATCATTCCTGCGTAAGGCGGGAATCCAATGTATAAGCCATTCGCGGGCAAAGACCGCGAATACATATTCGTATCGTGCGCGGTGCGGAAGCTATGCCAATATCGGCAACCCAGTTGTAGATGGTGGCAGTAACTGTTGGTGTAAGCTAACAAGTATTCCCGGGTTTAGTTTCGCTTCGTTGGCTTGGGTTTTCAGTGGGGTCGACTACGGCGATCCGTCCGGTTGCGCGTATTACTGCGCGGGTTCTTGCGTGGGCATCGCCCTGAGCAATTCCTTCTTCCGGTCGGCGCTGTTTGCGGCTCTCGGCCTTTGATGTTATGGCGGTCTGATGTCATTGTGGTCTGGTGTCATTGCGAGTCGCGTCACCGCTTGCGGTGACGGACGAAGCAATCTTTTCCAAAAAGGGAAAGTATAAGAATTCCATCGTCTGTAAAGATTGCTTCGTCCGCCTGACGGCGTGACTCGCAATGACACGGAATGCCCGGAAAAGATTGCTTCGCGGTCTTTGACCACTCGCAATGACACGAAATGTTGGAAAAGATTATTTCGTCCGCTATTCATTATTCATTTAGAATAGAGCATCGTGCGCACAGCGCACATTATCGGTATGACATATAAGCAAACAAAAATAACGTGTTGCAACGGCATACTTTTTAATTGCGTCGTTTTTCCAAACTCGTTATAATCGTTTTGTAACGTTATAAAGGAAGGATCTTTCTATGTTCCGACAAATCTTTATTTTCGCGCTTTTTGCGACTTGTTGTGGCTATTGCTGGGCCGATGGGTTCGCATTGCAAGACCACGCACCGCAACAATTTGCGCAGCCGCCGGTTTGGCCCGCACCCGGATCCGATGCCGATATGCAGATCGCAACCACCGCACAAGATAGCGGTGTCCGGTATGCCGGTGATGATCGTGATAACATACGCATAGTATCAAAAATTGGCGCGGATTTGACCGTGGAAAATAATATAAGCATGGACGCGCGTGGAAATGATGGAATGGGATTTTCTGGCGGTGCAAACCTTATACATGGGTATCAGGCCCCGATAGGATTCAACATATATGAAAACCAGGCTGAAATGCCATTGATGCACCAGGCGATGTTGGAAGACGACGGCGCACAGGTATTGGCCATGTCCCGATCAGGACGGAAAAAGCCGGATACCAGACCACAAATGTTTCTTGGTTCGGATGCGCCCTTTGACGAATGTGACGAATGCCCCGATATGGAAGTAGAGGATACAGAATCATCCGGGTCGGATTCAAAAATACCTGACCAGGTGCGTTCTTGGGTTGTGGCCAGCGGATCGACCCTGCGCGAAGTTTTGCAAGAATGGTGCAACAGAGAGGGTTGGGATCTGGTATGGGGCACGTCGCGCGAATACCCGATACAAGCATCCGCAGTATTCAAGGGGCGATTCATAGATGTGTCCAGTGCTTTGGTGCGGAATTTTTCACGTGCCAATCCGGTGCCTTATGCGAAATTCTATAAAGGAAACCGGGTGCTTGTCGTAAGCACCGCAATAGGGGAATAAAAAAATTTCTGACTGTTGGTTGAAGATTGCTGGTTAAAGCCCAATCAGAATCGACATCCGTTTTTGCCAAAGATTTGGCATAAAGGTCATAAGTCGGCAATTAAAAGGTTCGAGATGAGAAAACTATATTTGTTTTTTACTTTTTGCTCTTTGCTGTTCGTCTGTGCTTGTGCAAAAAAAGAATCGCGACAGGTCGCAAGCGCGGTCGACCAGGATTTCGTAAATGCATATGATGCTTTCCAAATGGCGAAACAGCCATCGGCAAAAGTTTCCAATGATACGATATCAGTGTCGGAATCTATATGGCTGGGAAACAAATCCATAGTTCTGGAACACAGAAACAATCTTCCACGGGAATTTGAAACCGATACGGGTGTGACAATTCTTTTGGGTGATCCGGTTTCGCTTCAGGTTTTGGCCAACAATATACATTCCATAACGGCAATACCGGTAAAGATCGACAGCCAGATAAATGCCGAAAGATTGAAAAAGAACATGAATATTGCATATACCGGCAAATTGTCGGGTCTGTTGTCCCAGGTAGCCACCGATCTTGACTTGCTTTGGTATTACGACAAAAGCTCTATAGTTTTCTATGAAACCGAAACCAAGACTTTCACACTGCATGCCCTTGGCACCGATGTAAGCTATCAGTCGCGGATACAGACGGATGATGGAAATCTGGTTGCTCTGGAATCCAATCTTCATGAATGGGAGGAAGTCGAAAAAGCAATCGGCAGCATAATCGGGGGCAGTGAAAATGCAGGCTTCACAGTATCGCGTTCTTTGGGTACAATTACTGTTACCGCCCCCCCGTCGGTTCAGGCGCGTGTTTCAGATTATATAGACAGACAGAATAGACGATTGAGCCAATTGGTAACAATAGATGTAAGGGTTCTGCAGGTTTCGATATCCAATAATTCGGCATTTGGTCTGAATTTGGCGGCGGCTATTAATTCGACATCTGGGTTGTCAATTGCCGCGAATCCATCCAATACGCTGGGCGGCCTGGCAAATACGAACAGTATGAATATAGCGGTGCTGTCGGGTGTGGCATCGGCCGAACGGGGATTGTCCAATGATGGATCACTTTCTTCCGTGGCCGGGTCGAACGCGCTTATTACCGCCCTGGCAAGACAGGGTAAAATATCTTTGGTAACGAATGTCGGTGTTACTACCCGCAGCAATCGCGTTGCACCGGTATCAAATACCCGTACGACAGGATATATAAAGCGTATCGAATCGCGTAACTTTACGACTGTGGAATCGACAACCGTGGATCAAGACGATTTGGAAACCGGATTTTCTATGCAGCTGTTGCCGAACGTATTGGAAAACGGACGGATATTGCTTTTATTTAGAATGAGCGTGCGCGAGCTTATAAACATTCGCACCGAAACGATCGGTGGAACCGGAACAGAGCAGGGTGTAACTCTGCAGCTGCCAGAAGTGGAAGAACGCAGCTTTATGCAGGAAGTAATCATGGAATCTGGTCAGACGTTGGTATTGTCCGGGTTTGAACGCCAATCGAACAATGACACGCGTTTCGGCATGGGTGATCCAGATATAATTGGAATAGGTGGTTCCCGCGAATCGGCTTCTACCCGCGACGTGCTTGTGGTTATCTTGACACCCCAGGTTCTTGTGTCGCCGATGGATGCCGAAAGAAGTATACAGCAGAATTGGGGCGCACCCTTGAATTGATGGCATCAGAAGGTTGCGACGCTAATATATTGACAAACTAATATTATCATTTTATCATCTTGTCAAATAAAGAGGTGGTAGTATGATTCTGGGTGCTGCTATAAGAAGTTGTGATCTTTATACCATGCGATGCGATGATTCGGCGGTGGTAATCAGGGATTATGTGTATATAAACCGCAGGTATGCCGAAGACTTTTTGAATATAATATTGAATTTCCAAGATGTTTATGATTCTGCCAAATATTGTATGCAAGTGATGTTGCCCAGTCAGCTTTCTGATTTTTCAGAATATTTGAAAAACGAAGTCAAAGAAAAACAGTATGGACAGCATCTGGAATGTTACAATGCAAAGCGTGGTCTTTTGATTATGGATGCGATTCGGGATATCCAGCGTAGAAATCAAGTTTTATCTGCAATCGGAAGTAAGGAATCAATCGGATTCAAAGAACCAAGGGATTGTCTTTTTGTTCCAATTTGGCATGGTTGGGTATTTGGTAAAAAACGCTAGTATTGTTCCTGTATTTGCCGTCATGTTTTCTGTTTTTTGAATGAATAATGTATGTATCGTGCGCAACGCGCACGATACAAAGCAGAACATGAAAAAAATCCCGCATTTGCGGGATTTTGAAATTTTAATCAAAAGAATTTTAAGCTATTTTATTGACTTTCTTGGAAAGGCGCGAAATCTTGCGCGCTGCGCGCTTTTTCGGCATTGTCTTGCCCGCGGATTTCATGATTTTTGATTCGGCTTTACGGGTCGCTGTGACCGCCACGGCTTTGTCACCAGAACCGATTGCCTTTACAGCTTTTTTTATTTCGGTCTTGACCGCGGATCGGCGGGCGGTATTAACCCGGTTCTTTTTTTCAGTTACCAGAATACGTTTTTTCGATGATTTATGGTTTGCCACTTTTTTTCCTTTTATTTTCGTGCATTTTCGGGTATTTTATATATTGTCCGTTGAAAAGTCAATGAATAAGGATAAAAAATGATATATGCCGTACTTATAATAATATCTTATCTTCTTGGAAGCATTCCATTCGGGCTTTTATTGGCAAAATGGGCGGGCAAGGGCGATATACGAAAAGTCGGCAGCAAAAGCACCGGCGCAACCAATGTCATGCGTGTTGGGGGATTAAAGTTGGCGGGCTTGACCTGGGCTTTGGATATGGCAAAGGCAATTATAGCGGTGTTGCTGGGTCGTTATATTATAGGTATAGAATTCGGCGCATTGTGCGGTGCGGTCGCCATATTGGGACATATTTTTCCTGTGTGGCTGCGATTCAGGGGTGGCAAGGGTGTAAGCTCTTTATTTGGTTTCATGTTGGCTATCAATCCCTTGTTTTTTGTCGTGTGTGCGATTGAATGGTTGATTATCGTATTGGGTACCGGGTATTCCAGCCTAGGGGCACTTACCGCGTTGACTGTGCTTCCGATTTTGGGATTCGCGATGGATTTTAATGTCGGGCTTATATGCCTTGTCATTTCTGTTATAATTATATTCTGGGGGCATCGTCAGAATATACAAAGACTGATTAATGGCACCGAAAGCAAAGTCGAATGGAAGTGGAAAAAATAGAAAACCCGCGTTAAAAAATACATTTTTCAAATATTCCACATCTTGTTATTCATCGTTTTTTATACATATTCGTGTTTGTTAAACAGGTTATAAAATATCGGTTTGTGATTTATATGGTATTTTATATAATGGTGTGTCATGGATGATATTTTTCATAAATTATTAATTTTGCGTACTTATGGAATCGGGTCGAAAAGATACAAAGAACTGTTGGACGGATTCGGAACTGCAAAGGCGGCAAGCGAATCATTAAATCATCCAAAGGAACATATCGATTCGGTATTGCGGGAAATGGATCGTGCATTGCATAGCGGTATTTTCTATATATGTGATGATTCGGACGAATATCCTGCCAATTTAAAATTAATAGAAAATCGCCCACCAGTGATTTCCGTGCGCGGAAATATCAAAGCTTTACAAAAGCCTGCTGTTGGTATGGTCGGTACGCGTCATGCAACCGCCGCCGGTATGCGATTCATTCATGAACTGGCACGTGAATTTGCATCGCGCGGATATATCGTTGTTTCCGGTATGGCTATGGGTACCGATACCGCCGCGCACGACGGGGGGTTGGCCGCGCCGGGCAACCTTAACACTATTGCGGTGTTGGCCGGTGGGGTTGATTATGTATGGCCCCCCGAAAACGAACGTTTGTATAACCAGATAATCGAACGTGGGGCGATAGTTTCTGATCTGCCTGTTGGAACCACGCCTGTTGCCAGTAATTTCATAATGCGAAACAGATGGATTGCGGGAATTTCTGAAAAATTGATTCTGGGGGAAGCCGATGAAAAGTCGGGAAGTATGGCTACCGCTGGATTTGCATTGGGTTATGGCCGGATTGTGCACGCTATTCCGGGGCATCCATCCGATTCGCGAAGCGCGGGTCCGAATCGACTAATTAAAGATGGCAGGGCCGAAATGTGCCTTGGCATCGATGATTTTTTTGAAAGTCAGAAAAAAGATAAAAAGGTTCAAAAAATAGAAAATGAAGTGTTGGATAAATTGGGAATGACTCCCGTTGCTGAATCTGTATTGGCAGAACTTGTCAAAAAAAATATAGCAGATGTCAGACGCGAACTAGTAATGCTTGAACTGTGCGGAGCCGTTAAAAAAACCGATGGCGGATACGTAAAAATCTGATAATAGAACTGTCCATACATTGTATATACAGGCCGCGGAAATACTGGTAAAAACCGAATCGGTGGCAAGAGAAAAATTGAATAATTTCTATCAAGAAAAACTTGCGAACCGGTTTTTTTGGTTTAACTTTTCAATATATAAAATGACACTGGTAATCAAAGGAAGGGAGATGGCGATGATGGCAGCATGTGTGGATCCAGTAAAGTCCGTGAGTGTTGATTCAGTCAAAAGTGTTATCCGCTCAAAAATGGATCCCACGGCTTTTGATTCTTGGATCGCCCCGCTGGCAGGTGCCATCGAAAATAATGCGATTCATTTTGTAGCAGCCAACCAATTTTCCGCAGATTTTATCAAAAGTACTTATATCCACATTATACAGGCGGCGGCATCGGAATTTGGTTTAAATGCAACGATTTCCACGGGTCGTGCCGTCCAGACAATACCACGTATATCTGTGAACGACAATATTGAAATAAAGAATTATGAAAAACCGTCCATATCCACTGTTTCATGTGTTGCATCCAGCGGTTTTGATGATTTCATCGCATCCGAAGAAAATTCTTTTGCAATCACTGCGGCAAAAAAAGCTGCTGCTGGCAAAATTACTTTTTCCCCGTTATTCATATATGGTTCGGATGGTTGTGGAAAGTCACTATTGATGGAATGTGTTGAAAATGAAGCCCGGAAAAATAAAGACGGGGGTCGCACTTTGCGTCTTGATGGTGCACAATTTGTTTCAGAATTTCAACGCGCTATTACCGAACGTACAGTATTCGCCTTTAAAGATTTTATGCGCAACTGTGATATTTTCATTCTGGATGATGTACAGATTCTGTGCGGTAAACGTGCGACATCCGAAGAATTTTTGGCACTATTGGTTGATCTTGTCCGTATGGGGAAAAATGTCATACTGACAGCAAATGCCGCCCCGTCAATGCTTACCGGGTTTGATCGCCGAATGCAGTCTGTTCTGGCATCCGGTCTGGTTGTAGATCTGGTCGCGCCGAGTAAGACGGTTCGCAAAAACATGCTTGGTCGTGCCGGTGTCCGTGCCGATGTCGCCGATGCTTTGGCATCGCGTGCGGAATCGAATGGCCATATAGTCGCGGGTCTTTGCAAAAAAATTTCCGCATGGCGTGAAATGATGAACGCAGATGTTACGTTGGATGTCGCGGAACGTCTTTTGGCCGATTCGCTGCAAAAGCAAAAGACCCCGCTGACCATGGCGCGTGCTATGGCTGCCAAACTGGGTGTGTCATTTGAAGATGTAACTTCGGCATCGCGTGTCCGCCCAATTGTCCGTGTCCGGCAAATCATGATGGCGGCATTAAAATCTGCGACAAACCTGTCGCTGTCTGAAATTGGTCGTGTAATCGGTGGTCGCGATCATGCGACGGTGTTATATGGCCTTGCACAGATTGAAAAAATGAAATCAACAGATTTGGTTCTTGTCGCGGAAATCGCACAAATGATAGAAGAGTGTAAATGAATAAAAAAATCCGTCATGCTTGCAAAGCAGACGAATTTTTTATTTTTATACACAGCCCCTGTATTATTTCAGCTTTTTTATTTTTCTTAAAAACGACACTGTATATTGTGCGGCGGATATAAGCGAAGCGGCAAGTGAAATCCACAAACCGGCGATAGATGCCATAAGGAAATAGTACAAAAACTGGTTTGCGGGAACCAAAGGTAAAATATTGATGGCCAGCATAAGCGCGCCCACAGATGTCATCTGGGCAAACGCGGCAACTTTGCCCCATGACATGCGGGGACTTGGAACTGGCATTTCGATTTTCTGGGTTCCAAGAAATTCGCGAAGACCCGATATATAAAGATTACGGGCAATCATCAAAATCACGGGAAGCAACACTATCCACAGTTGCAAGAATACACCGATAAGAAGCGATCCGATAGTGACCAGCAATTTGTCGGCTATATGATCCATGACCCCGCCCAATTTCGTAGTGACTTTATATTTTTTGGCCAGCCATCCGTCAAAGAAATCTGTAATGCCAGCCAAAGCGAACAATATAAACATCAACCAAAACCATTGATAGATTAAGCATGGTATTAATGCAAGTGCCGCGATCATACGGAATGCAGTAAGGGAATTTACGAATATTTTCATCTGTACATCCTTTGTTGAAATTTTTTATTGTCGGCTGAACATGCCCCTCTCTTTTCCTTTTTACATTCTACACACTTTCCGGGTGAAAATACAAATAGATTTTTTCGGCGGTGGCTTTTGATATGCCGGGCACTTTTAATAAGGCGGCACGCGTAGCTTCAGAGATACCGGAAACAGAGCCAAAATGACGCAGCAAAGCTTTTCTGCGGCCGGCACCGATGCTTTCAATTTCTTCCAGTGCGCTGGCGGTTGTGCCCTTTGCACGGATATTTTTATGAAATGTTACGGCGAATCGGTGTGCTTCATCACGAACAGCGCGCAACAAAAGGAACAATGGGGAATCTTTCTGGACGGATGTATCGATTGTGTTGTCCGGTTTTATGAAATGTTCGTCGCCATTGCGGATTTTTCCCTTTGTTATGCCCAGAACTGGGATGTTCAGTTTTTTATTTCTCAAAACCCGTTGCGCCACGTTCCATTGGGATTTTCCACCATCCACTATCAAAAGCGAGGGCATATCCTGTTTTGCTGTGGCAAGTCGCCGGGTTAAAAATTCTTCCATCATTCCTATGTCGTTTCCTGCGGCTGTGTTGTCTTTTAATTTATAATGCCGGTATTCTTTTTTAAGAAATCCTTTTGAATCGAATGCTATCATTGCACCAACGGGGCTTGTTCCGGACAAATGCGAATTATCGAATACGTCCGCGCGTTCTATCTGGATGCCAAGCCAATCGGACAGCAAGTCTACCGATTCGCGCCATTTGATTTCTTTGTGACCGAAAACTTTTCGATTGGTTGAAATCTGGTTTAATAGTTTTTGGATCTCGGGGTCTGATTCATTAACCATAATTTTTGAATCATAGACTGTTGACAACAGCGGGGTTGGAATATTTGTAATTACGGGAATCCGGCTTTCGGTTTTTGGTTCGCGGTTTTCGTGATTATGAAACCATAGTATCGTTTGTTCCATAATGTCGGCCGGTGTCATTCCATCTGCCTGTTTCGGATATATTATCTGATTGGATAGATATTGTCCGTTTCGTACCCGGGTAATGGCTATTGCTGGCGAACTGTTGAAATCCCCCGCGAAAAAATCCGCTGATACGCCGCTTTTTTTTCCACGCATCGCGGTTTCCGAAAGTGCGCGTATCCTGTCGCGGAATTTGGCGGCTTTTTCATAATCCAGTTTTTCACTGGCTTTATCCATTTGCGCGGACAAATCTGTTATTACCGAAGCGGTATCTCCCGATAATATTTTTCGTGCAAGCTTTACATTGTCATTATAATTTTCGGGCTGTTCTTTACATGGTGCGCTGCAACGTCCGATTTGATGCAAAAGACATGGTCGCGCTCTATTTTTCATTATAGAATTGCTGCAAGTGCGCAACTGGCAAACTTTTTGTATCAGTTTTATGGTATCATGCAACGCGGATACTGATGAATATGGGCCAAATACGTCTTTTTTTGGTATGGCGCGCCCGCGAAATTTATACAGCCGTGGGAATTCTTCGACAGACAATGCCAACATTGGATACATCTTATCGTCAGTCAACAGTATATTGTATTTTGGTTTTTTGTTCTTTATAAGATCCGATTCCAACATCAGCGCATCGGATTCTGTTTGCGTAGTTATTATCTCTATCCGGGCGACCCTGGAACGCATCATTCGGATGTTATGAGGAAGCCTGTCGGTATTGATATACTGGCGAAGGCGGGCGGCAAGATTTTTTGCCTTTCCCACGTAAAGCAGGCTGTCATCCGCGTCCATCATCTGATAAACGCCGGGCAACCCGGGAACATTTTCAATAAGCGTTGCGAATTGCATAATTATTTCGTTTATGATAACATTATATACAAGAAGGAAACAAAAAGACAAGGGGACAAAAATGAATATAAAAATCCATAATCAAGAAAGCGGCCGCAGTATGATAGAAATGCTGGGCGTGTTGGCCATCATGGGCATAATAACCGTTGGTGCGGTTGCAATGATTTCGGCCGCTATGCGCAGCCAGAAAAGGACGGCGGTTCAAGACGAAGTCGCGCAGATAGTTACCGGGGTTCGTGCATTGCTTGGCGAATATGATGATTATTCCGGGATAAGCAACAGCACTATATTTGCCGCCATCGGCGTATCCAGCAAGAATCCATATAACGGCGATTATATTCTTGCTGCGAATCCGTCTGATCCGCGACAATTCATACTTTCCATCGCTGGCTTGAATAAGTCCGATTGCCAGTATTTCAAGACAAAGGCATGGGGCGATTCCATAGGGTTCCGGATATCTGACGGCAGACAGGGGGGCGCAGTTGCAGATCCCGCCGAATGTGATGCCGGGGAAGGAAAAAATACAATAAGGATTATGTATAATTAATCAGAAGACAAAGTGAGCATACAGCCGACAAAAGTTTCCCCGACAGAGGAAGGAATCAGATTGATGCGCTGGTTTTCGCGGCACTATCCGCGGTTGTCCCAGGGAGAATTCAGAAAACTTTGCCGTACGGGACAAATACGCGTGAATGCCGGTCGTGTCCGTGGGGGCGAAATCTTGCATGCGAATGATATGATTCGTGTGCCGCCTGTGGCACAGGGTGCCGCCCTGAAACCGGGAAATGAAAAATCAAGAACGGGATCCGGCGGAAATTTTTCTTTGGCAGATCTTGAAAAACTGCGGCAACGGATAATTCACGATGACGATGATATAGTAGTGTTCAACAAACCCGCTGGTTTGGCCAGCCAGGGTGGAACAGGAATATCAAAGTCCCTGGACAAGATGGCGGCGGCTTTGTTTCCGCACAGTACTGTCCTTTTGGTGCATCGTTTGGATAGGGAAACCAGCGGAGCGATTGTTTTGGCCAAAAATCAATCGGCGGCACAGATTCTTTCCGGACAGTTCCAATCAAAAACTGCGGGTAAAGAATATCTGGCTTTACTGTCTGGTTCTGTTGGTAAAAAACGCGGTACAATCGACAATTTTGTATCCAAAGGGCATGTTATGGATGCAGAAGAAGCCGAAATTTTCAAGGCTCAGACAGGCTTTAAACCCCATCGTGCTGTTACCAGGTACAAAATTCTGGGCGAAGTTACGGGGGAAAATGGTAAATTTGGCGCGCTGTCTTGGGTACAGTTCATGCCGGATACGGGGCGTACACATCAGCTTCGCATGCATGCAGCCCTGTCGTTGGGCGCGCCGATAGTTGGTGATAGATTGTATGGTCGTCCGCGAAAAACGGATAACAGGTTGAAAACGATGATGGAAGGCGATAGATTATTCCTGCTTTCGCACAGGCTTGCATTTCGGCATCCACGGACGGGGAAAAATGTGACAATTCGTGCCCCGTTGCCGGAATTTATGAAAAGTGCCACGGCGTTGCTGGGATTTGAAGAATCGTGATAAAGAACATGAAAGAGAAAAAAAAATACGGTCTTTTTCCGTTGATTATCCGCGCGTTCGGGCTTGCATTTACCGGGCTGGTCGTATCGCTTGTAATCGCCCTTACAAAAGTTAACCTTGAAACTTTGCGTAATGATATAGCCGCCGGGCTGTCGGTCGCGACCGGGGTGCCGGTTGAAATTACTGGAAAGGTTTCATGGAAGCTTTCCCTGCGTCCGCGCGCGACGTTGCAAGATGTGCGAATTGCGAATGCCGACTGGGCGCAAAACCCGGATGCCGTGCGGATAGACGCTATTGTTGTTACACTGAATTTGTTTTCCGTGTTTTCCGACCGTCCGATTATGCAGGATTTGCGTCTGATAAATATGCAGGTAAATATTGAACAAAACGATAAAGGCGAATGGTCGATAATCCGGGAATCAGGGGATGGAAGTTGGGAATCGCCGGATAACAAATTCCCGTTTGATTTTGACATCGGGCTTGAGATATTGGAATTAATAAACCCCCAGGTTACCGTCATAACACCCGATTCGCATGAAAAATGGTCTTTATCCGCCGTCCGCGTGAAATATAAAAAATCATCCGAAAGAATCGAATATAGTGGATTTATAGAAAAAGACGGGGAAGACTATTCATTTATTGCCGCGTTTTCAGGGCTGGATGAAGCGCGCAAGGTATATCCTGTGCGTATAGCCATCGCAAGCCGGATATCGCCATTGGTTATAAACGCCGCACTGGAAGCGACCAGCAAGATACCGATAGACTTTATAATAACCGGTACGGTTGCGAATTTGCATTCTATGGGGAAATTGTTGAATCTGGATTTGCCGGAAACGCCGAAATTCAATGTAAATATTTCCGGTGGGTTCGGCCATCAAAAGCTTACCTTGCATAAATCGTCGATAAAATTTGGCCAAACCGATTTATCTCTATCGGGCGAATTTGATTGGAAAGCTTCTATTCCCGTCGCGGCATTGAAACTTAAATCCCAAAACTTTATGATGACCGAAGTATTTCCAGAACTGTATGCCAGCGGATCAAAATGGGTGCGGCCGAACCGGGATCTTAATGTATTCAAAGATGTGCCGCTTTATTCTGAAATGCTGCGGGCCTGCGATTGCAAAATAAATTTGGACATAGGGAATATTATTGTTTATCGGGAACTGGCCTTTCAGAATATATTGGCGGATGTTAATATACAAAATGGGATGCTGGATGTCGATTTCAAGGGCAAGGCCATGGGCGGCGATGTAACCGCAGTGGCCAAAGCATACGATGACAGGGGTGTTTTGCGCGCGCGCGCGTCCGGCCGGGGACGAAATATAATGACCATGGGAATACTGCATGGAATTCGCGAGTATAATTTCTTGTCTGGATTGCCCGCTTCGTTTGATTTTTATCTTGAAAGCCACGGGGCGGATCTTTCCGGTTTGATGTCGAACGTGACCGGACCGATAAAAGTCTATTCGGTCGGTTCGGGATATGCGTTATCCGATTCGGCGGAATATTTTTATGGCAAAGATTTTCTTACCGCGGTACGCCACAATGTCACTGATATTGTTACCAGGGATAAACGCGATACTATGCGTATAAACTGTGCCGCGACCAACATAAAGCTGCGCAATGGAAATATGGAAACCGAACGCGGTGTCGCCATCGAGACCACGGAAGTAAATATTCGCGCCCAGGGTTTTGTCGACCTGGGGGCAGAGCGTTTGCAAGCTTCGATAGTCACGACACCGGTACGGGGATTGAAGATTTCCATATCTGGGAATGTTATAAATTCGATGGAGTTTTCTGGTAATATAGCAGAGCCTGATTTAAAGATAAACCGCAGTGCGATTATGAACAGGGCGGTTGCCGCGACCAGTGTGGGATTGATTTTGGCACCGTTTACGGGCGGGTTATCAATTGCGGCGGGTGCGGGGGTTGGATTATTGACCAGTGATCTTTTGACCAATTGGCTTGCGGATGACCATCCGTGCAAAACCGCGCTTGAAAGGGGCGCGCCCGCACAAAAGGGCGATCCCGAATTTCTTAATAGACCGGTGGAAATATTGGTGGATGAAATGCTGGGAACCGTCAGCTATTAAGACCAACAGGCTTAATTTATCAAAGACTGGCTGTGTTATTTGCTGGTCAGAACCGTATCCCGATATTGATTCCAATCTCGTTCGTTCTATTTGCGGGTTCTTGTATCTTTGCTTTGAATCCAGAACCAAATGTAAATGATTCAAATTCGGTTGCACCGATTCTGGTGTGCGAGAAATATGGCTCGATCCAAAGCATCTCGTATTGATACTTTGCCGACAGATCGAATCTGAATCCGTGCGGTTGTTTTTGCTTTATTGTCGGTGCATTTGACCATACCCCGCCCAGGCTTGATAGATGACTGTCATGCCGCGACCATATTAATGGTTTTGCCTTTCCGGTCAGATCTATGATACGATAATCTTCTAACTTATAGCGGATTCCGGCACCGGCAATCCAGTACCAGGATTGGCGTTCTCTTTTATAAAAATAATCGTTCGTGGTGTATGCCCTGTCAGTGTAATGTTCATATTGGATTCCGCTGAATAATTTTACCATGCCAAAAATAGGGCCAGATATGAATTCAAAATCTTGTTTTGATACGGGCAGGGCACTATCGGAATATGTCATTCGTTTGCCACGCAGATCTTGGATATATCCATAATAATTATAAGTTCCGCTTTGATTCTTGTATTGAGCCATGGCAAAAAAGGGAAGTATTTCTGGATTATCAATTGCCAGCTTTGCTATGAATCCGGGAAAATATGTGGTTTTGTGCGATATATCTATGCTTGGTTCGGTATATTTCGAAAAAGCCAGATTTACGCCCAGGTAGAGATGAATCCATCCCGTTGGTCCGACATGGTTATCGATTGCCCATGCCGGTTGAATGGCCAAAAATTGTCCTGTGGCACAGATTGCGCCAACCAAAAGCCGTAAAAATAGAGTTTTCATTCTCATCTTGACAAACAATATAGTGCAAAATTTAATATTGTCAATATGTAATAGTCGGAAGTCGTTAGTCGATAGTCGGTAGAGTTTCTATCGACTTTCGACTAGCTACTATCGACTATATTCATCTTACTTTACATGACTAAATACAAATTGACCTTTGTCATGGAATATGGTATAATATAAATATACCCAAAGGAGAGAGTATCATGAATACATTTAACAAAACAATAAAGCTAACAAGCATCCTTGCTGTATTAACGATAATCCCATTACATGGGTCTATTGCCGCTGTGGCGTGCGTACCGAAACCTAATAGCCCGAGCAGTTGTCCAAGTAATGGCATGACCTATTGTTCCGCCCTTGGTATTGATGGTGATTGTAATAATCTATCCCTTGGGAATTGGAGAGTAGGAAGCTGTACTGGAAGTAATGTATCAGAGTTCAGTGGCACGAGCCTATGCTCTAATACTACTGGAAGCTACCCTAACTTTGGTAATCCTGTTGCCGACAGCGGCAGTAACTGTTGGTGTAAGCTTACAAGCATTCCTGGGTTTAGTGTCGCTTCGTCGGCTTGGGTTTTCGCGTACGGCCACGGCGATCCGTCCTATTGCGCGTATGACTGCGCGGGCGATTGCGCGATCCGCGCCCAGCTCCATTCCGTCTTCCGGTCGGCGCTGTTTGCGGGTCTCGGCCTTTAATGTCATTGCAGTCTGGTGTCATTGCGAGTCGCGTCACCGCTTGCGGTGACGGACGAAGCAATCTTTTCCGACATTTCGTGTCATTGCGAGTCACGCCGTCAGGCGGACGAAGCAATCGTTTCCGACAGGGGAAGTATAATAATTCCCTTGCCTGAAAAGATTGCTTCGTGGTCTTCGACCACTCGCAATGACACAAAATATCTGAAAAGATTGCTTCGTGGTCTTTGACCACTCGCAATGACACAAAATATTTGAAAAGATTGCTTCGTGGTCTTTGACCACTCGCAATGACACGGAATGCCGGAAAAGATTGCTTCGCGGTCTTTGGCCACTCGCAATGACACATTACGTCTCACGCCTTACGCCTTACGTAACTCACGTACCCACGCCTTACCCTGTTCCAGATTTTCCCCTTGCCCCGAATCGGGGATTATTGGTAATATTCCAAATATAAGAGAGAATAAAAGGAACAAGTAAAAGGTAAAGTCATGGAATTTTCAGTATTTCGTCAGGTTTTGATACGGGCTCTTGGCCACATGCAGTCTATTGTGGAACGGCGGGCAACCCTTCCGATTTTGATGAATGTAAAGTTAGAGGTAAAGGATGATCTGGTTCTTTCCGCGACCAACGTGGATTTGGAACTGGTAGAACATGTTGCCGCCGATATTACGCTTGGCGGCAAGACGACCGTACCCGTCCATATGCTGTATGACATAGTGCGAAAACTTCCGGATGATGCTGAAATTAAATTCAAGATGTCTGGCGATCAGCTTGTTATATCTGCCAATCGTGCCGTATTTAAATTACCCACTTTGCCCGCTGAAAACTTCCCGATGATGGCCGGCGCGCATTTGACTACAAAGTTTACCATGACTACCGGCGATTTGGGACATCTTGTAAACCAGACAAAGTTTGCAATCCCGACAGATGATGTACGTTATCACCTGGGTGGAATATATTTCCATATAACAGAAGAGGGCAGCAAAAAAATGCTGACCGCGGTTGCGACCGATTCCCAGCGTATGGCATTATGTGCCATGCCCGCACCCGAAGGTTCGGCCGAAATGCCCGCGGTCATACTTCCGCGCCGTGTAATCGGGGAATTGTCGAAACTTCTGGAAGACGCGACGGTCGACGATGTCACGGTGGAACTTTCAGATACCAAGGCGCGCTTTACCGTTGGTGCCGCAACCCTTACTTCCAAACTGGTCGATGCCCAGTATCCGAATTATCGCGTAGTAATTCCAAAAGGAAACGATAAGATAGCGACCCTTAACAGAAAGCAATTCATATCTTCGGTCGATTTGGTATCTGTTGCATCTGCGGACAAGACAAAGTCCGTCCAATTGGCATTTTCAATGAACAAGCTGGTCGCAACGGCAAGCAGTCCTGATTTTGGTGCCGCGACCCAGGAACTGGATATAGAATACAATGGCGACGAAACATTTAACATCGCATTCAATGTAAAATTCCTTTTGGATATTTCTGGTCAGGTTGCTGGCGAAAAACTCCAGCTGGCGATGCAGGATCCGCTTGCACCGACCGTGTTCCAGTCCACGGATAAAAAAACAGATTCTTTGTTCATACTTATGCCGATGAGAATGTAAGGTCTTATTTCGCCACCACTGGAAAAATTCGGAAATCTGTGGTATAGTTCCTTTAAAGGAATTTGCCATGACAGCCAAAATTTTATCAAAACATCTTACTGTAATCATAGAAGTTCCAGAAAACGGACAGGTCAAATATGAAATCGACAAAAAGTCCGGTTTGCTTCGGGTTGACAGGATTTTGCATACCCCGCTTGCCTATCCCGCCAATTATGGATATTTTACGGAAACCCTGGGTGACGATGGCGATCCGCTTGATGCAGTAGTGGTAAGTAACGCCGCGCTGATTCCGGGATGCCTTATCGAAGTGCGTCCCATAGGTGTCCTTATCATGAAAGATCAGGCCGGCGGCGATGAAAAAATCATTTGCGTTCCGGGTGGTACAGTAGATCCCTTTTTCCGTGATGTGAAATCGGTAAAAAACTTACCATTGATACTGCGGCATAAAATAGAATATTTTTTCAAGCATTATAAAGATATGGATCCGAAAAAATGGTCGGAAGTAATGGGTTGGGGCGACCGGGTGAGGGCCGAAAAAATCATTATAGAAAGCATCAAAAGACATTGTGCGAAAAACAGTTGAAATACATCTTTAATAAGTATAAGATCCCGATAGAGAGGGAGAAACAAAAGGATTCTCCATGAGTATGTTCCAAGGGACATATACCGCCCTTTTTACCCCTATGAACCCGAATTCGCGTGTGAAAAAAGAATTCTCTGTGGATTATGCAGGGTTTGAAAAGCTTTTAAAATATCAAATCAACTGGGGGGTAGACGGACTGGTCGTTCTTGGTACCACGGCCGAAACCCCGCAACTGGATACCCGTGAAAAAAACCGTCTGGTAAAGACGGCAAAAGAATCCATAGCCGAAAGCGACAGAGATGTAAAACTTATCATTGGAACGGGGGATATTAATCCGTATACAGCGCGGGATAATACTTGGCGCGCGTACGAGGCCGGTGCAAACGCCGCCATGGTAGTGGTGCCTTATTATGTAAAACCGAATACTGCGGGGCTGATAAAAAGCTTCGAGATGCTTGCGGAAATCCCCATTCCCATCATAATTTATAATGTTCCGGGTCGTACCGGTCGTGGTATCACCATCGAAGAATACAAGGAACTTGTCCAGATTCCAAACATATTTGGTGTAAAAGAGGCCTCTGGCAACATAGATCATATAGATCGTGTTATAAACGAAATTAAAAATCCGATGATTGCAAAGGGCAGGGAGTTTTCTGTCTTGTCCGGGGACGACGGTCTGACTTTCAAAGTAATGCAGGCCGGCGGTGATGGTGTTATTTCTGTAATATCCAATGTCGTACCCAGACAGGTAAAGGCCTTGACCGATGCTATGCATGCCGGGGATATTTCAAAGGCAGAGGAAATAAATAAAATGCTTGCCGGACTTGCAGAGCTGGCATTCATAGATTCGAACCCCGTACCAATCAAATATATTGGAATGCGTATGGGGCTTATTAAACATGACTGTTGCAGATTACCTTTAAGCTATATGGCAAAAGAAAAAGGTACTATTGCGAATAGATTTCTGGTAAATTTTTTAAGCGGAAATTATTCAAGAACCGCATAAAGTTTTCCATCGGCTGAATTAGATTACCATTTTTTCTTGAAATCCGCTATTTTCCGCTTATAATCCGGCGGAAAACAAAAGGGTGTAAAAATGGCTTCATATATTGCAAATGATATTCGGGTTGGTTGGGTTATTTCCCATAATGGCAGAAGATATTCCGTTACTTCGATAATGAAGGTAAAGCCGGGCAAGGGCGGGGCGTTCGTACAGACAGAGCTTCGCGATATCGATTCGGGAAGCAAGGGCGGCGAACGCTTTCGTTCCGAAGACAAGGTCGAAAAGCTTATGGTCGAAGATATAGAATGCCAATTCTTATATTCAGATGGCGCGGATTCGCATTTCATGAATTTAAAGGATTATGAACAATTTGCGATGCCAAGCGAAGCACTTGGCGAATCGATTAAATTTCTGGTGCCGGAAATGAAGGTTTCGGCGAATTTTGTCGAAGGCCATCCGGTTTCCATATCTTTGCCGAAAACAGTTGTTGCCACAATAGAAGAAACCGAACCCGCGTTAAAGGGTCAAACCGCGGCTGGTGGCGGAAAGCCCGCGATATTGGATAATGGTGTCCGTGTACAGGTTCCGGTATTTATCGAAATTGGCGAAAGAATTATTGTAAATACAGAAACCCTTGAATATGTCGAACGGGCAAAGTAAAAATCCGTTTTTATTTTTTCCGCGCATATCTGGATGGTATCAACGAATGCATGAACAGCCAGAATATCAACCTTTGTTTTTTTGACAGGTATTTCAGTGGTAAATACGGCGTTCTATAAACCCTGCGCATAGTTCGTGCGGCAATGTCGCCGTACCCTTTCTTTAATGCGGTTATAACCACGGTGTTAAACATATACTGCATATAGCCCTTGTATAGCAAATTTTCTGGGTACTTTCCGCGCAGTCCGTAAAGATGTCGCAATGTTGCCGGAAAATGCAGAAAATGGCTTTGACCAAACGGCGATCCGGTAATGGAGTTTTTGTTTATCCTGTGATACATGACAGAGTCGTTTATTTCTAGATATCTGCCCGTATTCAAAAATGCATCCAGCATAAAGCAAAGGTCTTCGTTTTGTTGTTTTACAGCCTCGTCAAACCGTGTTGTTTCTATGGTTTTGCGTTTGAAAAGTCTGCGCCATACCCATGGAAGCTTGTGCGATGGATGTACACGTGAAAGGTTTACCAGAATCGCTGCCGGATTATTGTCGATAAAAAATATTGTTGGAACCTGGGTAAAATGCGGCGGATTTTCTGATTTTATAAAAACAAAATCAGACGGAACCGTAACGGCCGCCCCACCGGTTATGTCCGCATTATACATTTTTGCATTCATGTATAAAGATTTAATTGCATTTTCGGTAAAAGCATCGTCGGAATCCAGAAAAGCAATATATTCCCCCCGTGCCGCGTCAAGGCCTGTATTGCGCACAGCCGCCAATCCGCGGTTGGTTTTGTGCTGTATCAGATGGAACCGCTTGTCACGCTTTACATATTTCTTTATTATATCAATGGAATTATCAATACTGGCATCATCGACAATGATGCATTCAAAATCACGGAAAGTCTGTGCGGCAACTGAATCCAACGCCGTGCACAAAAATTCGGCGCAATTATAATTTGCTATCAAGATTGAAACGATAGGGGACAGTTTTACGACCACTGGCAAATATTTTGAAAGTTTCCGGGATCGTCAGAGCCGCTATAGCTTATATAACAATCGCCGATTGATGCGAAAACAGTAGAGGTCAGGCCCTGTCTTTCTATTCCATCAATGACGCTTGTCGGGCATTTATGACAGGTACTGTTGACCGATACATAACAAGTGCTGTCTATGCAACCGCTATTAAAAGATGCACAGCCAGTACCAGCGGTGGTACAGGTTAATACGTTGCCGTCGCATATTGGGCCGTTGGGACAGATGATGCCGGTATTATTGACACAACATCCGCTGGTGACACCGTCGATAAGAACCAGTCCCCCCGAACACGAACTTGCGCCCGGGCACCAATAGGAAAATGTAAAATAACTATCATATCCGGCGTTTGTGCATGATTCAAAGCTGGCTTTGCCATCGTTTGTTTTATGTATTCCCACCAGAAAGGTCAGTACTGCAAGTAAAACTTTTTGCCACCCGGTCAGTATAATTTTTGCCATGATTTTTCCCTCCGTTTTATAAAAACTCCATTTCTGATGATTATACATTAAATTAGGAAAAAAGTCAATATTTTTGTACGTGTTTTTTAATTGTGTTTTTGTTCACTTTACATGACTAAATACAAATTGACCTTTGTCATGGTATATGGTATAATATACCCAAAGGAGAGAGTATCATGAATACATTTAACAAAACTATAAAGATAACAAGCATCCTTGCTGTATTAACGATAATCCCATTGCATGGGTCTATTGCCGCTGTTGCGTGTATGGCAAGACCCATAAGTCCGACGAGTTGTAGTAGTGTCAATCAATGTCCTGCTAGTGGCACTGGTGGTTTAAGTTGGGATCAAGATTGCACCAACCTATCCCTTGGCGATTGGAAAGTAGGAAGCTGTACTGGAAGTAATGTATCAGAATTCAGTGGAACAAGTTTGTGTTCAAGCACAAGCGGAGGCTATGCCAATATCGGTAACCCTGTTGCCGACAGCGGAAGCAACTGTTGGTGTAAGCTGACAAGCATTCCTGGGTTTAGTGTCGCTTCGTCGGCTTGGGTTTTCCGGGGCGACCTCGGCGCGATCTCTTGCGCGTATCGCTGCGCGTACGATTGCGCGTACGCCGCCCAGACCGTTTCCAACTTCCGGTCGGCGCTGTTTGCGGATCTCGGCCTTTAATGTCATTGCGG
Source organism: Alphaproteobacteria bacterium (assembly GCA_009777955.1). Classification (GTDB taxonomy): domain Bacteria; phylum Pseudomonadota; class Alphaproteobacteria; order Rs-D84; family Rs-D84; genus WRKW01. Next base: position 8,312 of record WRKW01000006.1, on the reverse strand, counting down.
TTTAATGTCATTGCGAGTCACGCCGTCAGGCGGACGAAGCAATCTTTTCAGGCAATGGAATTATTATACTTCCCCTGTTGGAAAAGATTGCTTCGCGGTCTTCGACCACTCGCAATGACACGAAGCGTTATAAAAGATTGCTTCGTCCGCCTGACGGCGTGACTCGCAATGACACGAAATGTTATAATTGGAATACAATTGTTCCCATAGCATTGTCATTCCGGCACAGGCATGATGATGGTGTCGCGCTTTGCGCGACGCATTAATTATTCATTATTCATTGTTCATTATTCATTCAAAAAAATGAAAGGCATGACGGTGCGATTCGCAACGATACATCCAAATTGGCAATTAATTATCATTATACCCGCGTGATCGCGCATATTTTAAAGACAGTCTGGCAAACAGATTATTTTTTTCAAAATTGTCCATGGTAAAATCCATAATGCGCAAAAGATGTTTTAATTCTTTTCCATTATTAAAAACCATACAGCATATATATTTTTCCGCCGGCAGTTTATATGAAAGACAAATCTTGGGCTTTATTCGATCGCGGCATTCATAACATATTGTATTGCGGGGCATATAAAAGGTATTTTGTGCGAATAAGTCATTGCCGGAATCAACAGCCAGAATTATCTGTTCCATTTTTTATCCTTTAATTGGGATTTTTTGGATCTTCGATATTAGCAAGTGAAAACAAAACCGATGAAATCAACGATTGATACGGAACATGCTGTTGTTCTGCAAGTGTTTTTATTTTATCCAGAATCGGCTTTGGAATGCGCATGTTAATTACACAGTCGGATTTATTGAATGCGCGGAATACTGCATATTCTTTCAGCAGTGATTCTATATTCATAACAAACAATTGCTGCATTACATTTGGCACGCACAACCCCGCATTTAATAGACATCCGTATACACCACAGTATTCACAATCGACTATAACATTGTATTTACGCTTGTCAATACATTTGTGTTGAATCTTGTGGTGGCTGTTGCATTGACGCTTGTAATGGCAATTGTGTTGCTGTCTGGTTCGCTTGCTTTTTTGTTGCCAAGTGTCTAGAATCACGTACATATAAAAGGAATTTTCATGCTTAAAAAATTGTCGTTAAAACTTTGTATCTTCTATCTTGTATTTTGCATCATGCCGATTTCCAATTCTGCATACGCGGAATTAAAGGTGGATATTATTGCCGGTAATGCAGAACCGATTCCAATCGCTATCCAGAAATTCGAAGCGCCAAAAAATCTGGACAAGATTGCAAAAGAACTGCGCGATGTTGTTGAAAATAATTTAAGCTCTTCTGGATTGTTTCGCATAATACGACAGGCCGCCCATCCCGAATTTGTGAAGATGGACGATATGCCGAAATTCGGCGATTGGTCTGCCGTACGTGCCCAGGTTCTGGTCCAGGCAAAGCTGTCCGCAACCGGCGATAATTACAGATTACAATTCTATGTGTGGGATGTGAATGGAAAAGAACAGATAGAGGCCCAGGTTCTGGTCGCGTCAAAAAAATCATCCCGCAGGCTGGCGCATATTATGTCTGATGCTATATACGAACGTCTGACGGGGGAAATCGGATATTTCGATACCCAAATAATATTTATTGCCGAAAGTGGCCCGATTACCAACCGCATAAAGCGACTGGCTATTATGGATAGCGATGGCCATGGATTCCGATATATTTCAGATGGCCAGACATTTGTAATGTCCCCGCATTTTTCGCCGAATATGCAAACCGTACTATTCTTGTCATACAGGGGCGACGATCCGACAATATGGAGTCTGGATATGAACACCGGCGAACAACGTCGTTTGGGTCGATTCGGTGGGATGACTTTTGCGCCGCGTTGGTCGCCGGATGGCAATAAGGTTGCACTTTCCATGGTTGACGGTGGGGCGACAAATATATACGAATATGATATGGGGGCAAGAACTTTGCGTCAGTTGACCTTTGGCGATACCATCAACACTTCCCCGTCGTATTTTCCGGACGGTACTAAGATGGCATTTAATTCCAACCGATCCGGGTCGCAACAGTTGCATGTCATTGACCTGGGCACTTTGGCTGTATCCAGGCTTAGCTATGGTGCCGGACGGTATGCGACACCCGCTTATTCACAGGATGGAAATTATATTGCGTTTACAAAAATGTCCGAAGATACTTTTTATATAGGGATAATGAATCCCAGGGGCAAGAATGAAAAGATATTGGCCAGCGGATGGTTTATGGAGGCACCATCATGGGCACCCGGCAGCCGCAGGTTGGTATATTATGAAACCGAAAGGATTCCGGGTGACGAAGCAGGCCGCGCAAGCCGTATACGTACAGTTGATATAACCGGCCAGAACGATTACGAAATAAAGTTGCCCGCGGGCGTATGGGGTACGGAACCCACATGGTCGCCAAAACTGCCATGAAGAAATTTTTGTTCGTTGCGTTTATTTTTCCTTTGTCTTTGATGGCAGCAAAGCCGACACTGACGGCAAAAGCCGTTGTTGATTACATTATTGACGGTGATACTTTCGGTGCGACGGTAATTCTGGACGACAGAATAGAAATTCCCGTCCGTGTCCGGTTTATGAATATCGATGCCCCAGAACTTTCGGGGGAATGCGAATCGGAAACCAAGGCCGCCGTAAAGGCAAAAGACAGGTTGGCAGAATTGATTCCGGTCGGCACACACGTGACTTTATCAGAAATAAAAGACGACAAATATCTTGGCAGAATCAACGCATTTGTTGCGGATGGAAATGGACGCGATGTCGGCGAAATCATGGTACGCGAAAAACATTCTGTAAGATACGGTGGCGGGAAACGATCCGGCTGGTGCGATTGATTATTTACGCACTGTGACGTGCGATGGCGGTTGCGATTTCTTCAAGTGATGCGTTATACGGTAATGGTGGTTCGAACCATATATTTGCTGTGCCGGATTTCATAGAACCTTTTTTTGGCCAATATAACCCCGTGTCCGCACCAACTGGCTGTATCGGCAGTTTAAGGCTTTCCGCAATAAATAACAATCCGCGTTTTATTTTTACTGGTGTGCCCGGCTTTGTTCGTGTTCCTTCGGGGAATATTATCATGGTCATACCGGCATCGGTTCTTTTCTTTACCGCCGCCGCCAGATTTGCCACGTTTGTCGCGCCCGCGGTACGGTTCACAGAAAGCATACCCATGCGCCAAACAGCCCATCCATAAATCGGAATCCACATCAGTTCCCGCTTTATTATAAAGAAAGCATCCGGAACACAGGCCATCAGGATAGCGACTTCCAAAATAGACATGTGCTTTGACGCGACGATATGGCCGCGCATATTGGTCGGCAAATTATGAATTTTGTATTTTATTCCTGCGACAATCCGTAAAAGGAAAAGCACTCCGCGTGCATCGGCAACCATTGTTTTGTGCGACAACCATTTGGAAGGCAGTGCAAGCAGATGCAGCGGTGCAAACAAAACCCACCAGGTGGACAAAGCCATTGTAAATAATATTTTTTTTAACATTGAAAACCCCGTCTTATTCCATTTTCTTGCTTTCAATTCCGATCAGAGTCCCCAGGAATTTCATATATTCGGTTCCCCAGCGTTCCAGTCTGCGGTTGGCTGGCATGCCGTGCAGTGGAACGGGGCAGGCAATAATTTCTGCATCCGGCATTCGGCGTTTTACCAACAACAATGAACGATTCATGTGGTCGGCGGTCGTGACCAGCGCGAACCTTTTTATATTCTGTGCGCGCGCAATGGATCGTATCGCCAATGCGTTTTCATAGGTAGAACGCGATTCGGTTTCAATATGAACTTTGCCGCGTTCTTTCGGCGGAATCATCTGTGAAATACCATTGCTGTCTATAGTAGAAAGATTGCCGGCTGTGGCACCGGGTACGCTGTGGCCACCGATGCCGATAATATACATTCTGCGCATTGGGTAATTTTCAAGCAATCTGATTCCGGCCGGAATACGCCGTATATCGCCGGTAAGTACGAATATATTCTCTGTCCGCGAAAGTGGCGGGCATGTGCGCGGGCTGGAAACTTTGAAAAACACTCCGCCCGCGACAAGTAAAAGTGGAACAAACAAATATGGTCTCATATTGAATATCTTACTTGTTTAGTATTTTAATTACTGTTTTCTTTGCGGTAAATACTGACAACAGGATTATACCGATTGAAAGCCCACCCAGAATTATCCATCCGATGCTTGGTATCGCCATTTGTGTGAACATTCCGACACGCATCGAATGTGCGATTGACGTTACGACCAACAACGCGGGTGATGCAAGTGTGAATCCGATCGCCGCGGCGGCGGCGCATATTTTTGCAATGACTTTCATAAGCTGACCCGCTATGAAATTGTCGCGTGCGCCAATTTGGTGAAGGATTTCAAGTTCCCGTCTGTGTATAAGCGTGATATTTCGCGTGATGTGCGATATGCACGCGATAATCGCCCCCAGCACCATTGCAAGCACCACCACTGCCAAGACGATTACTTTCCAACCGGCACCGATCGCGCCGCGCATCCCATCGGTATGCCGGATAAAGCGCGCGCCGCTTATTTCTTTTATTACGGAATCAGCCTGTGAAAGTCCTGTGCGTGATTTGAATTCGATCTCTATCATTTTTGGGATATATTGTTTCAATGCTTCGCTGTCTTTCAGCCAGGGTCGAAGCATCCGCACGGAATCCGCTTCTGAAATATTTTTTGTTGAAGCAATGTCTTGTTTAATGGCTTCCAATGCTTTCTGTGTGCCATCTATGTCACCCCCCGGCATAATCTGGACGGTAGCCATCATGTTCCATTGCATGTTCCAACGCGTGACAGCGGTGCCAAGCGCGATCGCAAGCCCCAGGCACAGCACGGACAAGAATGTAAGCAACGACATCAGCAACATCAAAAAAGTCCGCTGTTCTTTTACAAAAGAAAATACCAAAGGTGCTTTCATTTATTACCGCCCCCCGCGATATTGTCGAATTGTAATTGCAGCTCTGCCGATAATTGTGCAAAATATGATTGTTTTTTGGCTTCTTCCCGGGGTTTAAGCGGCGGCGGCATTTTTGGTGGTACGCATCGTTTTACGGTTCCGGCCTCGCAAAAATTCACTTTGTGATCTTCGACAAATATTCTTGGAAACGGATAAGTATCAAGAAGTTTCTGGCTGTGTGTGGCCAATATGATCGCAGTGCCAAAGTTTTTGTTCATCTGGATAAACATTTCCATAAGCTTTGCGGCCGACGCATCATCAAGATTTCCAGTCGGTTCGTCTGCCAGTAATATTTCCGGTTGGGTGATGATTGCCCGCGCAACCGCAACCCGTTGTTGTTGTCCACCGGACAAGTTAAGGGGCAGGGTGTTCGCATACGATGCCAGGCCAACCCATTGGAGAGTTCGCGCGACCAGTTTTTTTGTATACGATTCATTTGTACCGCGTACCCGCAGGGGCAGGGCAACGTTATCAAAAACCGACAGATGTGATATAAGGGAATATTCCTGGAATACTATAGCCATCCTGCGGCGCAGGGCGGCGACATCATTCCGTGGTATTCCAAAGGTGGGTTTATCAAAAAGCTTTATCTGCCCACGTGATTGCGGGTGCAGGTGATATATCAATCGCAGCAGGGTTGTTTTTCCCGCACCGCTTGCCCCCGTAAGGAAATAAAAAGAATGGGAACTTATGTTGAATGACACATCGGACAGGATTTCCGGGCCGCCTTCGTACCGCGCGGCTACATTTGCGAAACTTATAACATTTCGCTTTACCGACCGTGTAGCAATATTATCCAGGAGAGATTCCATGATTGAATCATAGAAAAAAAATCATGATGAAGGAAGTGAAAAATTGCCGATTTACGCAAACCAAATCCGCAATCCACAGTCATAATCCTGAATCACAACATTCCCATCAGAATTATTCCGAATACTGCCGCAATAACCGCCGCCAAGGTTAACGGCCAGAAATATTTTCGTACGATCGCATTTGCCTGTTCTTGGAACCGCCACAGCAAAAAGCCCAGAATTCCGAATCGCAAAGTACGGAAAATCGCGGAAATCCCGATGAACAGAAAGGGATTAAAGCCCAAAAATCCCGCGCAAATAGCCAATAATTTATAGGGCACGGGCGTAAACGCGGCCAGGAATATTATGAACATGCCATGCTTTGCGAAAAGTGCCTTGGCAGTTTCGAATTGTTCAAAGGTGGAAAATGTTGTGATAATCCATTGACCCAGTGTTTCAAAAAGCCAAAATCCTATCATATATGCAATGGCCCCGCCGATTAGCGAACCCAGCGATGTGGCGATTACAACGCCAAGTGCCTTTCTTTTGTTTGCGACGATTGTCGGTGCCATGAATACTTCGGGTGGAACAAACAAAAAAATCGATTCGCATATGGTAAGGAAGAATATTACCCATAATGCCGCGGGGTGATCGGATTTTTTAAGAAGATATTGTTGAATTTTCAAATGATTTTGTCTTTTTTTTGGTTAAATAATGTTCGGCCGTTACATCCGTGCTATACGTCTGAAAATCTTCGGCCAATCTGGATTCATAATTTCGATTGTAAATCATAATTCCGTATAATACAATACCAAATAAACAGAGAGAAAAAGCAAAAGGAAATTATATGCCAGATTTTAAATTCTATCATCATGATAAAAAAGATGTCCGCAAAGAAGGTGTCAAAGAAAAATTCAAGGAAGTTTGCGCCCGCGATAAAAATGTACAACTGGTCATTCCCGGGGCAAATATGACAATTCCAAAACCGGGGATAGATATGTATCCGCCATTGACTTCAAGAATATATCTGAAAGATTTTTCATTCGAAAATCTGAAATCCCAGTTAAGCTGTTATAGAAACGTCATAATCGAAGATGCCCATCGGCTGACCAAAAAAGATATTGATAGTGTAATTAAATTCAGTTCCGATCAATTTTGCAAAGTATATTTCATAGGGATAGAGCATAACGAAAATGGCGTTCCTTATCCTGTAACTACCTATATAGCTGACGAAGAACAGTCGGAACGGCTTCCGGATTATGGTATAGAAAAAGACCTGTCCGAAATGGTAATACCGGCCACCAAATTTCCAATTAAACAGCCGCCACAGGTAAAAAAATCAACGGATGAATTTGATAAAAATATGACCGCGGATGATATAAAAAAAGAGATTGAAAAGGAAATGAAAACAAAAGCCATGTTAAAGCAACAGATTGCGGAACAGGATAATGTAATAAAGGTTTGGAAGTCCGCACTTCGTGCGAGCAAGAAGAAACAACGTGTTTAAAAAGCAAACCAGTTTCAGTCGCGGGGAACGCATCGCATCCAGCGTGCAAAAGCATGTTGCGGAAATACTTCGTGACAAATATGCGGAAGATCCGGTGTTGTCGCGTGTATCCGTAGTCGGCGCGGATGCAAGTGGGGCACCCCAGTTCATCAAAATTTTCTATTACGTAAGTGGTACGGGGGAATTTCAAAAACGTCTTTCATTTGTTACCCCCATGATTCGGAAAGAGCTTGCGAAAAGGATAGACCAGAAATACGTTCCGGATATTCGGTTTGCTTATGACGATACATTGGAAAAGTCAGAACGTATAGATAAACTTTTGGCCGCTATATCGGGGGAAGACGATGGATAAAATAAAAAAAAGACCCAGAAAAAAAGTTTTTGATCCCGATTTTGGCAAGCAGGCGGATGTAATTTATAAAAAAGAAGAAATAAAAAAAGAAAATACAAAGCCGACAGAAACGGACAAAAAAGAAGAGATAGAAAATATAAAACCAACCAAAGAAAAATTTCTCTTTTCCAAATTCGGCAGATTTCTGGACAGGCATGGGTGGAAGCTGTTTATGGCTTGTTTTTTTATTTGGGGTATCGGGACATGTTCCCGGATAGCGGAAGAAGATGAACGCCAAAAAAAGCTGGACAATATATGCAACCGGGATATTAAGTACCTTAAAATGGAAATAAGGGTCAAGCAAGGTCAGGCATGGCTGGACGCATACAGGGATTCGGTTTATAGGGCGCATTTTTCAAAGGAAAAATGAATGATAAAAATGGCGAATTTCAAATCATAATCCACACCCCATCGTCATGTTTTCCGTTTTTTAAATGAATAATGAATAGTGAATAATGAATAATGTATGTATCGTGCGCTTTGCGCACGATGCTTTATTGAACAATGGGTGCCTGTGCCGGCTCTTTTAAAAGAGCCGTTAAGAATGCGTTCACTTTACATGACTAAATACAAATTGACCTTTGTCATGGTATATGGTATAATATAAATATACCCAAAGGAGAGA
>WRKW01000005.1 GCA_009777955.1 Alphaproteobacteria bacterium | reverse complement strand
ATAAAAAGAGGTTCCCGGTTAAGCGTCGGGAATTGGCAAATCGCCGTATGCAGTGGTGTTCGTTTGTCGGTGTCGCTTCGTCGGCTTGGGTTTTCATGAACGACAACGGCGATCCGTCCAATTGCGCGAATAACTGCGCGAACAATTGCGCGAACAACGCCCAGAACAATTCCGACTTCCGGTCGGCGCTGTTTGCGGGTCTCGGCCTTTGACATAATCAATCCCGGTCGATAAAAAGGGTTCTATTTTAGTAACAGTTTTTTATTACGGGCTTATCTTGGTTCATTAAAAATACGCGCGGGATCTATTGCGCGCGCGCCCCGGCGTAATTCAAGATACATCTCTGACCGACTTCCCGGCATACGGCCTATGGGTTCCCCGGCAAGAACCTCTTGATCCACCAGAACATCCGCTGTGGCAAGTCCGGCAAGAACAGAATAATAAGAATTTTTGTGCGCAAGAATCAGAACCCGACCGTGTCCGCGAAAATTATCCGCAAACGCAACCCGTCCGTCCGCAGGCGCGGTCACAAGCGCGTCTGCCAGGGTTCGTATACGCCACCCATCGGATACAAGGCCAAGCCCAGTCCTTTCACCAAATGCGGAAACAAGCCGCCCAGATACGGGTGCACGCAACTTTCGTTTTGTAAAAGAAGCATCGGTCGGAACTTCCCCGCGTGATAAACCGGCGGTAAGCTCTGACAGGTTTTGTGCACGTGCCGATAATTCACGCAGACGGGTTTGTAATTCATACTGTTGTGATTTCAACTTTTCATTCTGGACAGTGCGCGTTCGAAGCAATTTATCCAGATCCGCACGCTGTACAGAATATTGCTTTACAGTTTTATCCAATTTTGTTTGTTCCATTTTTTTCTGTTCTTGTACTTCTTCCAGATTTTTTATCTGTCTGGCGGCGGCATGCATTTCCGCGCTGAATTCGTCGGCAATGCCGGCAAGCAATGCACTTGAAAGTACATATTCCCGCGCATCGTCGCTGGCAAACACTGGCTCTTTCGACATTGCGAGTATCCCGGATGCGGCCTGGACCAATCTTTCGCGATTTTGTTCGATTGACTTCGAAAGCTTTTCGTGCTCCGTATCCAGTTCCGATATTTTGGTTACCAAATCCGCACGTTCCAGTTCCAGCTTATTCACCCTTTCTGCGGCACGCACCAGATCGCGCTGAGTCTGTTCTATTACTCTATCGGATTTTTTAACCTGGGTTTCAATCTGTTTGTTCCGTTGTTCGGTTTGCTTTATCTGGGATTGCACGACAGCCAAATCACGCCCCGTTCGCGCGGCATAAGCCGATGGCACAAATAGCAGACACGAAGCCAAAAAGAGCAAATATAATCGTTTCACTTTTATCCACTATCATACCCAGCTTTGCCGGACACCCATATGGCAGACACAACATAAATTATTTAACCAATATCTTTAAGAACGTCTTTTTTCCTTTCTGCAACATAATCGATTCGGCGGGCGAAACCATTGCATTAACATCTGTGATTTTTTTGCCGTCCAGAATTAAGCCGCCCTGCTCTATCGTGCGGCGCACTTCGGACTTGCTGGGCAATAATCCACTGGCGACAACAAAATCGACAATGCCCATATCGGCGGACATTTCCAATTCCTTTGTCGGAATTGAACCGGTATCCGAACCACCCGCAAATAATGCCGCCGCCGCATCTGCCGCCGCTGTTGCGGCATCTTCGCCATGTGCTATTTTCGTAACCTCGAACGCAAGGATTTTTTTCGCTTCGTTAATTTCAGAATCGCGTAACTTTGCCAGCTTTGCAATTTCCGCCAACGGCAGTTCTGTGAAAATTTTCAAAAATTTTTCAACATCACTATCCATAGTATTGCGAAAATATTGATAGTAATCGTACGGACTGGTTCGATCCGCACGCACCCAAACCGCATTTCCGGCAGATTTTCCAATTTTTACGCCATTCGCATCTGTAATCAGCGGACATGAAAGGACAAAAGATTCCTTTTGCCTTTTTTGCCGAATCAGGCTGATACCGGCGACAGAATTTCCCCACTGATCCGCACCACAAAGCTGCAAGTTACAACCATAGGTATCAAATAAGTGTAAAAAATCCGATGCCTGTATGGGCATATAATTAAATTCCAAGAATGACATTCCCGATGCTAAACGCATCTTTACACTTTCCATAGCCAACATCTGGGACATCGTGAATGCCGTTCCGAATTCGCGCAAAAAATCAATATGGCTGATTTTTTTCTGCCAATCATAATTATCGACCATAATCGCATCGGTTGATCCGTCGCCGAACTTTATAAATTGTTCATAACACCGACGTAATCCGGCGGAATTATCTTTTATCTGTTTATCCGACATCATTGGTCGATCCGAATTCCGGTTTGATGGGTCACCAATACGACCCGTTGCGCCACCCACCAGCATAATCGGCTTGTTACCATATTTTTGAAACCAACGTATAATCATCGCCGGCACCAAATGTCCCACGTGAATTGAATCCGCCGTCGGATCCATTCCCAGATAGGCCGTAACAGAACCGGCATTTAACACATCATTTAATCCATCTATATCGGATGCCTGGTAAATTAAACCACGTGATTCCAGTTCCCGAAGAAATTCATTTTTCATATCTATTATCCTTTGATTCAATCATAGCAAAAAACAACCGTTTTGCATAATGATTTTATGATTTTTTACAAAAATTATTTTACCCGAACGGGCATGCGAATATATTACGGCCGACGGCCGTAGAAAGAATAATAAAAGAATCCAAAGGATTTTACCATACCGGTATATTACATCACCCGGTATGGATTGTCAATATACGATTACAAAAGTTCGTTAAATCAGCCCAACATTTTGGCGACTTCGTCGGCCAAGTTGTCTTCCCGTTTTTTTATTCCTTCGCCAAGCAGATAATATGCAAAACCAGCCAATGTCACGCCGACATCGGACAATACCTGTTTTACAGTCTTTTCCGGATTCATCACAAAGGGCTGTTCTTCCAGTACCGATTCGCCATAGTATTTCTGCACACGACCGGCAATCATCTTTTCTGCAACCTGATCCGGCTTTCCGGCCGTCGCACCGGATTCTATGAAAACTTTCTTTTCGCGTTCAACAGCCACCGGATCTACATCCGCAATCGTCGCAAATTCAGGTTTTGATGCCGCAACATGCATCGCAATTTTTGACCCAATTTCCGAACTTTCCGCAATATCGCCATTCAATGCCACAACCACGCCGATTTGTCCCATTCCCGGAACCAAAGCATTGTGGATGTAAGTATAAACGGAATCGCCCGCAACGCCAGTAATGCGGCGCAGTGTCATATTTTCACCAATGGTAGAAATAGTGTTTGCGATTTCATCATGCATAGCCGCCAAAGTTTTTTCAAAATCACCTTTCAACTCTATCGCTTTATCCATCGTATCCGAAACCAGTTTTTGGAATTTTTCATTCTTTGCAACAAAGTCCGTTTCCGCGTTCAGCTCTACAATAACACCGAATTTTCCGTCCGCAGATTTCGCCGCAGCCACCAGGCCGCTTGCAGCAACACGGTCGGCTTTCTTTGCCGCCTTTACAATTCCTTTTTGACGCAACCAATCTGATGCCGCCTGGATATCGCCATTATTTTCCATAAGCGCGTTTTTGCAATCCAGCATGCCCGCAGCGGTTTTTTCGCGTAATTCCTGAATTAGTGCTGTTGTTATTTGTGTCATCTTGTGCTCCTTTCGTTAATTGCTGTTATTTGCGGCATAATACGCCTTGAGTAATAAACATTTATCGCTGCTTTTTTCGCATGTTCAACACTGGTACAAAGCGGCCCCGCAACATCACGGATTTCTACGACGAATTTGCAAGGTTCTGTATTTCCGGTCACTGTGTCAACAACCTGGTATAGATATCCGACATCGTAATCGCATTTTTCAACGCTCTGCAATTGTACCGGATAAGTATTTCCGGCACTGGTGGTAATTTTTGTTTTTATCTCTGGCGCGTCCAATATTGCTGTTTTTTGAACCGCCTTTGCTTTTACCCTTGCGTTTGTTACCGCGCTTTTTTTATCCTTCGACAGCGGGCCGATTGTTCCACGATATTCCACAATATATCTATCGCAATTCATACCCAGAACCTTATAACACTTAACATGGCGCGTTCGCAGCCAATTACCATGACGACCCTTTATGATAAAACCAATATCACAAGGTTCCGTATTGTATGCTTTCCCAATATTGTTTATAACAATATTCATTCAGTGGCCTTTTCCGCTTCCTTTTCCGCCAGTTTTTCACGACGTATTTCGCGTGCTTCGGATGTTTTGGATTTTTCTTTCAAAATAATATCTTTCGCATTATCTTCGAATTCATCGGCAACATCGGCCTTCATATCGCTTTCTACTTTCTTCGATTGAGCACCACCAAGACGCTTTTCAATACCGGACAAAATGGCATCGACAAAAAGGTCGCAATACAACCGCACCGCGCGGGATGCATCGTCGTTACCCGGCACCGGATAATCTATAAGTTCTGGATTCGCATTGGTGTCACAGATTGCAATAATCGGCATGTCTAGATTTTTGGCTTCCCGTACCGCATTATATTCCCGCGGCACATCAATAATAATAACAGCCTGGGGTATTCCGTGCATATCCAAAATTCCGCCGAATACATCGCGCAGTTTATTCGCATCGCGCGTCATGTTAAGGACTTCTTTCTTGGTCAGACCCAACTTTTCCGCATTTTCGATATCCGATTCAAGTTTTTTCAACCGGCGTATGGACTGTGATACTGTAGACCAGTTGGTCATCATCCCGCCCAGCCATCTATTGTTCACATAATGCTGACCGCAGCGTTCCGCAGCATCTTTTATAATATCTTTCGCCTGGTGCTTTGTAGCAACAAATAAAATTTTTCCGCCGGCGGCCGCAATGGTTTCCAGCGCGACCAGCGCGTTATGTAAAAGCGGCGCAGTCTTGTTTAAATTTATAATATGTATCTTGTCTTTGACACCATAGACATAAGGGGTCATAAGGGGATTCCAGCGACGGGTATGGTGTCCGAAATGAACGCCTGCTTCCATCAGCTGTTTCATAGAAAATTTTGGCAATGCCATTGTTTGCTCCTTTTGAGCGCAACCGTAATTCATGTGGAACCAATCGTACCAAGACGGCAACGAAAGCGGATGCGTTTCTGTTAATCCTTGCCATTTATCTGATATACCTTTCGGACAGAAACTGGATAAACGGCTGTGTTATTCATCGTTTTTGGACGACGTGGCCGGATTATATGGGATAATTTTGCAGAAATCAAGGAAATTATAGAGCAATATATCTGTGGGCGCAGTTTGTTTGTACGCCTATATAATTTTGTATTCTAAACGCTTAAATAACAAAAATATACTTATTTCGCATTTACAAGAAGCATAGAATTTAACTTTGTCAGAATTTTCTTAGCCAATAATTCTCTTTCAGTACCGTGTAACCCCAACATCCGTTCGTAGTCTTCCATCAGTGCCCGTTGTGTAGGGGTGGCAAACTTTTTAAAAGTTATCCCTTTGTTTGGAACATAATACCATCCGATAAAGTTATAAAATTCAGTATAAAAAGTGGTCGCCACTTTTCCGAACATGCCTGCCTTATGTGCATACTCTCTTTTGGCATCATCAATTAATCTGAAATAATGAATATCTATTTCCGATGGAACAGCTTTATTTCCGACCACACACATATTTATAGGCTTGTATACAGACAGTACCCGATAAAACCCATGTTTACATGGTGGGGGCATATCGTTTTTAAACTTTTTTCCGGCAAAGTTAAAACCGTTTTGCTCGTTATAATCCATAACATTTTTCAAAATTGTTTTTTGTGACGCAAAATGTGTTGGTTTTAGTTCTGCAATATTATATTGGCCAAATACTGGCCCCAAAGGGTCATTTCTTGCAAATGTTACACAATTACCAGAATCAATCTGATTCCAGAAATAGATATCATCTTTATGGAAATGCAATGAATTGTTGTTAAAGCCCATTTCAAAGCCGACAATACACTATAAAAATAAATTTGTCAAATTTAAAAATCGGCCGAATAAATCTATCGTGCTATACAGTCACGATACACTACTTTTTGATCTTTACCGCGGGTTACAGTCACAACTTCTTTTGCTTCCGATTCGCGAAAACCTTCGTTGCAATGGCGGCTTATCGAACAGGCACTCCAGTATCCGTTTTCACAAACCTGTTGAGCCTTGCCATTGGGAAATTCACATATATTTATTTGACCGTGCCTGTCGCACTTACCATACCTTGTACCCAGTGGGACACATTGCCAGAATTCTATTTCAGATGACGAGGTTCTTTCCCTTATCTTCATAAATCCTGACTTACATTCTATAACTTCCCCACTTCCGCAAACATCAAAATCTTGCTCTTTTTCATCCCAGACACGCGTAGCATTACCACCCCATATATCACATTTTTTAAAGCATCGTGGGCCTTCCGCGTCACCTTCGTACAACATATACTCGTCCGATAAACAACGATCTATTTCGCATTCTTCTATATCAGTCCAAACTGCGTATGGATTTCTTTTATCAGGACACTTTAACACTTTTTTCTGTGGGGCAGACGGCTCTTGCTGTTCTTGCGGTTTCATGTTAATGCCATGTCCACCGCCGAAAGCCCCTGACCGCCCAGTAGCAGCAGAAGCCCCGACGGAGCCTATCATTCCTATTCGCGCAGTTTCTGCCCCAGCCCTGGCACCGGCACCGGACGCTTGTCCGCGACCAGTCGCCGACCGTTTGGACGGCTGTGATCTTTGGGTCACACCGGGACTTGCGGCTTCTATCTCTTCCGTCTCTTCCACATCGCCAAGATCCTCATCGTCAAAGAATTCTTCTTCAAGAACTTCTTCGACCATGACTTCCCCGGCTTCGGCATCATCGGCGAATGCCGACGGAGCCGCTAGCACAAAAGCGAAAATAAAGATTACTGCGAATAGTTTTTGTGGCATTTGTTTCTCTTTAAATTTTATTCCTCGCCTACTTCGCTTTCTTGCACGATGGTTTCTTCGGCAATTTCTTCGGCAATTTCAGCATTAAGAGCTTCACTTTCAACAACTTCGACAGCAACATCACCTTCATCGGCAACAGGTGCTTCGGCTGTATCAACGGCCACCGCCGGAAGTGCGAATGCAAAAGCAAAAATAAATGCTATAAGTTTTTTGGTCATGGTTTTTCTCCTTTTTTGGTTGGTTTGGTTGGTTGGTTTGAAATTATTATCTGCTTACCCTTACTATCCCGTCCTGGTCTGAAACATTCCAGCCCAAACGACGCATTTCCCTGATGAACATAGGCTTGCGACCACCTGCTATCGTGGCAGAAACATTATGCCCCCAGATACTGGATAACTTTACGTCAAGCTCTCTCCAAACGCCGGCTTCACGCAAATCCCGTGTCAGTGCCGCCCATTCGCGAAGTCCCCCAGCAATCTGGAAAAACACTTGCGCACGAGTCCCAAAGTCATCCACAGCTTCCATATAATTCGGCACATTATTGTCACGCAACCATCTTTCGACCGATGTACGATCCAGGGTCACCGTGACATTGGCCGAATACGCGGTTGCAGAAATCCTTTCGTTCGCAATTGACGATGTCCCGATCATATTCAACAACTGACTATCTGTCATCTCGGCAGATAGCATATCTATTACGCCCCTTTCTGCATAACGGGCAAGAACCCGGTTAAAAACTTGCCGCCGCGCAGAGCTCATCGCCACCGATTTTGCGGCGGTTGCAGTTTCCGCAGTATGTTCGACATAAACCGTATCGGTTAAGTTCGGCGCAGCCGACACCACAAATGGCGCAAACAGCAAACAACAAACAATAAACAATACTTTTTTCATACTAAAACTTTGCACTTACCCCGACGCGTATCCCAATTGATCTATAGAACGAATCCACTTCGCTTTTTGCCCGACACACCCAGCCAGGACATTCAGCGTATAAATCTTCTATATAGTAAAGTTCTTGAGTATATGGATTACTTGGATCCATGAATGCCGCAACATCGTCACCGTCGAATACAATGTCTATTATGTCATTATACCAATTTGTCCAGTGCGTGCCGTTCAGATAAGTTTTTGCGTCCGCACCACTGAGAGAATAGTAATCATAAGTAAATCCGACCGACAGCATTATTGTGTCCGTAATCGCAGTCAGCCAGTTCGCACCCAGACCGATATGCACAGCGGATCCGATTCCGGCACTGTCTTCCACGCTTTTCGGATGTTGCCAATCCCAGCGGTACGGCTGATCACCAGCTGCATTGTAACCT
Organism: Alphaproteobacteria bacterium; assembly: GCA_009777955.1. Taxonomy (GTDB): domain Bacteria; phylum Pseudomonadota; class Alphaproteobacteria; order Rs-D84; family Rs-D84; genus WRKW01. Next base: position 61,655 of record WRKW01000005.1, on the reverse strand, counting down.
GGCAATCCCAGCTCTATACGTCCGTTGATTGCGTTATTGGCATTAATTATGTAATCAGCATCCAGCGCAAGATATGGCCCGGCCCAGGTTACATCATATTTATGACTAGTCCCTGGTTGGCTGTAAAAAAACGTTTGACTGGTATCATACGTCGCCGACCCATTGGGAACCAAAAGTAAGTTATTGCTGCCAACATTTGTCGAAACGTCTGTATTTCCACCACTGGAAATAAAAATTACAGCCGGAACACACAAAATCTCGTCCCCGTTGCCAGCAGAGCAATTCGGATAGACATCCAGCACTTCGATTCCGATACCTTTGTTATTATTTGTCTTCAATGTATATGACAAGCTGCGGTATCCCAGACTGGGGGTAAGTTTTACACCCCCAACTTCCAGCTTGTCCATAAGACCCAACCCGACATTAAATCCGAACAGCGACCCGCCGCTGGATTTTCCAATCGAAAGAGCGTGGCTGGAAAAATAACCAATTAACTCGTCACCGTTGGCCGGATTATAATGACCATTGTTGTTCGGCCCCGGATTGTAATAAACGTCGGTTATGTGGCCTCCGTTGGAAATATCATCGTCAACCATGGTGCTTGTGCCGAACTGGCTGCCGATTTTTATGCCAACCCCGACCTTTAATGCCATATCGCCAGCATCAAATCCGTACCCGGCATTTAAGCTAAACGTGTTCCACAACACATTGTCATAATGCAGACTGCTGCCGGCTTTTTTCATATCAAAACCCCACACAGCCGATTCGTGGGCAATACCGGCATCAATGGAAAATCCCCTATGCGATTGCTGGCTTGCTTGCTGGGTTTGTTGTTGGAACTGTTGTTGCCAAGGCTGGGTCGAACGTTGTTGCTGAGATGCGCCCCATGAAGGTTGGAAATTTTGAAATTGCTGGGGCTGTTGCTGACCACGGAAGTTTTGATTGGTGCCGACCATGGTTGGCTGGGGACTGTACATCGGGGAAAACCCTGTCGGATTATACCTGTTCTGCGGTGCCTGGTTTTGTCCGCTGTAATAAGTGGCGGAATGCGCACCTTGTGCGTACAAGGCGCAAAGCACAGTAAACAGAGCACAACTGCTGAAATTTATCCTCATGGACACCTTCCTTTTCATACATGATACCATAAAAACGACTTGAAAACAAAAGTTTTATATTGTATCGTTCTCTTCACTGTGCTTTGCGGTTATGGCGAAATTGGTAGACGCGCAACGTTGAGGTCGTTGTGGGGCAACCCTTGGGAGTTCAAGTCTCCCTAACCGCACCACTCTTTGTTTAATTACGTACACAGCCAATAACTTTAATACTATTTATTTTATGCTTGCCCTGCCCCTACAAAAATTGCTTTAATTAAGCTTAGGAAATGAGAAAACTTCTGTCATTTTTCGCGATGGCTGCTCTCGCGTGTTTTTGCGCGCATGCCGACGATGTCGATACGGCACGTGCGGCAACGCGCAGTACACCCAGTACAGCAACATCGGCAAGCACACGATCACAGTCTTCGCGCGCAGAACAATCGCCAGCCACTGGAACACCAGCATCCGCGACCGGGACGACCAGAAATATTGGTGCCGCCGCAGCCGGCGAAACCACCCGAAATATAGCCGATTCAAAAGGCAGTGCCGCAGGCACCGCAACCCAGACACGCACAGCAACAACAACACGGAATGTAGCAACACGCGGTGGCACGTCACCCGCAGAATCCGCACCACGCACATCCCCGGCTTCGACAACAAACGCGCGATCGGCTATGGCATTGCCTGTCGCAGGGGCTGTCCCCGCCGCCGGTACAACAGGGGGACGCGGTGGGGCGGCGGCCAGTGTAAGATCCGCAGTCACGCCGGCACTTCGCGGCACAGTAACGACCCTGACCGATGGTGCAACAGCAGTGCGTAGCGCGATCGGAGGACGAACAGCGGCAACAGGTACCCAAACACCCGCCCCGCGTGCAGGCACCGCGAATCGTACAGGAACAGCCCGATCGGCCGTTGCAACAGAGGAAGCCCCCGAAACATTGCCAAGGGGAGATTACAGAACCTGTCGTAACGTATTTTTTCAATGTATGGATGAACTTTGTGCTAATAAGAACGCCCAACTTCGGCGGTGCGCATGCAGTAACCGGGTGCACGAATTCGACCAGGTCAAAAAAGATCTGGACAAGATCGCTGACAGAATGCTGGATTTTAATGAAAGATTACTTACCGTTGCAATGGACAAGGAAGATGCCGAAGTCATCAAAAAAGCAACCGAAGGAGAGCTTGCATATCATGGTACCCCCGACAGAACACAGTCGCAAAAAATTCTTGACGACATTATGAGAAAACTGAAAACAAGCACCGAAGATGAAGATACAAAGCGTAGCTTGGCGGCTATAAATCTTGCCATGGATTACGAAGATGCGTTCGATTCAATAGACAGTATGATGGGCGCGTCTATGGCTACAAAAGAGGGGGATGTGCTTTTTCGCGCGGCTCTTCCAACCTGCCGCGAAATGGCAGAAGAAATTTGCGACAAGGCCGAAGTAAAAACCATAACAAGCGCATACCAAATGGCAATAGAACAAGATTGCAACACCATTGCAAAGACATATACCGGATTGCAAGACCAGGCACGTGGAAGGGTTTTTGAAGCGGGCGCACTTCTTGATATATCGCGACTGAATAATTACCAAGGTCGCAACGCCGATGATGTGCTTGAATGCAAAAGAAAAATGATGGATATGCTTTTCGATCCTGTTGTGTGCGGCGATAATCTGGGTAAGTGTCTGGATTGGTCCGGACGATACATAAATCCCGGAACCGGAGAAGCCATATTGTCAGAAGATCTGTGGCGTTTGTCCGAAATGATAAATAGACCAACGGATGGCAGCACCTGGACAAGAACCCCCGGCAATGAAAGATTCGTATCATTTCTTAACGCGAAACGAAAGTATCTTGAACCGGCTATGGAAGCTTGTGAAAAAGTGGAAAAACAAGCATGGGATGCATTCGTGGAAGATGCGTTGCCACAGATACGCCTTGCACAGGGTAAAAAACTGGAAGAAATGCGACTGGCCTGTACCGGCATAACGACAAAGTGTATGTTGGGTACAGTAACATCTTTCGAAGAGTTTGACTCGCGCGCATTGTCAATTTTTGGAGTACATACTGACAGAGCGGTAAACGCGCTATGCGATGAGATAAATGTGGCTTGTAGCGCACTGCTTAATATGCCGACAGATATCGAAATAGGAACATCGGAAATAGACTGGCAGGGTGCTATGACCCAAATTGCAACACAGAAAACTTTCGAACAGATAATGCTTACATGCAAACAGGTTGGCCAAAACTGCATTACACAAAACTGCAACACTATGTCCGGAAAATTCGGGCTATGCGAGAACAATACTGACAGGCAAAGGAGAAATATTGTAAACCGTTCTATATGCTGGAATGATGTCCTTCAATGCGTTCTGGCTGCTTCAAAACAGACAGACACAAGAACAGATGGTATTTTAGCACGGATCATGACCGATATACCTGGGGAATTTGGAATAAATGGACCAGGCTGTCCGGCGGAAAGTAAATGCGAATACTACCTTGCTGGCAATAGTACCCCCAGTGCAGACAGGATAACATATATTAGAAATCTCAATGGCACAACTTCAATATGTCCTAATAACAATAGTTGGTGCACAGAAAGCGTTACCCCTGGTACTGGAACTATATTCCTGAATTGCCATGAAGGAGATACAAAAAATGAAGCATCCGGATATCGGAGCAGTGCAATAATGAATGCTTGTCGCATTACGGAAAAAATATGGGGTAACTGTAATGCCGATCCTAAAACAGATGGAGCAAAGATAATTTCTATACATCCATTTGAAGACACATTACTCTCTTGGGTGTATACTAACACTAGAAACGACGGATGCCAAGGAGAAGAATGTCCAAATGACGGAACTACAGATTTTGTACCCCCGCTTGGAAGAACCGCTACTGGTTGTGTGAAGTCAGGCGATGTTCTCCCCAACACTGAACTTTGTCCAGCGGCTATTGGCGAAAGACTTGATGTTTCGAATGATCATCAAAACTGTTGCTATCGAACAAGCATCGAAAATGGTGTAGAAATATCTGATGGAGATCAACCAGCCAAAGATAGCTTTGGCAATTGTTGCCGCAGTGGGGTACAGTATGTAAATCTTACCAGCGGTTCCGGCGACACATTTCATGATAAAATCAACACAAGCAGCAGCAGCGGAACCCATAGAATTTGTTTTGGCAGATCCGTGCAATATGTTGCAAAAATCGGAACAAACCACTTGTTCTGCGATGGTGTTATGAATAGATGTACTTTTAACAGTTCCGGAAATTGCATCGATAGTGGCCAGCGCGCCGAACCTGTAAATTTCATTGCTCAAGGCACACAAAATCCGGCAAATTCTACAAAAAGTACTGCCATATGCGTGGCGAATGCCGCCGGATATACAGGTAAATTTTTTGTGGTAAACGAAAATACGGGGTTATACGCTGCACCAACTTATAACTCATCAACTCCATACGATGCCGCGAAATTCGAAACATACTTTTTCAGAATTGGTCATGATAAATGTACTCTGAATGTTAATGTGGGTGGCACGGCTGGCGCATGGAGCCCAAATACTTGTAATAACTCTATCGGAGCAACACCCTCATCTTCGCCTTCAACTGGACTTATAATCGCCCCAATGAGATAGTTGCCAGAATTAATATTGCCCTGCAAATATGGCACGGATTTAAAAAGCGTATATTTATATCTCTAACTTCTCTACAACACCGCTTATAATTTTCATCTCTTCGTCTGAGAATTTTCCAAGCACCCAATCGGATGGTGATAAGTATTTACCAGAACCAAAAAGCATAGATAAAAAGCCCATTCCATTTTTATTCTTGCCCTTTTCTTCATCAAACCGCCCTATCCCAATCCTTATCCGCCTGTATCCATTCCCAATCGCCGCATCTATGCTTTTTATACCGTTATGACCGGCACTGCCACCACCTGTCTTTTGCCGCACATCACCCAATTTCAAATCCATATCATCATGAATAACTATCAGATTTTCCAACGGAATCCTATAAAAAGTCATAAGGCTTTGCACCGCTTGCCCTGAAAGATTCATAAATGTCTGTGGCTTTGCATAAATTCTGCCAGATAATTTCGTCACCAGCGATTTGTGCGCCGATTGCCATTTTGTGTCTGCACCCGCCAAAATATCTACGGCTATAAAACCCGCGTTATGCCGCGTCCGTGCATACTTTGCACCTGGATTTCCAAGACCCACTATCAAAATTGGTTTATTCGGATTCATAACATCATTATACCACAACCATATTTCCATTGCACGACAAAGAATTTTCCAATATAATCCAAAAAAGGAGAATTTTTATGAACAAACCCAAAACCACCCTATATTCTTTGATTTTCGCTCTCTGTGTGTCTGGTGCGCACGCCGACTTATTTGATTTCTATACCGGTGTTACGGGTGGCATTGGCCACGCATTTGCAAATGATTTTTCGCACAAGGGATATTCTTTCGGCACGGTATTCGGTATAGACATCCCCATATTCCGCACTGAAATCGAATATAATTATATACACGGAGAAAGGGGTGCCAGCACAATTAACGCGCATGCTGGAATGATGAACGGATATATAAAGCTTTCACCCACACCGATCATAAAGCCATATATAGGCGGCGGGGTCGGAAGCATATTTGCTGGAAGCATCGCAAAAGAGAATATAAATGCAAGCATAGCATATCAGGCCATGATAGGCGTACAGCTTGACTTTCCATTTCTTCCGATATTTACTGATATCGAAACCCGCGTGTTGTTTGCGGAAAACGTGACCCCCGATTCCAATTTTACCCGGTGGGATGCAAGGCTGAAGCTTCGTTATCAGTTTTAATTGATAATTCGTCCATGACACCGCGACTGACACTTATTGACGGCAATTCGATTTTGTTCCGCGCTTATTACGGGGTACATTCTCGTCTGATACGCAACGACGGCACACCCGTAAATGCCGTTTTCGGATTTTGCAATATGCTGTTACCCCTGCTTTCCAAAGCCGGCAAGGATGATATGTTCATCTGTGTTTTCGATGCGCAACGAATAAATTGGCGTAACGATATTTATCCGGAATACAAAGCTAATCGCCAAAAGCCCCCCGAAGACCTTGCCGCACAGTTTCAACTTGCGCGCGATGCAGCGGCAGCCTTTGGAATGCCGGTTTTATCCATTAAAAATGTAGAAGCAGACGATGTCATAGCAACCCTTGCAATGCATGAGTGCGCTATTGGTCGAACCACGCGCATAGTTACCGGTGACAAAGATTTGATGCAGCTGGTTTCAAATTGTTGTTTTCTTTACGATGGAATGAAGGAAAAGGAAATACACGAACCAGAGGTTCTTGAAAAATTCGGTGTAAAGCCGCACCAGGTCGTTGATGTCCAGGCTTTGATGGGGGATTCCACAGACAATGTTCCGGGCGTACCGGGCATAGGTTCAAAAACCGCAGCTGAATTGATAAACCAGTTCGGCAGCATAGATAAACTATATGCCAATCTTGATCATGTAAAAAACGACCGCCGCCGCGAGCTTTTGCGTGATAATCGTGATAAAGCGTATATATCAAGACAACTTGTGTCGCTGAAGACAGACGTACAACTGCCCGAAATTTCGAACACACCTTTTCATCTGGACATCAGCCGCGCAATAGAATTTGCCCGCGATGAATTGCAATCCCAGGTAATGGTGTCAAAAATTGCAAAACTATTCAAATATCAGAAAGATGACACCCCCGCACCGCCAGTCAATTCGGAACGACCCAAGAATTATAAGCTAATTACCACAGAATCGGAATTAGAAAAATTTTTGGGCGGAATCATAGATACACTTGCAATCGATACCGAAACCACCGGCCTTAACCAGATGGCTGCACGAATTGTCGGAATATCATTGGCCGTATCACCGAATCACGGGGTATATATACCTCTGCGGCACGAAGACAAACACAGCAAGGATTTGTTCGGCGGTGTCAAAGATTCGCATCCCACACTTTCAATTGATACGGTCAAACAAAAGCTTTGGCCAGTATTGAAAAATGAATCCATTGTAAAGGTTGGGCATAATTTAAAATACGATATGCATATTCTTGAAAATGAAGGCTGGAACACCAACGAAATAACGCCTATCGACGATACAATGCTGTTATCATATATACTGAATGGCACGGCACACCGCCATGGTCTGGATGAACTTGCACATTTATATCTGGGGCACGAAACGATAAAATTCGAATCGCTGTTTCCACCAAAAACAAAAGATGCCGACAAAAATTTTGCACAACTTGATCCAATGGTCGCGGCCGAATACGCCACCGAAGATGCCTTTGTAACATTTGCGTTGTATAAATTATTCCGTCCAAAGCTGGATGCAGACCCTGTATTGGCGAAACTTTATGAAAATTGCGACCGACCGTTACCAGGCATACTTTTGCGTATGGAGCGCGCGGGTGTATTGGTTGATCAGGCAAAACTGGCACATCTTTCAGAAATATTGCATGAAAAAGCAGACAGTCTTGCGAAAGAAATATGGCATCTGGCGAAATATGAATTCAACATAGGAAGCCCGCAACAATTATCACATGTACTTTTCGATAAACTGGGAATAGTGCCTTTGAACAAGACACATTCGACAGATGCCGCAACTCTTGGAGAACTTGCGGATAAGCACCCAATAATTTCAAAGATTCTAGAATGGCGCAGCATGACAAAGCTGGCCGGAACTTACGCCGACGCATTGCCGCGACAAATCGCTATAGATGGCAGAATTCACACCAATTATTTGCAAACCAGTACCAATACCGCGCGCCTGTCGTCGCGCGATCCGAACCTGCAAAATATTCCTATAAAGACAGAAATTGGATCTGAAATCCGCAAAGCTTTTATAGCACCGGCCGACCGAGTACTTATCGACATGGATTATTCCCAGATACAACTGCGACTTTTGGCACACATTGCTGATGTTGCTGAATTAAAAGAAACTTTGGCGCATGGCCGTGACATCCATGAAGCGACCGCACGGAAAATATTCGGTGTCGAAACAGAACATCTTGTCACTGCGGCACAACGCCGTGCGGCCAAGACCGTAAATTTTTCTATAATATACGGTATATCGCCGTTTGGTTTGGCAGCACAGCTTGATATACCACGCGATCAAGCAAAAATTCTTATTGATTCATACATGGCAAATTTTCCAGAAATCAGGCAGTATTTTGAAAAGACCAGAGATTTTGTCACAGCGAACGGATATGTCATGACCCCCTGGGGTCGACGTATAAAAATTCCTGAAATACGGAACCCACAAATGAAAACCTATGCTCTGCGTGCGGCAATAAATGCGCCGATACAGGGTTTCGAAGCAGACCTGATGCGATTTGCTATGGTAAAAATCGACCGGCAAATATCAGCGCACAGCGATGAAATAAAAATGATAATGCAGGTACACGACGAAATTATGTTCGAATGCATTGAAGCTAAGGCCGAATATTGGGCAAAAATAATAAAATCTGAAATGGAATCTGTCGCAAAGTTGACTGTTCCCCTTGTTGCCGATTATTCGATCGGAAAAAGTTGGGAAAAGTAAGATAAATTTCGACAATAAAGTTGTACAATTACAACTTTTTCGTATCGCACACATTGTGTGCGACGTATTTGTATAAAAAAATGTAACCTTTCCGCCTTTTCGCACTTCGTGAAAAAATTACATACATATATAATAATAAAAAACTCCGGCTTTTGCCGGAGTTTTTTTAATTCAATGCATTCATTATCTGGTCATACGGTATCGCACCAGGGAAAGCCTGATCACCGATTATCAGATACGGGGTTCCATTGATGCCGAACTTTTCAGCCAACTCGCGAACTTGCGCCAGCTCGTTATGAACAACTTCGCCACGCATATCAGCAGCCAATCTTTCCGTGTCCAGACCAAGCTTTTTCGCGATTTCCATAATATTTTTATGTATCGTTTCAGGCAGTTTGTCCTGGTTCTTGCTTGTATCTTCTGGCCAATAGCGATTTACCATCAGATGATTAGTCAAAGCAACCGCTTTATCGTTGCCCTGAAGCTTTGCCGCAATCATAGCCCTTGTCGCATCGTCAGATAAAACGCCATGTATAGAAAAGTTCTTTACTACTACACGGACATCATCACGGCTTTCGATCACGCGATCCAGCTCTTTATGAACACGTTGGCAATACGGGCATGTCGGGACTGTAAAGACGAATATCGTCCTTTTCATATCGGCATTTTCGTTACCCAACACCGGGGCATTCATTATCATTTCAGCACCATGCCTTTTGACATGCCTTCTGATATCTTTATTAGAAGCACCGGAAGAACGCTGTTGCTGCATGTTCTGAGCCATGGTCTGCAATATCATCGGATTTGATTCCGTAAGATAATAGGCAGTGCCAAGTCCAAGACGATTCACGCCAACAACCGTCAGAACCACCGCTATCGCGGCTATTGCTTTTTTGGAATATACAGCGATGGGATCGGAATCCTTTTTGCCAAGCTTGCTTATCAGCATTCCGCCGAAAGCGAACAGGGCTATCGCTATGACCAAAATAAGTATTGTCCAAGTCATAGTTTTCTCCTTTTTTGTTGAACGGTGGAATTATATCGCAAAAGAAAAGCAATGCAAGAAAAATCTGCACTTATATTAACATCCTTTCTATCGGCAACTTTGTTCCAAGATCAATGCCAACACGTTCCAAAAAAAATCTTGTCGTAGCCAAATCCACAGGCAGCGGAAACGTCTGTGATAGGTATGGCGCGGCGCATCCCGAACATACGGCACGACCTGTTCTTTGCGACAAACGTGTCAAATCACTATCCTGTCCACAACCACTGCATTTGGACAAATCCAATGCATAGCCAAGTGATCGCAAAAAATCCATTTCCCATGATATATAGCCGGAAGTATTACCCAGCATATCCATAGTATTGTCAAAAAGTAACTTGTCTTCGGCACGCTCTGGCAACAATGTTGAAAGCAACGCAAACGCAGAATTCATAAAACCCAGTGCGACAGGATCAGACATCAAAGGTGCCGACAGATTTCGGACCGATTCCCAATGAAATACACCAAGCTGTGAATCCAGCCTGGCATTCCATGACGCATTGCCGCACTGCCCCACCAAAGGTTTATTTTTTCGCGCAGCCAGCGCGCCCCGAAGCATACCAGCCATAAGTCCGTATTCGCGCGTGAATATTTTTGCTATTGCATCACGTTCGCCAAATGGGCGCAACCCTATGATAATGCCGACAGATTCAAATTTCATAATTATAAAATCATAACATCCAAAGCCATGCTGTTACAATTTATTTTTAATTTGACAAAATAGATAGATATAAAAACTTTGGAAGGTTTTATCAATGATTGGATTAACCGGCTTTTTTACCATTCAAAAACTTTACCAATCCAACGATTATCATTGCTAATAATATACTTTCGGAAACCACCCCCGCGATATTCAATATACCGCCTAAATATATAATCCAACAAATTGCCGAGACTATCCCCAGAATCCGATAAAATAATTGATTTTTCTGCCAAACTGAAACAGTGAATAATGCTAATGCTGCGAATGCAAACAAGCTTATAAAACCATTCCAAGTGAAATAAGTTACAATACTCAATAAACTTATCCAAAGAGCTAGTAAATAATAGTCAAACCGTGTATTTTTTAAGCGTGCTTCTGGGGGTCGATTTTCATATATAATTTTGCTTGTTATATCACGCACTATGGCTATAACTATAGTTGCCGCGCCTGTATATCCCCCCAGTAACAACATAGACATTATATAAAATAAATTTGATGAAATTATGATATATAATTGTTTATTACGATTTGTTATAAAATATGTCCAAACTAATAACGCAAGTGCTAGTATTGTGATTATCTGGCTTAAAATATAGATCGAATCAAATTGAATAGACTGGATGCTCATAGTGGTCATAGTAAAACAGGATATGATAAAATTCAACTGGTAAAAATTAGTGGACATACGGAAGTATTTTTTAATTTTTCGGTCGCAGAATTTTTAGACACAGGGGCTATGTCGGATTTCTATGTCTATTATATGTCTTTTTCTGATGTGCAATGCCGCCGCATAAAGACGCTTCGCACCACGAAAAACGGACGTAATAAAAAATGCCGCTTTCGCGGCATTTTTTATTCGGCTTTCTTCCTGGCCGGTTTCTTTTTCGGTTCCGCATTTGTTTCTTCTGCTGGCGCATCATCTGCCACAATCTCTGCGGGGACATCAGGCGTGGGGAGTTCTGACTCTTCTTCAATTTCAATTTTTTTGGTTCCGAATGTCAAAATCTTTCCTGCGACCAAGGCATCGATTTCATCACTAGTCTGCGCGACATAGATTTTAACCGGAACCACTACATCTGGATGCAGGGCAATTTTTGTATCAAACGCGCCGATGGTTTTGATCGGACTGCCCAGCAGAACCTGGGCTGATTCGACCGATACATTTGACAGCTCTTTCAATGCGCGCGCTATGTCACGACTGGAAACAGAGCCGTATAAGTGACCTGTATCGCCAGCCTGTCGAATCATATAAAACTTTGTATTCTCTACCGCCTTTACAAGTGATTCTGCGGTCGCTTTGGATGCATCTTGCTTCGCCTGAAGTTCAGCTTTTTTTGCTTCGAACAACGCGATATTGCCCTTTGACCAGCGCATAGCCTTGTTATTAGGTAAAAGATAATTACGGGCGTATCCGGTGGCAACCGTCACCGTATCACCGATATTTCCAAGTTTGGTAATTTTTTCGGTAAGTATGATTTTCATTTTATCTGTCCTCTTTTTTATTTCTGATTTCGTATTGCTGATTTTTTAAAACCGCAATTCAAACCATAATTTACGAGTTAGGGAATTTCCCAAAAGCCATTTTCTGATCTGCCAAATTAAATCAGCAATCGAAAATTAACAATCGGCAATTATCCCAGATTATTGCGAACAAATGGGATAAGACCCAAATGCCTGGCACGTTTGATTGCCTTTGCCAGTACACGCTGATCTTTCTGGCTTACACCGGAAATACGCGATGGAATGATTTTTCCGCGTTCAGTTATGTAATGTTCCAGCAATTTTTTGTCTTTATAATCAATAACCTTGCCCTTTAAGGGATTTGATTTCTTGCGATATATCGCCGCACGGACTGCCATTATTCCACCTCTTCATTTTTCTTCATCATGATTGATAAACCTTTGGCCAATTCTTCAACACGAACATTCAGAAAACGGATAAGGTCTTCGTCAATACGCAACCGGCGTTCATATTCGGACAATTGATCGCCCGGCAAGACAATATTCAAAAGCACATAGTGCGCTTTTTTATTCTTGCGTATTATATAGGCCAGATTTTTCAATCCCCAGAATTCGTTGGATTTGACTTCGCCGCCCAGTTCTTTGATAATGTCGGTAAACTTCTTCGCGCGTTCTTTGACCTGCGCATCGGTCAAGTCTTGGCGAAAAACCAAGACGCTTTCGTAAAATGCCATTATGTTGCTCCTTTGGGTTTTATCTGCCTTTGCCATTCGGGCATCAGCATGACTTTAGCCGACAGTAAAACACCGCCAGCAGGAAAGCAGGCACATTATGAACAAATTTTCGGGAAAATCAAGGAGAAATTTGTGAAATACGCGGGGCGTAAGACGCAAGCATGATAAATGCTTAAAAATATATTGACTAGCGTGTTTTAAATTTACTAATATCAATTTTGCAAGGAGAGATTTAAACACGCATGAACAACCAGTTCCATAGAAATCTTAATCGAATGGCTTTTTTCGCCGCGCTGGTCGTCGGTGGTATGATCCTTTGGCATGCTGAATTCATGCATATAGCCACAACCAACATCTGGCTTAACGGCATCATAATCGGAACAACAATTTTCGGAATCGGATTGTGTTTTGCCGATATTTTTCGGTTGATACCGGAATACAGATGGATGAAAAGGTTTTTCAGCAATAATCCAAAGGCCAATGATCTTGCTATGGCAGAGCTTCCCCCAAACCTTTTGCGTCCTGTCGCAATAATGCTGAACCGCACAAAGACACAGCGTAACAACTATATTTCAGCCCAGACATTGGACAATTTCCTTAATATCATCGTGGGTCGGTTTGAAGACAGCCGCGAAGCGATTCGTTACATTACGAATACATTGATATTCCTTGGCCTGCTTGGCACATTCTGGGGATTAATACATACTGTTGGCGGGTTTGCGGAAATGGTCAGCATGTTGGATTTTGATGACGAACATATAATGTACGCTGTTCAAAACGGTCTGGCCAGACCCATGAACGGAATGTCCGTTGCGTTCGCTTCCAGCCTTTTGGGTCTGGGCGGTTCGCTTATAGTTGGATTTTTGGGATTGCAAGCAACCCTTGCCCAAAATGCGATGTTCAGGGAACTGGAAGAAAACCTTTCCGATCGCGCGCGCCTGTTTGGATACCTGGGTGTCGGCCAACGCGGTGAAGAAACCGCCCTGCCCTATGTCAATATTGCGGCAAAAGAACTTACCAAAGCCATAGAACGTCTGGAAAAGGCAGTAACAAAGATAAACAAATAATACAAGGGAGAGAGAAATGTTAAAAGTAAGAGAGAGAACAAATGCCTGGCCCGGTTTCGTGGATTTGTTTTCGAACCTTGTGATAATACTGATTTTCCTATTAATCGTATTTGTGTTCTTGTGGACAACCACCAGTGTATTTAACAAAGGCGGGGGGGGCAGAAAAGTCGCAGAGCTTTCACGCATAAATATCGAACAGGCTGAAAAACTTGAACAAATGACCGCAGACGAAGCAGAAGCCCGTCATCTATTAATATTGTCCAGGGCAATGCTGGAAGAGCTGGAATCTGAAAAAATCGAAAGAGAACAACAGCTGGCCGATACCCAATCTCAAAAAGATTACATGTCGGAAATGGTAAAAGGTTTGGAAGAACAGCTGCGCGTGACAACAGCACAATTGCAAGAAACCCAACAACAGGGTCAGGCAATGGCGGGCGAGCTTGAACTGCGTCAGCAAGCACTTCAAGCGGAACTATCGCGATTAAATGAACTTTTAGGCGCAGCCGAAGCAAAAGCAGCCGAACAAGAGATCGAATATGTCGAAATGTCCAGCCGATTGAACAAAGCACTTGCCGACAAGATTGCAGAACTGAACGAAGTTGCGGCTTTGAACCAATACCAGTCACAATTCTATCGGGAAATCAAGACCGCACTTACCGGTATGTCCGGGATCGATGTGTCCAGCGACAGATTCGTCGTATCCAGCGATATATTATTCCCAAGCGGTTCCTTCGCCCTGTCACCCGAAGGAAAAAGACAATTGCAAGCAATAGCCAATATAATGAAAGGACTTGAAACAAAAATCCCCACGGATTTGAATTGGATAATCCGCGTCGACGGGCATACGGACACAAAGCCTGTGATTCCGGGCACACACAGCTTCAAGAATAATCTGGAATTGTCATTGTTGCGTGCACGCGCAGTAGCAGATGAATTAACAAAGGCGGGCGTAGCAAGAAAGCGATTGGTTCCCAGCGGATTCGGAGAATTATATCCGTCGACAACAGATAACGATGAAAAATCTCTTCAGAAAAACCGCCGAATCGAATTAAGACTGACGATTCCGTAAAAAATCCGGCGAATGCTGGATTTTTTGTACATAGGCTTTCTTTGAAATGCAAATAGAACGAACAAAAATTATTGGATTCTGCAGCGGGGTTCGCCGTGCGATCAAAATGGCAGAGCAAGAACGCAACGCATATATCGCAGGCGGTGAAATTATTCATAACCCCCAAGAAACCACCAGACTGAAAAAAGAATTCAATATCAACCCGTCGAAAATTTCAGATATTCCGCATGGTTCGACCGCCATAATACGCGCGCACGGCATTGGCGAAGCCGAACAGAAATCAATGAAGGATAAAAACATAAAAATTATTGATGCCACATGTCCACATGTTAAACGCGTACAGAATCTGGCGCGTGAATTTACAGCAAATGGATATAATGTATTTTTATTTGGTGAAAAAGGACATGCCGAAGTTCACGGAATATGCGGGCATGCGAATACCGAACTTACAGTTTTTTCATCGGTTGCCGAATTGGAATCCATTATTTTGCCGGAACATGTCGCGCTTATATCCCAAACGACAAAACCGACAGAAGAATTTTGCAAAGCGGAAGAATTGTTATCAAAAAAAGTCAAATATTTCAAAAGCGTTTGCACAATTTGCAATGCCACACAAGAAAACCAAAAAGCGGCGGCGGAACTGGCAAAACTTTCTGATATCATGATTGTCATAGGCGGAAAAAGTTCTTCAAATACAAAGGCATTGGTTACTGCGGCAACTCCGTTTTGTAATGATATTTATCAGGTTGAAAGCGCGGCCGATCTGCGGCAAAGCTGGTTCATTGGGAAAAAACGGTGCGGAATTGCCGCAGGTCTGTCCACACCTGATTATTCAATAGACGAAGTCGAAGCAGCGATCGGGTTATTGTAAATGTTTAAGCATCAAAAAACAGCACTTGTTATCAATCATTGAATTTTCTTGACTTTTCAGAATTTTTAATTTAATCTCTGTGGCAGTCAAAACAAGGATTTAACATGCCAAAAGTATGCCAAGTTACCGGAAAAAAGACCGAAGTCGGCCATAATGTGTCACATTCAAACCGCAAGACAAAACGGACTTTTAAACCAAATATGCAAATGCTGAAGTTCCACAGCGATGTTCTGGGACGCGATTTTTCGCTTAAACTGACAGCTTCGGGTCTGCGTACCCTTGTAAAGTACGGCGGATTGGACAATTATGTTACGGCAAAGCCTGTTTCTCGCCTTATGCCCGATATGGCAGCGATAAAGAAAGCGATTGAAAAAAAGACAGGTAAACCGAAAGCACCCGAAAAAAAGCCCGTACGCAAGCCGAATAAATCTGCACGCCTGGTAAAGAAAACCACAGCGAAAAAATAAAAGTATCAATTATTCGTTGGCATCTCGGAAATAAAACCTTGGCCTTGTGGCGGAATTGGTAGACGCGCTTGACTCAAAATCAAGTTCGAGAGAGTGTGGGTTCGAGTCCCACCGAGGCCACCACCAAAAATTATTAATGCCCGCAACAAACGGGCATTAATAATGTTTGAACACATGCACAGAAATGACGGCTCTCTTACGAGAGCCGTTTAATACATTATCTTATTAATTTACCATTACATATTAACGCTCGATGACTTCCCAATCGAACGAAGTTCCGTGCCATACCAATGTACAACCGGATGTTTCATCCGGACAAGGATATGACGGCATTCTTACAGATGTTTCGTTAAATTCTTCTGTTGTTATATAGTTATTTGTGATTTCCGTGTGAACCTGATCAATAGCAGAGCGAAGTACCTGCATGTTGGGAAAATGCTCTGGGTCTGCACTCGCCGCCTCGTCATGATCGTACACGCCTGTCTGTTTGGCATCTGTAACTTGTTCTTGAAAGGTTTCCTGTGTTACATAATTACCGACAGCCTCTCGCTGAACATATTCAATAGCACTATGAAGCGTATGCATGGATGGGAAGTTTTGTGAATCGCCCGATGCTTCTTCATGTTCATACATCCCCCCGTGTCTAGAATCCAAGACTTCTTCTTGAAAGGTTTCCTGTGTTACATAGTTACCGGTAACCCCTTGCTGAACCTGTTCAATAGCAGAGCGAAGTACTTGCATATTGGGAAACTGCTCTGGGGTTGCATTCATAGCCTCGTCATGATCGTACACCCCCGTTTGTCTGGCATCCGTAACTTCTTCTTGAAAGGTTTCCTGTGTTACATAATTACCGGCAGCCCCCTGTTGAACCTGTTCAATAGCAGAGTGAAGTACCTGCATATTGGGAAAGTGCTGGGCGGGCGCAGCCATAGCCTCTTCGTGATCGTACCCCCCCGTTTGTCTGGCTTCCATAACTTCTTCTTGAAAGACTTCATTAGATGTAAAGTTACTATCAACATAAGATTTCGACGTGATATTCGCCAGTGCCGGACTTATAAATAAAGCCCCGCCGACCGCCATCACAGCAATCCATTTTTTTTGGTTTTTCATGGTTTTTCTCCTTTTTGGGTTTGTTTATTTTTCTCAATTCTCGTTAATACACTATTCCGACACATTCCAGATCTCCGTTGCTTTTTTGTACGATGACATAATCATTGTCATTCGGACAATCGGGCATCGATGCCGCGCCGGTTTCTCCCTGTGCACCCTGGGGACCTTGTGGTCCCATTAATCCGGTCGCACCGTCTGCACCTGCTGACCCGGTTGATCCCCTTAACGATTCGACAAATTCATCATTGCCTTTAAGTATGGTCACAATCTCTTCTGCACTTGCACCCGCAGGCCCCGTCGGACCGGGTGCGCCAATAAGAGATTCCAGCCACTGTTCCACAGTTACCGGGGTACCGATCGGATCGATTTCTTGAGCCAACTGGAATGCTGACATTCCTGCTGCCCCGGCCGCCCCCGTATGTCCCCTTAATGACTCTATAAACTCATAGTCTTCTTTAAGTGCGGACAAAATCTCTTCCACACTGGCACCCATCGGACCTGTGGGACCCGCCAATCCAGTTTCACCCTGCACCCCCTGGGAGCCCGTTGCGCCGGTTTCCCCCTGTACCCCCTGAGGTCCCTGGCTTCCTATAAGTCCACTTTCTTCCAACTCTTTCAATTTATCGGACAGATTTTCGATATCATCTTCCGCTTTTTCTATTCTCTCTTCGACTATATCCAGCCTTAATGCTTCTAATATTTTATACAAGGCACTTATATCGGTTTCTGTCTTTCCAACCCTTTGATCGAATTCGTTCCACTTAACAAAGCTGGACAAATCAACGTTTCCGCCACCGGCAGAAGTTCCACCACCCCCACCCCCACTTATCGACGAACCAGAAAGCGATATCCCCCTTGGCATGGTTGGTGCCCGTTGATTAACAGTCGCCATATTCCTTACCGATGTGGGTCTTTGCGCGGCACCAACGGTACTTGCGGTTCTGGCCTGGCCGCTTGTATTCGTTGCGCGTATACTGGCCGCCGCATTGACAGCTTTGGTATTACAGACAAGTGCCGCCACCAGCAATGCAAAGATGTATTTATTCGACCCAATCACTTCTTTCCCATGTTTGCCAAAATAATATGTTAATACATTATATCATACTTTCAGGTTACATACAAAAACAAAGTAAAGCTTGTTATATCATGACCATTTGCAGATATATCACACACTTACACTCTCTTGACAACAACAACGGCTATGTTTATAATGCCGCGTATCTTGGGGTTGTAGCTCAGTTGGTAGAGCGCTACGTTCGCAACGTAGAGGTCGTCGGTTCGAACCCGATCAGCTCCACCATCCTTTGCACTTTGTGCCACAGTCGATAGCCCTGTTATGAACCAGTTAGAAAATCCAGATTTTGTAAATCAACTTAATGTGCATTTGGCCGCAGGTGGTGTGATTGCATTCCCGACCGATACCGTTTGGGGACTTGGCGCGCTACCTATAAAAGAAGGTGCGGAAGCATTATGGGAAATAAAACAACGACCACCCGAAAAACATTTGATAGTAATGTCAAATTCAACGGAACATCTTTTACCATTTATGTATAATTTTTCGGATCGCGCCATAAAATTGGGCAAAAAACACTGGCCCGGGGCATTGACCATAGTCGGTAATAACGATCCAATATTCGGAAGCGTCAGAATTCCCAACCACTCTGTTTTCGCAAAACTATGCGGCGTAATTGACGGCAATTGCCTGGCCACGACCAGCGCGAACATATCGGGTCAACCGGTATTGCAATCAGCAGATGCGATTCGCAATGTATTCCCGGATATAATTGTAATAGAAGATAACGGTATTCGACCGGCGGGCATCGCTTCGACCGTAATCCGCGTGACGGGCGACGATATGGAAATCCTGCGCCAAGGTGCAATTTCCGTTTAATTTTCCCATTCCGCAGGATTTTTAATTCTGTCGCCACCTATCAGATGCAAATGAAAATGCGGAACAGATTGAATAAAAAAAGGCGGCCTGATTGAATTTGTAACCGTATTAAAATTTTCAGTCAAATCCAAAATTTTTGCAGTTTCACGAAATACTTCCCAAAAGCCCAATTGTTCTTTTTCTGTCGCATTTGATACGAAATCGTACAATTCTATGTATTTTCCTTTTGGAATTACAAGCACATGTTTTGAAGATACCGGATTTATATCCCAAAAAGACATGGCGTATTCATTTTCGTAAATCTTCTTTGACGGGATTTCACCGCGCAAAATCTTCGCAAATACATTGTTTTTATCATACATGACATACTCCCTACTTGAAATTTGGTTTTATTAGGTTATATTATAGCCCGTAGCAACAGGAGATTCAATGTTAAAACCTTTACATAACTATGTACTGCTGGAAAGGCTGGAAGAACAAAATACCACCGTTGGCGGAATAATAATTCCAGACAATGCAAAAGAAAAACCGGTTCGTGGCCGCGTTGTCGCCACGGGTTCGGGCAGTTATATCGACGGCATGCTTGTGCCGCTGAACGTCCGACCCAATGATACGGTTCTTTTTGCAAAATGGGCATCGTCCGTAAACGAAATCAAGCTGGAAGGCAAAGATTATATAATCATAAAAGAAACAGATATTTTGGGGATTTTATAATTGTGAACCAAAAGCCACAAAGTCAGTTACATTCACGGCTTTGCGGATTGTGAATAAAAAGGAGCAAACTTATGGCAAAAGACATAATTTTTGATACTGATGCAATGTTGCGCGGGGTTGATAAACTGGCAAATGCGGTCAAAATCACAATGGGACCAAAGGGCAGGACTGTCGTTATCGAAAAATCTTATGGCGCGCCGATAGCGACCAAAGACGGCGTTACCGTAGCAAAAGAAGTTTCATTAAAAGATCCCCAGGAAAACATCGGTGCAAAACTGGTACAGGAAGTTGCAAAAAAGGCCGGCGACATAGCCGGCGACGGGACAACAACCGCAACAGTATTGGCGCAAAAACTGGTGCGCGAAGGTAATAAAATGGTTGCCGCCGGAATGAATCCCATGGATATAAAGCGCGGCATCGACATCGCGACAGCGGCGATAGTTGCGGATATTGATGCCCATGCAAGACCGGTTAAATCCAGCGACGAAATCGCCCAAGTCGCAGCCATTTCCGCCAACGGCGATTCGGATATAGGCGCAAAAATCGCCGATGCCATGGAAAAAGTCGGGCGCGAAGGCGTAATTACAGTCGAAGAAGCCAAAGGACTTGATACCGAAATCGACATCGCCGAAGGAATGCAGTTTAATAACGGATTCATGTCGACCTATTTTGTAACGAACACGGAAAAAATGTTGGCCGAATTGGACGGTGCGCAAATATTGGTGTCGGAAAAAAAGATTTCGGGATTACAAGCATTGTTGCCGATACTTGAACCGATTGCTCAATCGGGCAAATCACTGCTTATCATCGCAGATGACGTTGAATCCGAAGCTTTGGCTACGCTGGTGTTGAACCGGTTGCGCGGCGGACTTAAAGTATGCGCGGTAAAAGCACCGGGATTCGGTGATCGCCGGAAAGAAATGTTGCGTGACATCGCAACATTGACGGGGGCAATGTTAATAAGCGACGATATGGGGATGACTTTTGAAAATCTGACACCGGCAGTGCTGGGCAGTGCGAAAAAAATCGTCGTATCGAAAGACAATACCCTTATAGTCGATGGGGCGGGCGATTCGTCCGCAGTAAAGGCACGCGCAGATGAAATCCGCACAGCATTAGAAAAAGCCACCAGTGATTATGACAGGGAAAAACTGGCCGAACGGCTTGCGCGATTGGTCGGCGGCGTAGCCGTGATAAAAGTCGGCGGGATGACAGAATTAGAAGTAAAAGAAAAGCGCGATCGTGTTGATGATGCATTATCGGCAACACGTGCGGCGGTCGCCGAAGGCATAGTTCCAGGCGGCGGCGTAGCCTTGGTGCGCGCGAATATGGCTCTTTCCAAAATCAAAGGTGCGAACGCAGACCAAGAAGTTGGAATTGACATTGTCCGCCGTGCTTTACACGCGCCCTGCTCTCAGATTGCCGAAAACGCGGGTGTCGAAGGTAGTATAATAGTCGGCAAGGTATCCGAATCGAAAGAATATAGTTTTGGATATAACGCCCAAACCGGCGAATACGTGGATATGATAAAAGCCGGTATTATCGATCCGGCAAAAGTGGTAAAGACTGCATTGTTGGCCGCTGCCAGCACGGCCGGGGTCATGATAACAACCGGATGTGTAATGTCCGAGATACCAGAAGAAAAACCCCCTGTACCGATGGGCGGCGGCATGCCGGGAATGATGTAAGAAAATATCGCAATAGGCGGGCATGACAATTGTGTCGCGCTTTGCGCGACGCATTAATTATTCATTATTCACTATTCATTTAAAAAACGGAAAAAATGACGGCTCTCTTTCGAGAGCCGTTGATTTTACAGGAATGACAAAGACTATCTTCCATCCAACCGCAGGTAATATTCAGTACCCCCGTCGGTTATCCTTAACGAATTTGAAATTGCAGTTGTTTGAAGACCGCCATAGTAAGTATTGCTGTCCCCTGGAACCTGAACCCGCAAATATTTCGGATAAGTCGTAACAAGCTGTTCCGCCGGTAAAATTGCCGATATGTTGCTGGCAACATCACCCGTACCTGTTCGCAAAGTTTTGAATGCTACACATCTATTGCTATCAGTGGTACCTGCGTTTCTCATAAAATTATCGTTGCATTGGCATACTATATTACAATTTGAACTTCCTGTATTATCAGACCGCTTGGTGGCATTACCAGGACAAGTGTTCGCATTATGCGTGAACCCCTGGCTTAAACCTGTGTTGGAATAACACTTGTCACACTGATACCCGGCGGCATTGGCATCGGCCATTATAATCGACACACCAAAGAAACAAGGCACAAGCATCCGAAAAAAATTGTTTATCATAATTTAACTCCCTTTACTCTTGCTGGCATTATACAATAAAATCACAACCAATGCAATATTTAAAGATTATATATGTTTGTACAATTAAAACGGAGCACCAGACTTGTTCTCAAAAGGCATAAGTTATGAATAAAAACCCTCTTAAGCCCATACCTTGCTGCGATTCATAAAGTCCCCTGCCCTTAAACCATGTTGAATTTCATTCAATTTTAATGTATAATATGACCCACTGTATTTTCAAGGATTTACCATGTCGTATGCAATAGAAGTTAAAAACATTTCAAAGTCATTCTATACAAGAAAAAAGCAGGGATTTTTTGAAAGCCTGCTTTCGCCAAAATACAAAGAAAAAAAAGCCGTGAATAAATTGTCATTCGTAATAAAGGAAGGCGAACGCGTGGCATTTATCGGACCAAATGGCGCGGGCAAATCCACAACCTTGAAAATCTTGACATCTATTCTGCATCCGACCAGCGGCAAGGCAAAGGTCTTTGGCATGACCCCATGGGAAGATAGGAAAATGCTTGCATATAATATCGGGGCCGTATTTGGCCAGCGTTCTCAACTTTGGCAGCACCTGTCCCCGCTGAAAAGCTTTGAACTGTTGGCGGCAGTATATAACATTCCAGATGAAGTTTTTAAAAAACGTCTGAAAAATCTTATCGATATTTTTGAAATCAAAGATTTTATGGATCGGCCTGTGCGTACCTTTTCTTTGGGGGAACGAATGCGTTGCGAGATTGTGGCTTCTTTGTTACATAAACCGAAAATTTTATTTCTGGACGAACCAACCATCGGTCTGGACGTTGTCGCCAAAGCAAAAATCCGCCAGGTTTTAAAAGAAATGAATCGTCGCGACGGCACAACCATATTATTGACATCACATGATGCCGGGGATATCGAAGACGTATGCAGCCGCGCGATCATTATAAATCATGGAAAAATTGTCATTAATGAAAGCATAACCAAACTGAAAGCAAGCTATCTTTCAAAAAAAGTCATCCGCGTAACGACCGCGCGCGGCAAAGTCACAAAACATGAAGTAAATACCAAGAATATTCCGATTCAAACCGCGCTGGAAGAAATTATAAAAAAAGAATCGCCTGTGGATTTGACAATTGAAGATCCGTCCATGGAAGAAATCATCCGGGATATTTACGGTAAATAAAAATGAAAAAATATTGGTTATTTTTCAAAAGCGCGGCTGAAATGCAGCTTCGCAATCCGGCTATGATGATTATGCGCCTGTCGTTTTTGACAGCTTTGGTTTTCACGACGGAAAAACTTTGGCAGGCAATCGGACATAAAGGATTTGACCCGGTGAATATTGTCTGGTATCTCGTCATGAATGAAATGCTGTTTTTTTCATACGACGAAAGACTGCAAAGAAAGATTTTTAACGATGTGCGATCTGGCAATATCGGATATTCGTTAATACGTCCGTTTTCATATTTAAACCAATCCGTTATCGAAGGAATGGGCACATTTTGTGCAAGATTACCGTTCTTGATGTTGGGCGGCGGGCTGGTCGCATATTTTATGACCGGTGGGTTACCCGCCACACTTTACGGCATGCCGGTAATTTTTGTTTTGATGATACTGTCTGGATTGTTCACGACATTTATGATTGTCTTCATCGGCCTGTTGGGGCTTTATATGCAATCGGTTAATTCAGTTTATCTGATATGGCATAAATTCATGTTTGTATTGGGTGGACTTTTGTTCCCGCTGACCATTTATCCAGAATGGCTACAAAAAATCGCCGCTTGGACACCATTTCCCTGGGCTGTTTATGAAATCTCGCGTTTAATTTATGAATTTTCGTGGTCTATCGCGCTGAACACAACGTTGCACCTGATCTTATGGATTACAGTTGTGTTTGTAATGACGAATTGGTTGTTCAGAACGTTGCTGAAAAAGGTGGCGGTCAATGGCGGCTAGGTCTTCTTTGCGTTTTTTCTGGGTTTTGTTAAAGACAAACATTTCAAATGTTACCGCATTGAAATTGAACTTTGTTCTGGAATCATTGTTTATGGCCGCAAACAACATGATGATGTTTGCAACCTGGGTCATCTTGTTCCATACATTCAAGGAAATAAACGGATGGAATGTCCGGCATCTTATCTTGATGACCGGGATAGTCATGTGTTCATATTCAATTTATGCCGCTTTCTTTCGTGGTGTTGCCGATACCATGGCGGGCTATATAGAACGCGGAGAGATGGATACATTCATTCTCCAGCCCAGAAACATATTGCTGAATGTTTCGGGTTCGCGATCCGCACCGTCGGCAATGGGCGAAGTACTTAGCGGGGCAATATTTCTTATCTGGAGCGGAATGATAACAATACAAACAATACCGCTTTTACTGTTATGCATCCTGGCGGGCTTTTTGGTGTTCTTGGCCGTCGGGATATTTATCGGGTCACTGGCATTTTATATGAAAGAAGTCGAAGGATGGGGTATGCAGATCATGAATATATTCCTGTCACTCAGCACCCAACCCGGTTCTATTTATACCGGCAGTGTAAAGCTGTTTTTGATATTCGTATTTCCAGCGGGCGTTCTGACCTTTATGCCGGTCGAAGCCATAACAAATCCAACCCCATCGGGCATATTGACCATGATCGGTATCGCCATTGCATTCTTCTTTGCTTCCATATTGTTTTTTTATCGCGGACTGAAACATTATGAAAGCGGAAACTCTTTCGGAATAAGGGGTTAAGTATCAATACCGGCTGTTTCCGCTTGCAAAACAAGATTGTTTTTGTATAATCCGGCATCATTGGGGAATAGTTTAATGGTAGAACAGCGGACTCTGACTCCGTTAGTCTTGGTTCGAATCCAGGTTCCCCAACCATACTGCACGATTGGTCAAATTGACCAGCGCATCAAATGGTTTTCGCAAGGAAAACCGCAACTTTCCGTCCGCCAGAGTGCAGTTCGAAAGTAATAGGTTCAGAATTTCCCGTTTTTGCTCTACTTTCGAACTTTGGAATAATTCGTTTGCTTTGGATGCAATCAAAAGCAAGGATTCCAGCGTATTTATGAATGTATCGTCGGCCTGCGCGTGTGCGTCCAACTTGACCTTGATGTTATGCAGGGCTTCATCCAGTTCGCTCTTCTTATTGGCGTAATCATCCTGTGTAATACTTTCGGATAATAACAAATCAAGCAGTTTACTTCTTTTGGCTGTTGCTTTGTCCTGTTGTTCCCGTAATCGCGCTATTTCATCCAAGACATAGCTATTTTCAGCCTTTAATACGCTTTTCAGAGTGTCCATCAGTTCCCGCAATAAATCTGGCGGAAAGACCAGCTTTTGCAAAACTTCGCGCTCTATCTGTTCCAACAGGACAGATTCATTAACGCGCTCTTGCGTGCAGTTCCCTTTATAATGAGAACAGGATAAATAAACATATTCCCGGCCACTCTTTTTGGTCTTTCTATCACTACTGATGGCACAACCACAATCCGCGCATTTAATCAAGCCACGAAAAATGAATGGGATTTCAGAACTTTTGAATCTTGCCCGACCTTTGCCATTCATAACATCTTGGCATTTATCAAACAGGGCTTTGTCTATCAAGGGTTCGTAAATATGCGGATATAATGCGCCTTTTACCTGCATCATCCCATAATAAAACGGATTATTCAGTATTCTGAAAACTTGGGATCTACAGATTGGCTTGCCGGTTTTTACATTGGTCAGTCCGAATTGCTCTACTTTTTTTACCAAATCACCCAAGGTATGTAGCCTTGAACTATATTCTTCAAATAAGCGTCTAATGCCAACAGCCCGGTCAGGGTCGTGAATTATAATCGGCCTGTTGTTCGCATCGCGGCGGTTCAAATATCCAATGGGGGCAATGCTCTGCCATACGCCTTGTTTAACATTGTAATTGATGCCCCGTTTAACATTGTCCCGCAGATTGTTGACATAGGTCTTGGCTGTAAATACGCTCAAATCCCACATCGCTATTTCGCTGGATGTTGAATCCTTATGCAAGCGCAAATTTTCGCGCAGGAAATGCAGTTCAATTTTGTCGTTTTTTAATAACTCGTCTAAATCTACTGATTCTTTGAAACTGCGCTGGATTCGGTCAACACAATCAGCAACGATGGCGATTTTATCTTTTTGGGATTTAACAAAGGCCAGCATTTCAAGAAATTTCTTT
Organism: Alphaproteobacteria bacterium; assembly: GCA_009777955.1. Taxonomy (GTDB): domain Bacteria; phylum Pseudomonadota; class Alphaproteobacteria; order Rs-D84; family Rs-D84; genus WRKW01. The sequence continues at coordinate 35,348 of WRKW01000005.1, read as the reverse complement.
CTATCGCCTTTTGTTGAGCTTTCCGTTATCTGGAAAGTTTTAATCAGTTTCAATTCTTTGCGCTGGATATAATTTTTCATATTTTCCAGCTGGGCATCAATGGACATCCCATTTTCTTGTTCTCGGGATGAAACACGGGCAAGAATTACTGCTTTCATAACACTTTGTCTTGGTTTTATGCCCCAGCACCTGCGAATGGTCTTGCGCTGGTAAAACGCGAACCCGAAAGGTAGTCGTGTTTCATAGGCACGATTTGTTCAATCTGTTCTTCCAGCTCGCGCCGCGCAAGGGTCATATCATAGCGGTTTTGTATGCGCAGGAAAAAGCCCTGCGATAATCCAAAGAAATGCGTCAAACGCAAGTCCGTGTCTGCGGTCATACCGCGTATGCCGTGGACGATGCCATGTATGCGATTGGCAGGCACGCCGACAGAATTGGCCAGCGCATTCATAGATAAACCCATCGGTTCCATAAACTCTTCTTTCAGAATTGTGCCGATATGGTCAAGTTCAATATATTTAGACATAGTATTACCTCTTGTTTGACTCTATTATATATTATGTAATATGTAAAGTCAAGAGTTTTTTTATTTATCTGGATGCCCGGGTTCAGATTCTTTCCCGGCAACGGCTTTGGCTTTGTGTTCGGCAAAAATCTGGTTAAAGACTGTATTTGTGATTACTGTCAGATGGTCGCGGATTTTTAATAACTGTTCGTCCGATATGTTTGGGTCTGGCAGATATTTCCTGCATTCTTCCAATGTTAGTGTCGCCATTTTCCACCTCTTTATCATCCAAAACCATCCACGCAATATCAGTCATAAGGTCTATCAGGTTTTGCAACTGTTCATCTGTCAAATCTGATTTTTTAAGATATTTTCGTGCTTCGGCCAGAGAAATCATTACGCGCCCCTTTAATCCGTGTCGGCATCGGTTTCAACATACGATAGGCTTTCTTCAAACCTTTCAAAAGTCCCAAGGTTTTTGAAGTTTATTTCAAATGTTCCATCAGCGAACTTATTTATCTCAACGCTATCAATTCCGATTTGTTCCAACTGATTATAAGACACTGGCGCAGCACCCGGGCGCAATCGCAATACAGACCGCAAAATCCAATCCCCCAGCGCAGAGTTAGGATTTGACATCAATGCCTTGCCGCCTTGCTGGCAGACCTTGGCCATAATGCTTGACCCATTCGGCAATCTCAATGTAAAAGAGCTGTCTTTTGGTGGGAAAAAATTTGGAAACTCGCGATGAATCCATAATGGGATTTTGATATAAACTTCGTCATAATTTCTTGGTCTGCCTGATGCGTTCCATTGATTCAATCCACTTCTTTCTGGCACATATTTAATACCGCCTTTTACGGAATACAAAGGCAAATATACTGTCGCAATTATCGGGTTTGTTGTCGCTTCTTCGCCGATATTGTTTTCAAATAATTCGTCCAACATCTGATACGGGTTATCAAAAATGTTTATATCAAATTCGTGGATTACATCGGCATTGAATGATTTGAACAAAGTGCTTTTTGAAAAGTTAAAGCTATAATCATTTATGCCGTCAGAGAAAAATACCGAATTTCCGTTAGCCCGAGCAATCCGTATGCCGTCAAGATTTATCAAGTGCATTGGGGTTTCGCATAATAGCAATTTACCCTTTCTGCGAATCACACAATGATAGAGCATATTTTCAACCAGCAAGTCGGTTATACCGCCTGTTGTTTCCAATCGCTCGTTCCGCATTTTCGCAATCAGCTTTATCTTGTCCAGTTCCGAAGCTTCCGCATCTATTAAATGCTTATTTCGGTTAAACTCGGCAATTTTTTCAATGCTATGTCCATTGTTGCAAATAAAAGTTTTCAGCCCAAGCCCGACAGTATCTTTTTTTGCATCTAGGGATATATCAGACCGACCAAGGTTGGTTGCACCAAATGCTTCGCAAAATATGTTTTCGGCCATTCGGTAATACAGATATGGAATATCGCTATCGGATGACAGGCGCGACAAAGCCCCCGTTATTTTTAATAGCGTTTCATATCTCTGTTTTTCTTCAATCGGTTGATTTGCAAAAAACATATTACTCCCCGTCTGTTGCCTTTAATGCGACTAAAATGTTTTTTGCTATTGCTTTTATAACCGGAACAGACACGCTGTTGCCCATTTGTTTATATAGGGCAGACATCGGCAAATCATTCGGCAAAATGAAACTATCGGGAAAACCCTGAAACCTTGCACATTCCCTTGGGGTCAGTTTGCGAATATCTTTGTTGTCTTTTACCAACGGAACATTATGCCCGCCCATTCCCATATTTGCGGTCAATGTCGGACAAAGATTGCTTTTGTTTTCGCGGACATATTGCCTGCGCCATTGATAGACAGTTTTGGGGTTCGTAATTTCGCGTTTTAATTCTGGGTAGTATTTCGTGTGCGTATAATAAAACTTGTCGTCAACCGTCTTTTCTATGAAGTCGGTTATAGGGCGCGGGTTATCAATTTTTTTCGGAAACTTAAAGTTTTCATAATCTTTCTTTTTCTTAAAACAAACAATATAAATGCGTTCGCGATTCTGTGGCACTTCGGAATACTGCGCAGTGTTTAACACTTGGGCTTTAATCATATATCCCGCGTCCTGCAATTCTTTTTGTATGATTTTGAAAGTGTTGCCGTGGTCGTGAGCGGCAAGGTTTTTCACATTTTCTAAAAATACAACTCTTGGTTTTAATGCCTTTATAAATCGGATGATGTCAAAGAACAGATTGCCCCGGTCGTCTTTGAATCCTTTGCGATACCCTGCGACCGAAAAAGCCTGACAAGGAAAACCGCCCGTTAGAATGTCCGTTTTGGGCAGTTTTGCTGGGTCAACTTTTTGCATATCTTCATTGATAACCAAATGGGAAAAGTTCTTGGAATAAGTCTGGCAGGCGTTAGCATCAATTTCATTTGCCCATACCACATCAAACCCAGCATCCTTAAACCCAAGGCCGATTCCACCAACGCCAGCAAAGAGTTCGCCAACTTGAAATTTTTGTTTTGTGTTTTTTGATTTTGTTGACGATATGGTCACGACAAACTCCCTTATTTTTGCATACAAAAAACCGCCAAGGGAATTGGCGGTCGGGCATTTGAAAAAATCACTTGTGATGACCCCGTGGATTTCGGCGAACCTATTTTATAACCACAGATACCCGACCATAAGTCAGGCAATAACGGCGCAAAGTGCCATTATGCGATGGATAACGACACTTTCGCGCCGCACAAGTGGGATTTTTCAAGTCCCGAACCAACATCCCTGCTGATTCAGGGTTTATTATACCAATGAAACGGGGAATAATCCAGTTTTTAGTGGTAATCTACAATTTCAACATTTTCGACTTCGCCGTCTTTCCATTCAAAGCAAACCCGCCACTTGTCGTTTATGCGAATACTGTACTGGCCAGCCCGGTCGCCGGATAGCTTTTCCAAATTATTGGATGGCGGAATACGCAAATCTTCAATATTTTCTGCCGCATCCAGAAAATCCAGTCTGCGCCGCGCCCGCGACTGTATATCGTGCGGGAATTTCTTGGACACAATGCCATCATAGATTTTTTGCGTTTCTTTGCATTTGAACGATTTTACCATATCAAAATCCTTATGGTTTGGATGTTATCATAAATTCTTTATAGTCGGCAAGTTTTATCCTGCTAAATTCCAGAATTTTGAATTGGACTGCCTTAAAACAGTCGCAAATGTAGTTATCCCGCAAATCCACATCTTTTAAGGTTTTATTGATTCTGGCAAAGGTATTGCCCTTGCTGGCCAAATTTTCCCGAAATCCCCGAATCCCGTGTTCTTTCACAAAATACAATGCCCCGCAGGATTTCAGTATATCCATCTCTTTCATCCCCGTCATTTTCAGCCGGGTAAAGGTCGCTTTTATATCCCTTTCTGCCAGCAATAGAATGCCAAGGTCAGGTTGAATAAAATCATCCCAAAACCACATCAAGACTGCCCGCGAAATATCTTTACAGAACAAATCCTTGAATGTTAAATCCCTGTTGCGGATTTCGCATTTTTCCAACATCGATTTAATGTTTTTGCGGGTATTCAGGCGACATTCCATACGCAGAACTTCAATGGCTTTTAATTCGGCACGACTAAACAGTTCTAGCTGAACCTTATTATCCTGCTCTATTGCGCGTTTTTCACTGATTTTTGCCTGTTCCAAATCCCGCACCTTATCGTAAAAAGTCAATTCATAAGTATTCGTATGGTATCGGACAGCTTGTCCGTCATTCCTAAAATCCGTATGCCCGGCATCCAGTCGCTTTGATATATTCAGTTTTGCCAGCATTCTGATTATAAGGTTTGCGCTGGCTTTGCCTGTTAAAATGATATTTTTGCCGTAATGAATACCTGTGATTGTCGCAGTGGCCAGATTATCCGGCGTGATAATAATGCCAACTTCGGCTAATTTATAGCAAAGCTTGCCAACCAGCGCATCAAAATCGCCATCATCCAATTCGTCAAAGTTATTTCCGAACAAAAGCTTTGGCAGGGATAGCTCTATTTTCAATGCTATGGAAAAACCACTGCTCCGGATTCGTTTTGACAATGTCAGCCGTGGCGCATATTCAGCCCCTTTGGCCGGATTCAAGAAGCATTCAAAATATCCACGACCACCCAGCCGGTAATAAGGCGGCTCAAACAGCCCGCGTGCAGATGGGCTGAATTTATCATAATCCATTATCTTAAATTCGCCCATCGGAATACTCATTACGATTGTATCTATCATTTTCAGTCCTTTTCATTACACTTTCTAATTTTTCAAAAATCGCTGTTTCAATTATCTGCCCCATGCGCTGGTTTATCGGATAGCAAATATCAAAGCCGTCCTTTTTAGGAAAGGTCAACCGATACCCCCCGGCAAGCTTGCGATGGATTCCGATACTGCCCAAATATAGGCCGTCATCAATCACAATGCTGGCAAATCCAATCAACCCGTCATTTGGTCTTATCAGCTGTATTTTGATTTCTGAAATTGTCATTGGTTCTCTTTTTGGTTTGCTGGGCAACATCAGCAAGAATTTTGAAAAACGATACAAGCCGCGTTCCCGCTTCCATTGCTTCATTGTCCGGCAATGGGTCGGGATAAAGGCTTTTAATCTTCAAAGATAATTGCGTTGACGCTTGCATACAGGCAATATATATGCGATTAAAACCCGGCGCATTACGAATAGCGTAACCGCTTGGAAAAATGTCATTTTGGGCAAAAAATAGCGTGCAAACTATCAAGTCTGCACGCAAAACTATCAAAAATTATTAGAAAACTATCAAAATGGAACTTCCCAATCCATATTGGATTCGGAAGGCAAAGTAAACTTCGGTGTAAATTTTACTTCGTGTGATTTCAAAACTGGGAAAACATTGTTCAAAATGTTTTTGTCCGAAAAGATATTGCGCATACGTTGGTCAAGTCGGTCGGCTTTATTATCCCATTTTTTAACGTTGGCTTCTTTCTTGATTTCAACATCGGTCAGTAATTTATTCGGATTTTTATAAATATACTCAAAGATAGTCTTGGTGTCGCCCTTGCTTAATTTTTTGATTTCAAAGCGATTTTTGCCATTTACCTGTAAGTAAATCGTATTATCTTCAAAAACCAGTTCAAACTCGTCGGCATAGGTTGGTTCAAATTGCATTTTTGCTTCTTGTTCTTTTTGTTTTTTGGCATACTCTTGCAATTCTTTAAATGGTATTTGTATTTCGCCGATTGCAGGAACATTGACATCCTGTGGTATCGGTCCATCTATGTCATAATCAATGTTAGGAAAATTGAACATAGCGCTATTATCGTAGTCAATACGGTCAAATTGTAAGTCGTTTATGGAAAACGATTTTCGCTGGCCTTTTGATCTGAATGACAACATATGCGGATGCTCAGTATAATAATTATACATTTCGCCATCAACACCAGTCAGAAAAAATACACCAGTTAGCAATGCTTGCAAGAAAGCTGGATTTTTTGGCTTTTCCGATGAGTCACCATATCGGTTTATATCTATCCTGATAATCTTTTCAAGATGAGCCGGTATAGGCTTTAATCCGTGATTCAGATAATCCAAGGCCTGCCTAAAAGAGCAGTATTCAAGTGTTGGGATATTTGTTTCATCTATATTTCGTTTAGTCATTCATTACACCCTTATTTTGCTTTTATAGCCTTATCCTAGGGCAATTTGGGGCAAAATACAAGTTTTTGGATATTTTGTGCATTTCAGACATTTTGTTGACTTTTTCAACATAAGGCCTTAAACTTATGATGTCGTGATAATAAATGGTTCGCAAATCATTTAGAATCGGCAACCACACTTCGCGTCTGCGACGCTTCGTGTGGCAAGCCACACGAAATGCGGAGTAGTTTAACGCGAAGTAGTGTCGCACGAAGCTTTAGCGAAGTGGGACTTAAAATGTTCTATGTATATCTTATAAAAAGCAAAAATTTTCCCGAACAACGATATATCGGTCTGACTGATGATTTGAAGAAAAGGCTTGCTGACCATAACTCTGGCTGTTCTTTTCATACTTCAAAGTATGCCCATTGGGTTTTGATAAACTATATTGCATTTACAACACGCGAAGGTGCGGCAGAGTTTGAAAAATATCTGAAAGGCGGGTCTGGTGGTGCTTTTGCAAATAAAAGATTTTGGAAATAAATCCAACGTTTTCATCGGCCCGAAAGTATGCTGTTCAAAAATAGCAGTTTTTCGCCAACTTTCGGACTATTGCCGGTATTTCCAAGCCTTTCGCGCAGTTCGTGTGATTTTACATTGATCCGAATCCAAATAGACCCATTTCCATTATTTTTATGTTTTTTGATAAATTATATGTTAATATTCGAATAAAACAAAGGTAAGTTGAGATGACACATACAGATACTTTGAATAAAATTTTAGCAATGAAAGGCAAAACCGCAATCTATTGGGATATGGACGGGACATTGGCAGAGTTCGACCGTATTTCAAATTATCCAAAGGATTTTTACATAAACAAGCGCCCTATCAATGCAATACTAAACGCGGCAAAACTTTTAAGCGAAAGTGGCAATATAGACCATTTTGTGCTATCAAAATTACCTCCTGAATCCGAATATATAACATTTGCAGAAGCCGAAAGAACAAAAAGCGTTTGGCTTGATAAATGGACTCCATTTATTCCTAAACAAAATAGAATATTCACAACAGATGATACCATCATGGAAAATGGAAATTACTTTGGCAAATATGATTTCTTCAAAACCATTTTAGAAAACAACAATGATTACGACAATATTGTTTTTATCGATGATGACATTCGACATATTCGAGGATGCGAGGTACTGGAAAAAGAGTTTAATAACTTTACTATAATTAATACACTGGAATTGGTGGATTAGGATATATATCTAATTTTGATTTGAATGCTTTTATATTTTTCGCCAGCTCAATAAAGTCATTGAAATAATTGGTTCGAAACCTGCAAAGAATCCCCAAGCCGGCTTGTCGAGATTTGATAATAGCGTTTGTGATAGCTGGAAAGCGATGTTGTGGATTTTTTGGCCCTCGTTTACCCGGTATTGGTGTACCTGCTGTTTTTAGGCGAGAATATATCTTGTGGAACGTTTGCTTGGGTATTTTGTGTACGCGGAATAGATCTGATACGAATTTGAAGTGTGGATGTTTGTTGATTTTAACAAGCTCGTATTCTTTTGCAATGTTTAGTATCTGTTTTATGTAAGCCCTGCTGACAGTGTTGTCTTTTAGAGATGTTTGTAACATTTTTTACTCCGTGGGTTGATTTGTAACAATTATACAAATCTGTCCACGAAATTATTGACTTTTACAGGAATGACGATGGTGTGTGTGGTAAGCACGATGCCTGATTGAACAGGATAACAGTTACTTTATGCCTTTCTAATTTCCTAGCCATTCAATATTTCTTTCAATTCCCGCATGTCTTTGGGTAAGCGTGATTTAAATCGCAATTGTTCGCCTGTTACGGGATGCGATAGTTCAAGAAGTTCCGCATGAAGCATCTGTCCACTGTGAGTTTGCAAAAAATCCAATAATGCCGGATTCTTCACACTGCCCAATCGTGATGTTCCCCGACCATACAAAGGATCACATACCACCGGAAATCCATGCGAAGACAAATGCACCCTGATCTGATGAGTCCGACCCGTTTCCAAAGTACAGCGCAGTTCTGAAATTCCATCACGCGACCATACGTTCATCACATCAACCTTTGTCCATGCTGGCTTTCCACCGACTTTTAACATTGTCATTTTTTGACGATTTCTTGCACTGCGGCCTATATTTCCCTTTATATCCGCACTTTCCCAATTTGGCACACCCCAGATAAATGCGATATATTTACGTACAATATTATGCGATGCAAATGTACGCGTCAGAATACGATGCGCCCCGTCTGTTTTGGCAAAAACCACAATACCCGAAGTATCTTTATCTATGCGATGAACAACACCGGGTCGACAACCTTCGGCACCAACAGAGGATAAATTTGTATAGGCCAGAATGCTTTGAACCAGCGTTCCATTATCCCGCCCCGCCCCGGGATACATTGCGATTCCGCGTGGCTTATCAACCACGATTATATGTTCGTCTTCAAATAAAATTACAAAAGGCAAAAGATGCGAGACACAAGATGTAAGACATGAAACACTCAGAGATTTTTTTTCAGGAATTATAACTTTGTATTCTTCGCCGGGTTTGACCTTATCAGAAAGTCTGATGCTGGATCCGGGGTCTGGGATATTTACTGATCCCCCGTCCTTTCCAGATCCTGGGTTCGCGTCCGCCTTTGGCGCGACGCGCCCCGGGATGACACGACTTATTTCAAATTTTTGTATTTCCGACCTTGAATATTCTGGCATTCGGGACGCGATAAATTTATCGACACGGATGCCAGATTCTTGTTCGTCGACAACAAATATTTTATTATCGCCCGCCATAGTCTTTCCAGTCAGAGCCTTTGACACAATTTTCAAAGCGTATCATTATTTTCCGGCCTTCTTGCTTTTCAACATCACAGGCCAGTAATCCCGTGGTTCTGTTTTGAACTGTTTCCGATTTTGTTTCGCGATATGCAAAATTAAACTTTTCCGGCACGGACAGGCATATTACGCGTATTACCGCACCCCTGCTTTCATCCCATGCAAAATTACGGCTGGGCGATATCCATACACGTGTGGATTCTGCCTGACCATAACATGGAAAACCATCCAGAAAAAACAATTCCATGCCGATGCTGCTGAAATTCTTGTCACGACCGAATACAATCTGGTATTCGGAAAATCGCATTCCGGTTATACTTTCCCAATCCGCACTGGTAGAAAAAAACGAATGAACAGCGGCAACTGCAACAGGCGATAAAATCAAAAAATAAATGAAGAATAATGATTTAATTATTTTTTTCACTGAATTAATCTCCGTTTGTTACCATGGCAACGCCGGGGGGCAATTGTTTTCCAAAAAGATATTTTCTTTATAATTCCCTGTTCTTATCTACTAAACTCTACTCTTATTTGTTTCACATCGGACGCGGGGGGGGTAATCTGATGTTCGAATCCTATGGATTCGCCAATATCAAGAACAGGTGTCGGCGGAATAATCTTTTGTGTCGCAATTACAACACCGTCATTGTTGCGCATAGACATTATCAAATCCGGGATGCCATGAAGCTTTGTCGAATTGTTTTTTATTATTCCGGATACAATCCAATGTGTTTCGCCCATTTCTGCGGAAACTATCCGCACAGGTGCCATTTCTATGGCCAATGGTGTCCGTGTCGTGTGATTACGCAAAGGCGACAGGCTTGCAAAAACCTGACTCGCCGACCTTTCGGCCGGCCAATATTTTACAACAGCGGCACCGATAAATACCGCGGCAGACAACACAAGGCATACAGCGGCAATCCACAGCAGAAATCCCCCGCTTGCCTTGCGCGACGGAACCCATACATGACCGCAACATACGCACACAACACGATGACCCGATGATGATCGCTGTCTGTTGATAGAGTATTCAGTTCTGCAAAAAGGACAAGTTAGTTTCATTGTGATTACTGTATTATTCTAACCCATATTACAACATAATCAATAAAAATCGCGTGGGTATTTTTATAAACATCTGTGAAATAAAATTTCGCATTATTTCAAATTCAATTGGTTATACTTTGCCGTAACCCGCGATTCTATATCAACCAGCGCACGCATAAAATCCGCCACCGTAGAATTTGCATTGTTTGCAATCGGCGACATTATCCGCGTGGCTTCGGTACCGCTTTCTGATTCTCTTCTTATCGCGGTTTGCATCATTTTGTTCAGAACCGGAATTTCTAAATCAGAAAATACCGCATCGCCCAAGGCAACGTTCCAAAAATAGTCTTGATTGACCGCATCCTCTATCCTGTCGCGTACCACCAGACGCGGCGTGACAGACCCTGCGAATCCAACAGCTACCAACAAAGCTGTCACCCGACCGCCGATCATATCTATTGTACGATTGACAGACAGCACGGCTGGATTATCCCTTTCGCTACGCACGCTGATCCCCGACAATGAAAGATCTCCGGCCCAAAGTTCCCGCGCTGTTACAGCATTGAATCTTGATATGCCGGGCACAGTCATACGTTCGGTTTCTATCGACCTTGAATCGGACGACAAAACACCGGCAACCGTTGTTTCCCCGGATACTATTATTCTTCCGTCCATGGTCGGTCTGTTTTCAATAACTAAACGACTGGCATTCATTACACCACTGTTTATAAATTCTGCAAAGCGGGTACTTTCAGCCACTATGGTTCTTGCTTCGGTTATACTATGCCCCCCCATCGACAAATTCGACAACATAGTCGCATCCCCCGGACTGTTTGACGGAACACGCATCAGATATTCGTCACCAGATCGAAGAGTGTTTGTCACATCAATAACCGAAGTATCTGAAAACTTTGCATTCCATATATTGGTAGATGCCCCCCACGTGCCAAAAGCCCCATAAGTCCTGTTACCATCGGCAAAACCCGCCGCTGCGCCACCTATGGACGCGATTTCGCGGGTGCGCACAGGCGACACATTTTCAGAATCCATCACTACGATTCCCTGCAAAAATGCGCGACCGCCACGATCGGCAGTTTTTACGATACGTAACTGGTATTTGGCCGCACCCGCTACACTGCCGGGGGCCAGTCCATAATCTTCCAGATCGGAAAGCCGGACACGTTCTATATTGCGTCCTATCGTGGACATAAGCCGCAGTTTATTATCTTCCATATATCTTTCAAGCGCGACCTTTACCGTTGTTATGTCATGCGCAGCCTTTACATTTTCCGCATGACGAACCCTGGCCTCTTCTTGGCGGATAAGAAACGGCAGCATGGCGGCAGCCAATGCCATCGCAAGTAAAAGCTCTATCATCATTTTTCCGCTTTCATTCCGCATTTTTTGATTCCAATTCTTTCCAACCTTTTCCAATAATTTTATCAAATCCGTTCGGTGCCTGAACAGTGGCACTTCCGCCCGATTTACGCAGAACCAGCCCCGAAAACTTTGGCGCGGTCGCAGACGGAAAAGACCAATTTCCAAATCTTAAAGGACCGGTACTGTCATAGCTTGCAGATAGTTCGTTGGATATGGAAAGACCAAATCCATCGGCAAATCGCAAATATTCAGTGGATACAAATGGAACAGCCAAAGAATGCGCGGTAACACCGGAAAATCCGCTTACAATAGCAGAAAATGACGACTTTAAATTCAAATTTCTTCCAACATGAACCGCATTTTCAATTGTAGTCCTGTCCGCTACGATATTTCCCTGGGATGACCAGTTTTGAACGCCACCGGCCGCACCGCGGCCTCCCGACCCCTCCATGCGCAGCGCGGTTATATTACGGAATCCGATTACATCACCGGTCGCACGGATCGATGAAAATTCTGCATTTGTTCCGTCCAATGATGCCCCATCTGGAAATACCGCATCTTCCGTCATGAACATATCCGCTGTCGCAAACCAAGCAGAAATCATTTTTGAATCCAACACACTGGCATCCACCGCATCGGCATCGACCAGATTATTCCGGGACATCAACAGGTCGCGTTCCATAGTGTTCAAAATTTCGTATTCAGATTTTAATCGGTGCAGATACAACCAGGAATCATCCCGTGCCAGCGTCACAGTCACACGGTATACCAGATCGTTTTCCTGGAATAGTTCTGATTCTACACTCCAACCGGCTGCTGCGGAATATGCCATGCCGGAATCATCCACAACAACAGCATCCGCCCCCAGACGTTTCGCAATCCTGCGCATACGCAGACCATCGAACCGGGATGGAAAAACTATATAAGAATCAATATTTGTTCCACCAAGATGTTGGTATTTATCCAGAAAAGCAACAACGGGAGTGTATTCTTTTTCCGGTCTTTCTTTTAAACCTATCATCCCCAGCATTTCTTCTTCGTCCAGCTCTATCTCTGCATTATCCGGCCAATCGGCCTGATTTTTTCTTATATATGCATTCACCGGTTCTTTCCAAGAAAATATCTGCTTTGCGGTGGCAACATCGGCTATGTCCCGGCTGGTTTCAATCACACGGTTATATACGAACGGGGTCATAGCGGCTACAAGTCCGATAGCCAACAGTGTTTCCAGTAAATTACTTCCGCGCTGTTCTAACACTTGCTGTTTCCTTCCAGTAGGCACTTTTTTAAATCTATGCGTTGTTCCAGCCTTTGCCAAAAAATATAACGACACACTATATTTTGTGCCAAAGAATTATTATTATAAGACTCTTCGCCGCCGATGCTTCCAATAACATTGCGGCAATTGGTCGTAGCACCCGAATCATCATCCGCCCGCATGATTATTGCTATTGAATCATTGTTTATACCGTCGACATTGGCATCGGGCAGAACCGAAACACCCGCTGGCCGTATATCTATTATTACAGGCCCGGGATCACCGCCCAGCAGGGCACTGGATGTCTGATCCCGCAGTGTAAGGTTCGTCGCAGCAACAACATTGGTTTCTATACCGCTTCTTGCACTGTATGTAAAATCTCCTTCGTCCATGAACACATCCTGACCGCGGGATGCATTTATAAAGCCGCTGACTTCAATACGTTCTACATTCATAGTGACATTTTCGAAAATCGCATTTTCGCGCACTTGCCACTTTGGCGGCCCGGAAAATCCCGTACGACCGGCCGACATAGAAAAATCATAAACAGATATGACATCTGCAAAAAGATTTCCGGGATCCCCGAATCTGGATATAGATGGCGCGGATACGGATCTGGCCATAATCCCGCCACGCGTCACATTCAATGCCGCCCCCCCATCTTTTGTCTGGAAATTGGCACGGCGGATTTTAAGCTCTCCGAATTTATTTTTGAATCTTCTTCCATCTTCTATACCGGAAAGAACAAAATCGCCGGAAAGAACAGATTTGAAATCACCCTGGCGTGCAGAAACATCTTTTGCGTTTTTTATGTCCCGCCCGCCCATAATAAGGTCTGTGTGCATTCTGTTATCTTCCATACTTTTTGCTTTTCTTGATACAAGTTCTGAAAATTCCCCGGTCAACGGCACACGAACATAAACAGAGCCAGACACAGGCCGGTACGAAAATTCCTCTGTATCAATTTCCCACCCACCTGTAGCACCACGCAGTACTTTGCCATCTGGTTCTGCCGCCCAAAAACCCAAACGCATGGCCAACTCTGCCTTTTCCACCGGACTCATTCTTCCGCCTTCAATCCGAACAAGAAGTAGAATTTCTTCGTTGTTTTTTGCCGCTATAAGAGATATTCTTTGGCCAAATGGAGTCCTTGGCATGAATCCAATTGGCAACCCGAACGATTCCAGCGCATCTGAAAATTTCTCTTTTTCAAAAATTGTGACACCATACACCAAAGAATCAGAATTATCTTTTACGAACAGTTTCGCAGCCGGAACCACAGACCTTATCTGTTGTGCAGTGGCACTCATTTCGGTTGCACGGCCACGTTCCAGCATTTTCCTGGCCATAAAGGGCATGAATGCAATTACAAGCGAAAGCGAAAGTAACGCCTGTAACATAAAGTTTCCACGTTCGTTATTCGGAATTTTGCATACACCATCATCCCGGCGGAAAAACCGGCTAACAGGGTTGAAATGGTTTATTTTTTGCTCTCTCACGTTCAAATAATACCCGCTTAAAAAAATTATTGCAATTGGTTTTAGGTCGGTATATAATCGGGTCGAATTTGAGAGATATTTTATAAAATAATTCTCTTTTGTTAATTGATGATTTATGGTTGCTGATGCCGGTTTTATTCGGCAAAAAACAGGTCAGCAATCCAAAATCAGCAATCAGTAATAAAGCAGAGCTTTCACATGCAATACAAGAAAAACCAAATGTCCACCGGACTTATGATCCAGCGCTGTCATCGTTGGCGGCAAAAAAGAAAACAATATTTGGATCAGGCACGCCAGACATCCGACGAGATAGAACGCGAACGTCTGTTGCAAATGGCGGAACACTATGGCCGCATAGTCAGCGACGAACAAAACAAAATAGATAATGTCCGCGGCGGCCCGGCACAAAAAGAATCATGTCCGGCACCGGTCGAAGATGACAAGGAAGACGATGACGATGACACGTTTCCTGATTTTTTGACACAGCTGAACAAGAAATAGTCATGGGCGTAAAGCGAATTTAGTTCCGCACTTTACGCCTTTTATGCTTTTTATAGTATACCGAATTTTTCCCGATATTTTTCGGCTTTGTGCAATGCAATTGTTACTGCTTCACTTGCATTATCAGCACCAATAACAACAAGACGTTTTCTGTCATCCATATACTGACCTATAAGCTTATTGCTCCATCCACCGGTTCCTTTTATCGCAATCAAAGGAATATCAGCAGAATAAGCATTCGCCATTTCTTTAAGGGTACCCGCGCCCCCGCCAATTGCAATTATGGCATCGCATGACACCGCAAGTGCATACTCGCGCCCCCCATCAGAGCCAAGCCCACTACATATAACAATTTCCGGACAATCATTGTTATATACTTTTTTATCTTTGCCGACTGTGATTCCGATTGTTATACCACCATTGGTCTTTGCCCCGCGCATTGCAACCGTCGGAAGTGTATCGGCATCGGGCTCGATACCAAAAACCAGCACTGCCCCCATTTTGGCTATTTCCATACCAGTCTTAAAGGCAAGTCTTTCGACTTCTTCGCTGTACCCAAGATCGGAAACCGAACCCATTACTCCTATTTTAATTTTTGACATTCTATTCTCCTTAACTCGTCTGCAATTGAATTTGATTGCATCAGATTTAAAACCGGCTCTGGCAATTCGTTTACAGCAATTTTTCGACCGTTCAGTTTTTCCATTTCTTGAAATAAATAACGATTTAAATATACAAAGTTTTCCGAAAAACTTTTTTCATTCCACCGGCTTATACCAAATCGAGCCCTTGGACTGCCAAAAGGGAGAAAGCGCGGCTGTTTCGCAAGATTTCCGTTCTTGTCTATGACAGTTCTTCCACCCTGTGGAAACAAAAGCATATCCCGCGCGTCAACAGTATCATCAGTTTTTGCAGATATATAATATGCTGCTTTCATATCAATACCCCTGTCTTCAAGAAAACGTTTGCTTTCAATCGTTGCAATATATGAAATGACTGTTTTTATATTCGCGCCCTTTAGATTCAAAGTCTTTATCGCTTTTATTGCCGTCTCGCCGGTAAACACCACTTCATCTATAAAGATGGCCTTTTTATTTTCTGCGGCGCGGGCACATTCATCAAAAATATCGTCCACAGTTTTACCAAATCTTGCCGAACCCCACCTTGGCACGAACTGGTTTTCAGAGTATCCGCCAATTTTCTTTTCGTCGGGATTTACCGACATGCCCATGGATATATCCAGTTGGACAACTTTTGAGAACTTGTAATCTTTTTGATCTATGTATGCGGGCTCTGCTGAAATTATCACTTCTGGGTTTGCCATTGCGACAAGGCCTGTCAAACTTTGGACTATATCTTTTGACGATGCGATGTTAACCGTGAAGTACGCATCAAACATGGTTTTAATAAGGGCAAGAAGTTCTTTAACCAATGGTTCGGGAAGAGTTTTAACCTGTTCCCCGAACCACGGGGCAGAGCCATATCCCTTGGAAATTCTGGATATATCATCCGTTATTATCATTTGTTTTTTCATTTTTTATCCTTTTTAGTATTTGCAATTCCAAGCCAATATCTTTTTTCGTCAAATTAACCTTTGTTTGCCACCCCGAACGAATCACATGCTCAAAAGATATTTTCTTGATATTTAATGTAAGTTCATCTGGCGCATAAAATATGCGCGCAATGTTGTATTGAAAAGTAAGAAAAGCACGCCCTTAGGCGTGATTGGTATTGGAAATAACCCTGTGATAACCGCCGGTGGATTTATCATTAAGAGAACGTGCAACACGGGAAACGGTTGCCAGTCCGGTATTCAATTTTTCAGCAATTTCTGATTGAGATAACTTTTTTTCAAAAAGGAGTTGGGCAATTTTCCATCTGTTGTTCAAAGCCTTTATTTCATCGGGCGTGCAAATATCCCGCAAGAAGTTATTAAACTCCTTTTCGGTTTTGATACTTGCAAATGCCTGATAAAGGTTGGCCATAATGCAACCCCTTTATAAATCGATTTTTATTAAATTTATATCATTCTAGTATACTAGAATAATAAAGTCAAGAAAAAATTTACCTGCAAATACAAATTTGTATCGTGCGCTGTGCGCACGATGCCTTATTGAACAATGGATGCCTGCCGCCGCAGGCATGACGGCAGCTGCGTTGCCGTTATAGTTCTATACTCAATTATCAAGGATGTATATTTTTCCCAAATTAGCAACCGTGTTTGAAGTCAAGTAGATTTATCTGGAAATTTTACATTAAATATTCTATAATGTCCTTGTAAAATAATCAGTAAATTAAAAGGATTTGAAATGACAGATAAAGAAAAAATTGCTCAACTGGAGCAAGAAAATCAAACATTGTCTAAATTGTTGGGCAAATCAGAATCGCAACTCACACGTTATAAGGCATTTCTTGGTAGCGTGCTATCGGATATGCTGCCAGTTTTGGCAAAAGATAAAAAATTTGTAGAGAAGTTTATCAAAGACGCAAAATACAATTCCACCGACAAAGAATGGCAAGAAGTTGAAAGTTTAGTAAAAAATAATTTAAGAAACAATCCTTTGCACCAAGCAATTTATCAAATGCTAGAAGAAGAGTACCAAGGCGATGTCGGAAAAAGATCCGAACAAGATTTTGATAATATCGCAAAATTCAGGGATGCCCAAAAAAATCTTAAATCGTTTAAAGATAAAAAGGTATCCGAATTTTCACAAGCGGACTCTAAATATTATGGTTACAATTCTACATTTGAAGATAAGTTGTCCGAAGAACAGAAAAAAGATAAATATTTATTCCACGAAGGATTAAATATGGAAGGCAAACAGCTTCGCACAATTATTGGTGTAATGCTTGAAAAGAAAAAAGAATTCAATTTATAATAATTGAAACTGGTTCTTCACAAAACACCGCCATGCGAGAGTTGATATATATCAACAATTTCCGCATGCACGCAACAATTGCAACTTTGAATGGTTTGCCGCTGCCACGCAGGCATCCGTAATATTCTTTCAGAACTGGATTCGTGCGCGTGCTTGCCAATGCCGCCATATAAAGCGCATTGCGAACGTTTGTGCGACCACCACGCATCGTGCCGCTGTCGTTATTAAACGGCGCAACACCGACAAGTGCAGCGACTTGACCTTTGTTCGCTTTTCCAATTTCTGTCACTCCGGCGCAATATGGTTTGAATGGGAATATGGAGAATTAAAAATAATATTTTATAAGAAATGACATGCCGAGTTTTCCGAATTTGGATAAGAAACTTGTCGCATTTGCATCAATGCTTAAAGACATCTTTTCCCCGAACATTATTTCGGTTCCCATTCCAAAATATGGTGTCGTTGCATTTATTATATCTGTAATTCCGTCGATTTCAAAATCACGTGATGAATATGTGACTGTCATTTCCCGACGAGATAGCCCCAAATCTACGAACCAATATGAATTCGTAAAACTGTTTATCAAAGAAAATAAAAATCCGCCTGTTTCTCCTATTCTTGTTCTTGTGCCGACAAAATATTCTTTGTATTTTATATCGGTAGAAAGATCATACATTTTTGTTATACTGACATAATTGCTGGATCCAGGATAGAGTTCTTCTTTTTTTGTCACGGTAATAAAGTCCAAATTTCCAACAGGTGGTTTCCATATTCCACCAACCCACAATCCCAACCAGTGGTTGATATTGTATCCAAGTCGCAGCTCTCCACCGACAAATCCGTTATTCAGCTTGTTTTTTTGTCCGGTTATTTCGTCTATCTTTTTGGACACATTGCTATTCGGGGAAAATGTTAACGAACCGTTGAATCCGTATTGTATCCATAATTTTCCCGTAAAGTCATCAGGACGTTCGGTTTTGTTTATTTGGCCGCCATTTGCGTCCGTCGTGGCATCTGGAATTACCACGCTGTCTTCGGCAAATGCCGAACCCATGCCTATTAAGAATAAAAATATCAGAAGTTTTTTCATTTAAGAAAATTATACAATGTATGTAAGATAAATCCCGGCCATGATGCTGCAAACGTCTTTTATATTTCCACAATCCCGTTTGTTACAAACAATTGGCCGTCTGTTTCCCATATTTTTCCACCGGCCTCTGAAACCATTAATTCCCCGGCGGCCAGTTCCGCGTAATCCAAAGGTTCGCTGATAAACGCGTCGAATTTTCCAGCTGCGACCCAAGCCAAATCAAGTGCCGGACAGCCAGTTATGCGTCGCACACCAAGATTCAAAGGCCAAGAACCGGGGGTCGAACATCCGACTGTCAGATCATGTGGTTCTTTTAATTTTGATACCCGAATCCTGGCGGAATGAAATGCGGAAAAAATAAACATGCCGGAACCTTTTTCGGCATAGTATAGCCTGTCGTCTATTGGCGAATATATCAAACCGATGCGTGTTTCATCATTAATTCTTAATGCCAGCGAAATCGCAAAGTGGGGATTTCCACGAACAAAATTAGCCGCACCAGATAATGACAACAGAAATTCAGAAATTCCGTCGCCATCGCGTGATACATTGGGCGTAAGCAAACCTGCACTGGGTCGCACAAGGGTCAGGTCTGATAGAATCATTTCTTCGATTCTGGATGCCGCCTTTGCCACAAAATCGCGCGCCCCCGGTAAAGATTGTTGCAGTTGCTCTACTTCACCGAAATCTCTGCGCAGGCTGGATCCTGTCCGTTGCAATGCAGCGAACATCTGGTTTAATTCTGAAGATCCTTTGAGCAAATTTTCCATTTATAGTCGATAGCAGATAATCATCAGAATATCGCCCTTTCTGCCTTTTTGGCTATGGGTGCAGATTGTAGCAATTTTCGGGTTTAGAATTTAAATCCGTCGAATTTCTTTTTAAAGCTTTCTGCACGGCGGCCTTTGTCGACAGTCTGCTTTTGGCCTGTCCAAGCTGCATGGTTCAGATTGTCTATCGACAGAACCTGGTCTTTTTTTACGGAAGAATACATTTTTACGGTTTTGCCGTCTGTCATAGTCACGTTGATTTCATGATATGCCGGATGAATGTCTTTTTTCATGATTTTACCTTTTTTCATTTAATTTTCGGGGCTTATTATACAACGAATTTCCTGGAAATCAATAGGAAATCGAAATTTTAATTTGTATCGTGCGCTGTGCGCACGATGCCTTATTAAACAATGGATGCCTGCCGTTTTTTGAATGAATAATGAATAGTGAATAATGAATAATTAATGCGTCGCGCAAAGCGCGACACCGCCCCCAACATTGCCATGCCGGCTCTTTTAAAAGAGCCGTTAAGAATGCGTTCACTTTACATGACTAAATAAAAATTGACCTTTGTCATGGCATATGGTATAATATACCCAAAGGAGAGAGTATCATGAATACATTTAACAAAACTATAAAGATAACAAGCATCCTTGCTGTATTAACGATAATCCCATTGCATGGGTCTATTGCCGCTGTTGCGTGTGTGCCAAAGCCCAATAGTCCGACGAGTTGTGGTAACAGGGATTATTGTTCTGCCCTTGGTGCAAGCGGTAGTAGTACCGATTGCACCAACTTGTCCCTTGGCGATTGGAGAGTAGGAAGCTGTACTGGAAGTAATGTATCAGAGTTCAGTGGAACGAGTTTGTGTTCAAGCACAGACGGAACATACCTTAATATTGGCAACCCTGTTGCCGATAGCGGAAGTAGATGTTGGTGTAAGCTAACAAGTATTCCTGGATTTAGTGTCGCTTCGTCGGCTTGGGTTTTCATGCTCAGCCACGGCTTTCCGTCCAATTGCGCGAATAGCTGCGCGAGCACGTGCGCGCTCAACGCCCAGAGCGGTTCCGACTTCCGGTCGGCGCTGTTTGCGGGTCTCGGCCTTTGATGTTATGGTAATAATCCCGATCAGCAGTCTATTGATTTCAATATAAATACCCTTATGGCAGATGACAGGTTGGCGTTGGGTAATTTTTCCGCATCGATTTCTTTTATAATCTCTGCAATTGATTTCCCGCGTCTTGCCGCTATACGGCGCAAGATGTCCAGAAATTCATTTTCCAGGGTTATACTGGTTCTGTGTCCAGAAATAGTTATTGATATTTTTTTCATATTTTTCCGACTGCCAGACAATCCAGTATCGCCCTATATGGATCGGATTCGTATTTACGAAGGGGGTTCAGGTTAAGTATATCAAGCATATAAAAATTTCCGAATGCATCGAACGCGAACCAGAACATTTGATTGCGCCCGAACACGGTTCTTGCCTGCAAGCCCGGCATACCCAATATTTCCCGATTTATCTGTATCAGGCCGGGAATTTCATATCCGCGTGCCGGTCTGAAAACTTCTTCTGGTCCAAAAATATTCGCATCGCCGGAAATAAGCCCGCCCGATATATTCCTGTAAATTTCTATAAGCGAAAGGGGCATCATAGCCGCGCGCATTTGTTGAAGCGCGTTCTGGGAAAGTTCTATCGCACGGTCGCTGGCCGTGGAAAGCAAAGTTACCTTGCGGGATTTAAGTTCCAAAAAGAATTCTTCGCGCGTCATTTACACCATTCCCCTGTCCGCCGCCAGCTGTGCTGCTATGGCACTTAACCGGTCGCTGGTGGCATTACCGCCATCCCCGCCCCCCAACATTCTGGCCGGAATATAAACTTTCTTTGCCGGGTTCGGAATCCATATTGTTCGTGCCCCGGATTGTTCCAATAAAAACCTATCCAGGTTTTGTCCCGCATAGAATGTCGGGCAAAGGAACATATTTTTTATATCAAGCGTACCGCCATATTCCAAAGGAATGCGCCAGCGGATTGAAAGGTTTTCGGGAAGACAGTTGCCACGTAACAAATCCATAAATTCCTGTTGGGACAGGTTCAGAAAAGATAGTTCCTGAATCGAATCGCCCAGGGATTCCATAAGCTCTCGTCTGATTTCGCGCAGTTTTGTGAACCAGTTTGCGACAACGGTCGCAAGAGTGGCCGGGATTTCTATTACCGGCATATCATCTATTAAAAGATCCGAAAGCCTGCGCTCGGCATCGATTTTTGTCATTCTAGCTATTAAAGTATCCTGCCACTGTGTCTATATATTCTGCGTATGCTTCAAAATCTTCCCGTTCGTCTTCGGGTATGGGTCTGTTTTTATTCTGGTTCATGTATTCTTTCAATACTTCCGGGCTGTCAAATACATCTATACCGAATGCTTTCCAGACGGGGCGAACCGTATCGGCATTTATGATTTGCCCGCCGTCCAGAACTATAAATGTTTTTATATCAACTTTTATGGATTTGTCCAGGGTTTCGTTAAACAGGGCGCGTACTTTTTCAACAGCACCGGCAAGATGCCAGACCGGGGATTCAAATTCGCCGGATGAATCCTTCCATTTTGAATCGCCGCCTTCGGCGGCGGTGACCGTCCCATCCACCTTTGCAACTGTGCCTATCAGCAATATTTCGTCCGTACCGACAGCCCATGTATTCACACGGACAGATCCGATGGTCGGGACGGGGCGCAGATAATATCCCGCGTCGGAAACGATTTCATTCACAGCCGCTATTACATCAGAAGATGGGGTTCGCATGTCATTATGGGAATTTTTCGGTGCGATAGAAAAATTGTTTGGAACCTGGCGG
The DNA here is from genome assembly GCA_009777955.1 of Alphaproteobacteria bacterium. Classification (GTDB taxonomy): domain Bacteria; phylum Pseudomonadota; class Alphaproteobacteria; order Rs-D84; family Rs-D84; genus WRKW01. Next base: position 13,041 of record WRKW01000005.1, on the reverse strand, counting down.
GCGGGGGTGGGTGGGGTATTTTCATGCATTGGGATATTTTCCATTTTTTGTGCATTTGGATGTTCTTGATATGATACCTGTGTGTTTCGAACATGTGCGTTATTTTGCAAATGTATCGGGATTGTCAGTTGGGGTGGCCTTTGCGGTGCGGTATACGCCGGCGTTGCAATGGGTATTGTCTGGGATTGATTGGTGGGGGGTATGATTTTCCTGTGGCCTTCCAGTTTTATTTTTCTGTTCGGTCTGGTAATTATATAAAGCCCAAAGGGAAGGGCAAGTGCGAACACAACCAGCGATATGTAAAACAGTTGGTTGACCGCATCCGGGCCGGTTTGGATATTCGCAAGATACCGCCAGTGAGATCGGGCAAACATATTAAAACCAAATCGCATATCAAACCAAAAATTGGCCGCGAGTAACAGGGACACGATCCACAGTATTCCAAGAAGAAATTTATCAAGTTTCATGCGTTTTCATTATACCATATATAATATTATGTGATACAATGAAAAATACCATGTCCATAGACTATACAAATTCTTTGCAACAGATAAAGCCGATTGCCGACGTATGGTGCGCCGGCGGTCGCAAGTCGGGGCAAACCGTGATTGCGGGCGAATGCGTGGCATCGGTTGAAATGGCATTGCGGATTGGCGCGCGCAGGATGGTTGTTCCCGCACAATCTGTTAATATGATATGGTCTTGGTTGGAAAACAAAGGGATCGAAATATTTGCATATTTGGAAAGCAAAGAATTTACAGGACAAGCGATGAAATTGTCCGAACAGATTCAATCGGTTCTGAAAAAAGGTGCGGACGGAATAATTATGAAAGTTGCCGACGATATATCAGAGATCGCGGCATCGTTGCTTCCCGTCAGGAATGAATTGTTTTTTGGTAAAAAGTTGTTTATATCGCTTGGTTTGAATATAACGGAACCATTGGATATGGCCGAAATATTCAGCCAGCTTAAAAGTATTGCCGCAGACGGGGTTGTGTTCGATATGCGGGGTTCAGATAAAGAACAGGCAATTATTGCCGGAAAAATATACGGGATTTTGTCTGAATGGGATTCCGGTTTCAAGGGTCAGATTATGTTCTTGGCCAGTGCGCCGCTTGATATGGAAAACGCGTACAGATTAACCGAAAAAACGCGGCCAGAGCTGGTAAAAAATCTGCGTTTCTTTATAAGGAATAAATAATGGGAATGATGAAAAAGGTTTTTTTTGCCCTGTGTATTGCACCGGCGGCCTTGTTCGCGGATTGCAACGTAAAAGGTATCGAAAAAGATGCCCCTGTCTTGTGCGGGATTGCTGTCCAGGGTGGAATGCTTTACGGGGAAGCAGATGGTTGGAAAGTATACAAGGGTAAAGATAAAATATCAAAAGACGGTGTTTTTGTCTTTGGGCTGGACAGGGACGAGCCCGAGATTCTTGAACTGAAATTCTGCAGTTTTTGGAGTTGCCGCCCGTATTCGTATAAAATCAAACAACGCGAATACATAGAGCAAAAAGTAAATGTTCCCCAGAAATTCGTTACATATTCTGACGATGTACAAAGACGTATAGATGCCGAAAACAATGCCATCCGCGCCGCACGTACGGGTTCGATTGAAGACGATTGGCGGGAATTTATGGATTTCAGTCTGCCGCAAACATTGAAAAAATTTCCCATATCCGGCGTGTTCGGATCACGCAGAGTGTTCAATGGCGTGCCAAGGGCTCCGCACAGGGGGCTGGATATAGCGGCACCCAAGGGAACCCCGGCGGGCAGCATTGCCGCGGGTCGTGTGGTTTTTGCAAAGGATACATATATGGCTGGCAAGACTGTAATTGTATCGCATGGTCACGGCGTTACAAGTTCATATTTGCATTTGGATACAATAGATGTGGATGTTGGCGACAGTGTCAGTGCCGGCGAGATGGTTGGCAAGATTGGCGCAACCGGTCGTGTCAGTGGTGCACATCTGCATCTTGGGATTAATTGGCGACATGTCGCGTTGGATCCCGAATTGCTTATGAAATAAACAATCAATTTATATTTTGTAAGTAAATTGTTTTCTTGATGAAGACTGTGGGGCGATGCAGTTGCTTCCGTTTTTTTGAATGAATAATGAATAATGTATGTATCGTGCGTTTGCGCGCAATCCACCCGATCCAATTCCGTCTTGCGGTCGGCGCTGTTTGCGGGTCTCGGCCTTTGATGTCATTGTGGCCTGATGTCATTGCGAGTCACGCCGTCAGGCGGACGAAGCAATCTTTTCAGGCAAGAGAAGTGTAAGAATTCCATTATCTGGAAAAGATTGCTTCGTGGTCTTTGACCACTCGCAATGACACTAATGCGATGCCGCGACTCGCAATGACACACGTTTCACGCATGTGCGCTTTTACCTATTTCTCTTTCTTTTCGACTTCTTCTTGCTCTTCCAGTGTAAGGGTGGCAAGCGGTCGTGCAAGCATGCGCCGTATTCCTATTTCTTCCCCGGAAATAACGCTGTATCCAAAGGTTCCTTTCTCCATACGCTCCAAAGCCAGGTCGATTTTTTTCAAAAGGTTAAAGCTTCGTTCATGCAGACGCAACTGTATGTCGGCTTCTATGTCGAAATTACTGCTGTCGGCATCATCGCCAACCCCGGCCGAGTTATTTTTTCTGCCAAGATTCACCGCCTGCATAACATTATCCATGCTTGCCACCAGTTCGTCCCGTTGGTCGGACAACAGGCGATAAAAATACGCCTTTTGCTGGTTTGACATATATTCTTCATTTTTCTTTGGGATATATTTTGAATCCAATTCAAGCGTCTTGTAATCTTTTTTAGTCATGGCAACAACCTCTTAGTTTTTTTTCGAAATTGGTAATATAGATAAGGGATTAATTTATATTAAAATATATAATGCGGTTTACATCAAAACTATCCACGTTTTGCGTACCGCCATTAATATTAATAAAGTTCATTGATCCAATCTTCCAGATCTTTTTCTGACATCATGCCGGTTTTTGTGGCGGCAATTTCCCCATCCTTGAATGCAAGAACCGATGGTATAGATCGTATGCCGTATTTTGCGGGTGTGCGCCGGTTTGATTCGTCAATCTCGAACTTTGCGAATTTTATATTTTCATGTTTATTTGATGCGGCTTCGAATATTGGGCTGAACATACGGCATGGACCACACCACGAAGCCCAGAAATCCACCAAGACAATACCGCTTGTAACAGCAGAATCAAAAGATGTGTCATTAAGGTGAATCAGAGACATTTTTCTTCCTTTTTGTTGATAACAACGCGTAGTATAATATAGTGCATTGTGAAAGCAAGGAAAATACGAATCGAAATAAAAAATGACAAATATAATATATGTCGATTCTGCGGCAAGCGCGTTAAAGCCTGAATCCGTAATTCGGGCACAGGTTGATTTTATGCAAAATCATTATGCAAATGCCGGCCGCGGAAATTGTATGCGTGCGGGTTACGTCGATGAAATGGTGGCAAGGACAAGAAAAGCTGTTTCCAGATTCATTTGCGCGGAACCAGAACAAATAGCATTCACATCCGGCACCACGGATGGGATGAATCGAATTCCACATATTTTGAAAAATTCATTCTGCTTGGGATTAAATCCCGTTGTGGTTGCAAGCGATTTGGATCATCATTCTGCACGAATGCCCCTGGAATGGCTTTGGCATGACGGCAAATGCAAGTTCAAGATTTGCCAGCTTGATAATGAATATAATATCGATCCGGATACTGTGCCGAGGGCGGATATTTTTATGATAACCGCAATGTCGAATGTTATGGGTGTTCCGCAGAATGTAAAAAAAATTATCAAAGCGGCTCGTGATAAAAATCCGAACGTTATAACGATAATTGATGCGGCGCAATATGCCGTTCATTTTCCAATTGATGTCAAAGAATGGGATTGTGATTTTTTGTGTTTTTCCGGTCACAAAATCGGCGCGGATACCGGAATAGGGGTTATGTACATGAAAAAGCCAAATTGGCACCCGGATAAATTTGGCGGCGGAATGGTGGAAAATATGACCGGTAATCCTGTCACAGGTGACAGCAAATGGGCATTTGCATCCGGGGTTGCGAAATTCGAAGCGGGAACTTTGCCCCTGACCCAAATTGCCGGATTACACGCCGCGATAAAAGATCATAAAACGAATCAACCGCTTCTGGATTATTTGCGTTCCGAATTTACCAAAATTCCACGGGTTAAATTTATATCCCCTGTTGGTGCCGCGATATTGACTTTTACGATTGACGGCATGCATCCATTGGATTTTGGGGCGATGATGGGTGCAAAGGGCATCTGTCTGCGCGTTGGAAATATGTGTGCAAGCTGGCTGCATCGGCGGATTGGCATCGACGGATCGATTCGGATATCTGTTGGATCCTGGAATACGATGGAAGAAATGGAAAAGATTGCAAAGATAGCGGGACAGATAATCAAATGAACTTTACCAAAGACGACATAATCGCTGCCATCAAAACTGTATTCGATCCGGAAATTCCTGTGAATGTTTGGGATTTGGGTCTGATATACGATATAGAAATTTGCACGCCAGATTCGGCCACGGATTGCAATCTGCAATCTGCGGTTCGTATAAAAATGACCCTTACATCGCCGACCTGTCCAATGGCGGAAGAAATTGTCCAGATGATAAGGCAAGCCGCCGAATCGGTTGCCGGGTTCGGCAATGTTTCTGTAGAGCTGATTTGGGATCCGCCCTGGTCTTTGGATAAGATGTCACCGACCGCGCGATTGGAATTGGATTTAACAAACGAAGGTTGGTAATGACATTCGCTGAAATCAAGAATATTCTATCGCAAATACCGGATCCGGCCGAAAAGCTGGAATTCGTCATGGAACTCGGTAAAGATCTTCCGCCAATACCCGTGGGTGTTCGGGCTTTCGAGGTTCGTGGTTGCGCTTCGCGTGTTGATATTTACCGTGATTCGGACAATAATTATTTCGGTTCCGCAGATTCGGCCCTGGTTCGTGGAATCGTGGCGGTAATATTATCAATGGTTCGGGGAAAGCCTGTGGATGAAATACGCAAAATGAATCTTGCCGGACAATTTGCTGATCTGAAACTTGTTCTTGGTACGGGGCGTATGAACGGGGTCAGCGGAATAATTTCTTTTTTGGAAAGTTTGTGATAGAATAACGATAATAATGCGTGACGACGAAAAAATGTTTCATTGGGGATTTGGGCTGTTTGCATCGGCTTTTGTTCTGATGGCGGTTCTTCAGGTATGTTCACGCGCACAGGAACGTGCACGCGCGCGTACGCGCGCCGACATAATTCGTGCCGGACAGGAATATGCCGAAGAACAGGCACGATTTTCTGCCCTGATAAGACCCGAAGTTCTTCGCAGCACAGTTGCGGAAATGTATCCAAAGTTCGAACCGATAGGTTTTAAAAAAAATATAACCGCAAACGAGATACCAAGTCGATAGTCGCCAGTCGCCATAATTTCTATTTATTATCGACTATCGACAAGAGAATTAATAATGTTTGAAATAGGCAAAGACATTATAAAAGGCGGCGCGGTTGCCGCAAATGTCCGGGGCAGGGCGCGTTTGCGTTTTGTCCAGGCGGTGTTTTTTCTTTTATTTGCCATATTTATCACAAGGACTATAACACTTGGCATAAGTGGTCCGAACAATCCGGCCAGGGCGGGCTCCGCCGCCAGGGTTCAATCCGGCACGTGGGTGTCTGCCCGTGCGGATATAGTCGATAGAAATGGTGATATTCTGGCAAAGAATGTTATTTCGGGTCACATCGTCCTGCGCCCCCCCAGGGTAAAGAATGCAGACCAAGCCGCCGTATTTATCCACAATGTGATTCCAGAAAAATCAATATCTGATGCATTGGCTGATATAAATTCTGGAAAAAGATTCATCTATCTTAAAAAACTTGCGACCGATGCCCAACGTGACGAAGTAAAGTTTGCAAAAATCCCCGGCGTATCAGTTGAAGAAACCGAAAGGCGCAGATATCCAAAACGTCGTCTGTTTTCACATGTTGTCGGATTTATAGGAACCGATATGAAGGGTCTGGAGGGGGCGGAACGGACACATGACCGGTATTTGTCGGAAAATAGCGCGCCCCTTGTACTATCGGTCGATTCGCGCATACAATCGGTTTTTTATCAAGAACTGTCTGCCGCCATGCAAAAGTACCAGGCAAAGGCGGCCATGGGATTATTGATGAATTCCAGAACAGGCGAAATGCTGGCAATGGTGTCGTTGCCGGACTTTGATCCAGAAAATAGGGAAACAGATTCTCCCGCCCGCAGGAAGTTCAATCCGATTCGCGGGGTATTTGAACTGGGGTCTGTATTTAAAGTATTCAATACAGCAATGGCAATGGAAACAGGAATAGGGTTGGATAAAGAATACTATGTCAAAGATCCTTATAAGATTACGAATAGAAATGGTCGGGTGATTGCAACAATACGCGATGTGGCATCATTCAAGCCCCCGCGTCCGGATCTTTCTGTGGCGGAAATATTGGCGCATTCTTCCAATGCGGGCAGTGTACAGATCGCGTTGGATCTGCCGGCAACGGCCCAACAAGATTTTTTTGCACGGGCAAATATGGATCGTGCGCTGGATCTGGAATTCGGCAGAACAGAGCGACCACTTATGCCGGCACAATGGGGACCCGTAGAGCGCGCAACGGTATCAATAGGTCATGGAATAGCCGTTACCCCCATGCATTTGCTTTTGGGCTTTAATGCTATGGTTGGTGGCGGAATTTATATCTGGCCGACTATATCCCGGCGCGGTATAGGAGAGATACAGGGAGAGCGGGTAATTTCCGCAAAAATTTCTGAAGAATTGCGCAAAATAATGTTCGAAATATGCGAAGATTTTACATGCAGGAAAGCCCGTATTGCCGGGATAAATATCGGCGGAAAGACGGGTACCGCTGAAAAGCGTGTAGAGGGTGTGATAGACAGGCGAAAAAATATAACTGTGTTTGCGGGTGCGTTTCCAATAGAAGCACCGCAATATACAATATTGGTTATATTGGACGAACCCCAGGGCACAACAGAAAGTTTTGGCATACGTACCGCCGCATGGAACGCGGTGCCGGTGACTGGAAATATTCTGGATTCAATACTTCCCATGTTGTTCTGAAGTTGGATTTTTATCGGTTATAGCATATTAGGGGGTCGAATAATATTCGTCCTATGGATCCAAAATCCCATAAATCTTACAAATGGCACAGTTTAAATCTTTAATTTGTGATTGATTATAGATTTTAAATAATCATTTGCCCCAATATTGTTTTTATTGTAAAATCCCTTTGATAAGAAAGAGATAAAATTGAGAACGATAGTCGAAAGCTCCCTTTTGGGAAAGACTTGGGTTGAAAGTGTAGAAAACAGGATACAAAGCGCGGAAAATGATATTGTAAAAAATATTTTGTTTGCGCGCGGAATTACAGACCCGGTCGATATAAATAATTTCCTTAACCCGGCGATACGGGACATCATGCCAGATCCGTCCATGTTGAAAGATATGGACAGGGCTGTCGCCATTGTGGCCGATGCCGTCCTTTCCGGAAAAAAAATTGCCGTATTTGGGGATTACGATGTCGATGGAATCACGTCCACTTCGATAGTCCTGAAATATTTAAAATCACTTGGGGCTGACCCGCTTTGGCATTTGCCGTCGCGTGAAAGCGAAGGATATGGACTGAATATCGCCGCTATTGAAGATTTGGCTGCGCGTGGGGCAAAGGTTATTGTCACAGTCGACTGTGGGATATCCGGCATGGCAGAGGTTGAACACGCGAAAAAGATGGGTCTGTCGGTTGTAATTACCGATCATCACAGTCCCGATAAAAAAATTCCCGACGCGGATGCCGTCATAAACCCAAAACGTGCGGATGATGATTCTGGTCTTGATTATCTTGCCGGGGTTGGTGTTGCATTTATGTTCCTTGTGGCGTTGAATCGCGCATTGCGCGAAGCGGGGCAAGAAACGAAAGCCAATCTTCTTGAATACATGGATCTGGTCGCATTGGGGACAATATGCGACATGATGCCGCTTATCAGATTGAATCGCGCGTTTGTTGCTACGGGTCTTAAAGTCATGGAGGCGCGGAAAAATGTGGGGCTTTCCGCATTGATGCATGTCGCCGGTGCAAAGCGCGCAAGCACCTATGCCGCCAGCTTTGTGTTGGGGCCGCGCATTAACGCCGCCGGACGTTTGGATTCTGCAAACCCCGGATTGGAACTTTTGCTGACCGATAATCATGGTACCGCCGGGCTGTTGGCACAGCAACTGAATGATATGAATAAAGAGCGTATGGATATCCAGAATTCCATAATGATGAATGCTATAGAACTTGCTGAAAAATCATGCAAGTCCGGCAAAAGATGTCTGTTCATAGTTGGCGACAATTGGCACAAGGGTGTCATAGGGATCATAGCAGGACGGTTAAAAGACAAATTTTGCATGCCGGTGTGCGTTGCGACAAAGTGCGGCCAAGTTATTGACGGATCCGGTCGATCTGTCCCGGGTGTTGATTTGGGTGCGATTATTCATGATGCGGTGCGTGCCGGAATATTGACCGATGGTGGTGGACATGTTGCCGCGGCCGGATTCGGATTGACGGTTGATCGCGAATCGGATTTCTGTGAATTTTTTGAAAAATCAGTACGCGATCAAATGGGTGGTAAAATCCCACGTTCGGAAATAATAGTAGATGTGGAACTTGATGCTGGCGGTGCGGATATGAAGCTGGTTCATGAAATGTCTGCTATGGAGCCATTCGGTCAGGGCAATCCAGAACCTATTCTGGTTGTTCATGGCGGTGAATTGGCGTATACGACAACAATGGGTGGCGGCCAGCACTTGCGCGGTTCTGTGCGGACATCTGCTGGTACTGTGCTGAATTTCGTGGGATTTAATCTGGCTATGACCCCCGTCGGAGAATTTTTACTGGACGAAGCAAATATAGGGCGTAAAATACAATTGTGTGGAAGGCTTCAGGCAAACGAATACAATGGCCGGACAAGCGCGCAATTTATAATAGAAGATATGGCGATATAAAGGATAACTTATGAAAAAATTATTGTTCCTTGTTCCTTTTTTCTTTATGGCTTTCCAGGCGTGCGCATCCACCGTTGATTCCGCATTGGTTAAAAAGGCCGAAGATTATTTAAACTCTATCACCGGGCTTACGGGGAATTTTGCCCAGACCGCTGTTGGCCAAAAAGATAGCGGAACATTCTCTATGCTTCGGCCGGGGCGTGTCCGGTTGGATTATAAAAAATCACCGATACAATTGATTTCGGATGGCAAGGATTTATATTTCTATGATAAATCATTGGATCAGATAACAACTGTGCCGCTGGCATCGACACCCGCCGGAATACTGGTGCGGAAAAATATAAATCTGCGTACAGCGGATATAGTTGTTACGGAAACATCGTCTGAAAAAGATAATTTCAGCCTTAAAATGCACATAAAAGGATCCGAAGGTCTTGGTAATATGCATGTGATATTCAGCAATTCGCCCGTCGGCCTGGTCGCATGGACTGTGACGGATGCGATGGGCGCAAAAACGGAAATCGCATTTTCGGGGTTGAAAACGAAAACAGATTTCAACAGACATTATTTTCAGTTGCAACGGCACAAAACCGCCAGCACAAGTGGGGGCGATTCGTATTATGACTAATGGTTTATAATAAAAGGACGCTTATGCTATGAGAGAAAAAATCTCTAAAAAAATTGAAGATGCCAAGATGCTTTTGTCGAAAATATTGTTTGGGTTTCAGCTTGGAAAAATGTATCGGGTAAATATAGAGCTTTCGCAACAATATGATGCGAAAAAGGCAGTAATCCTTGGCGACAAGCTGTTTGATATTGTAACAAAGGAATTGGATAAAAAACCGTATCTTAAAGACAGGGTGGAAAAATATTCGGAAAAAAACGATGTGGCAAGAAGCATGGCCATTGAAATGATATGTTATGCTTTGGCCACCGAAACCGGGCTTTATGAGCATATTGAATTAGAAATGTGTTATGGTGCGGGTCGTCCGTATATTTCTGGCAACAACGGCCCTTTGGTTTTTTACACCGGCGCACCGGGTGCAGATTTTCCGATAAGGGAAATTTTGCATGAATTCACACATTTTTTACAAAGACATCACAAATCGTCACTGAATTATAATATTATAACAATGGCGGCGGATAATTACGTGAATGATGTAATATATAAAAAAAGTTGGATAAAAAAATGGCGATCATTTGCGGAAAAGATTTACAAAATCAATTTGAAAGAGAAAGAGGCAAGTGATGTCTGCAAGGGCAGAGATAAAGAGCTGAAAAAATGGTTTGAAGACAAAAATAAAGGCTTGTAATAAACATGTTCGGAATCAATATAGGCGAATTTTTAATAATACTGATAATTGCGATAGTGGTAATACCCGCAAAGGATTGGCCGGATGTAGCACGTGCCGCCGCCCGCCTGGTAAAGTTTATTCGGGAAATAATTTGGAAAATTACCGATACGGCCGAAGAAATCAAAGAACAGATAGAACTGGAAAAGCCCATAGCCGAATTATCGAAAAAGACAATGGAAGATGTGATGAGCGTGTTCCGGGTACCAGAACCAAAAAAGAAAAAGGCAACGAAAAAATGAAGCGAACAATGATTCAGCATTTTGCAGAATTGCGCAGCCGGGTATTATGGGTGTTGTTGTTTTTCGCGTTGTTTTTTGGTGTGGGTTTCATAGCCGCCCCCCATGTCCAAGAAGTCCTTTTCCGACCCCTTACCAACGTGTGGCCGGATGGCGCGGTTCTTTACACAAAGCTGACCGATGGACTGTTTATAGAATTTTCTTTGGCCACGTTGTTCGCTATATTCGCGACATTGCCGGTCGCACTGTGGCATCTGTGGTCATTTGTCGCGCCCGGGTTGCGCGTATCGGAACAGCGGTTGATAAAACCGGTATTATTCCTGTCCCCGGCGTTGTTCCTGTTGGGTGCCGCGTTCGCTTATTTTTTTCTGTTTCCGCTGGCATTCAAATTTTTCATAAGTTTGAACAGTGCCGCATCCATGCCAAGCATGCTGATGCCCACTGTATCCGATTATCTTGTGTTCGTAATCAATATGCTGAAAGTCTTTGGCATAGCATTCCAATTGCCTTTGGTTCTTGTCATGTTAAATCGCATAGGACTTGTTTCACGTACGGCGATCGTAAAATTGCGCAGATATGCAGTTGTCGGTATCTTTGTTATTGCGGCTGTATTGACACCCCCGGACATATTGTCACAAATTTTACTTGCCCTGCCGTTGCTTGCCCTGTTCGAAATAAGCATATTGTTTATGAAAAAAGACAAATGAAAATGATGCCGCATATTTTGCGGTTTTATTTATTTATGGCCAATTTTATGGTATAATTCCTTATAATGAATAATCGCGTTTGTTATTTACAGTTTGTTATTTTCTGTATGCTGCTTTCGGCATGTGATTTGCAGTCAAAAATAGCAGATGCGGTTGGTTTAGAACGCGAAGTGTACAGGTCTGATGGTCTTTCTTCGGGGATTCAAAGCGTAACGATTCCCGAATATGGCACCAATATTGAAAGTCTGTATGGAACGAATATTGATAATGTCTATGGCAGGGTAGAACCGGAATATGCAAGTGCCAAAGATTATATAGCCCCCGAACCGCCGCCACAAAAAAGGGTAGAAACGGAAAAGCCAAAAACAGAACCCGTGCCGCCCGTCGTACCAATACAGCCGCCATCCCAATCGGCACAGCCAAAGCCCGTATCTGTACCCGTACCACAAGAACCCGATGATCTTCTTCTTGTTCCGTCCCGCCCGGCGGCAAAACCGACAGTGGTGGAATCAACAACGGGCGAGATAATTGTCCAAAGAGGCGACACCGTTTTCAGCATATCACAGAAACACAAAGTGCCGTTGCGCGATCTGGTTGAAGAAAACAAGATTGCACCGCCTTATATTCTGGCAGTTGGTCGAAAGTTAAGGTTGCCCGGCGCGAAATACCATACAGTTGTTTCGGGCGAAACCCTTTATTCTATCAGTCGTGCGCATTCGGTCGATTTGAATTCGTTGGCGCGTGAAAATAATATCCAGGCACCGTACGGGCTTTCTGTCGGGCAAAAATTGCGGTTGCCCGCAAGTGTTGCATCTTCTGCACCGATTCCAGAAAAACAAGCCACATCGGTTGAAAAGCCAAAAACAGAAGATAAAAAAACCACACCGGTTGCTGTAACTAAGACAGGCACATCCCCCCCGGCGGCACCCGTTGTGTCCGCGCCACCACCGCGTCAATCTTCCGCCCCCACTGGAAAACTTCCCGTCGCTGCATCGCGTTCCGGCGCAAAATTCTCGTGGCCGATACAAGGTCGCATACTGTCTGATTTTGGTGCCAAAAAGAACGGGCTTTACAACGATGGAATCAATATTGGTGCCGCCAGGGGAACTGCTGTAAAGGCGGCCGAAAACGGGGTTGTGGCATACGCTGGAAACGAACTGAAAGGTATGGGTAATCTTGTTATAGTCCAGCATAGCGGTGGTTGGATGACTGTATATGCGCATCTGGATTCTATGAATGTTCGCCGTGGTGCGCGTGTTGCTGTCGGTGAAAAAATCGGAACGGTCGGATCGACTGGAAAGGTAACCGAACCACAATTGCATTTTGAAATCCGCAATGGAACGAAAGCATATAATCCCAGGGCACAGTTAAAGAAATAGCTCATACTTTCCGTTTTTTTGAATGAATAATGTATGTATCGTGCGCTGTGCGCACGATGCCTTATTGAACAATGGATGCCTGCACCTTGTCGCGCCGTAGCGATAGCAAAGGCGGAAGGCATGACGGCTCTTTTAAAAGAGCCGTTAAGAATGCGTTCACTTTACATGACTAAATACAAATTGACCTTTGTCATGGTATATGGTATAATATAAATATACCCAAAGGAGAGAGTATCATGAATACATTTAACAAAACTATAAAGATAACAAGCATCCTTGCTGTATTAAC
>WRKW01000004.1 GCA_009777955.1 Alphaproteobacteria bacterium | reverse complement strand
CGCCCAATAGCCCGAGTAGTTGCGGTAGTTACACCCAGTGTCCTGCTAACGGCACTAGTGGTAGTGGCACAAATCGTGATTGTACCAACCTGTCCCTTAGCGATTGGAGAGTAGCAAGTTGTACTGGAAGTAATGTATCAGAGTTCAGTGGAACGAGCCTATGCTCTAGTACTAATGGAAGCTACCCCAACTTTGGTAACCCTGTTGCCGACAGCGGAAGCAACTGTTGGTGTAAGCTAACAAGCATTCCTGGGTTTAGTGTCGCTTCGTCGGCTTGGGTTTTCACGGGCGACGTCGGCGATCCGTCCAATTGCGCGAATACCTGCGCGTACTATTGCGCGATCAACGCCCAGTTCAGTTCCGGCTTCCGGTCGGCGCTGTTTGCGGGTCTCGGCCTTTAATGTCATTGCGAGTCGCGCCGTCAGGCGGACGAAGCAATCTTTTCAGGCAAGGGAATTTTTATACTTCCCCTGTTGGAAAAGATTGCTTCGTCCGTCACCGCAGGCGGTGCCGCGACTCGCAATGACACATACACTCACGTCTCACGCCTTACGCCTCACGTAAAAAAATTCCCCCTTGCAAAATGCTTTTTCTTGATTTACTATGCGGCAATCGTTATCCCGTATTTATGGAATAGAGCATGTCCCAAAAGAATATTCGCAACTTTGCAATCATAGCCCATATAGACCATGGAAAGTCAACTTTATCGGATCGAATTATCGAATATTGCGGCGGTCTTGAATCACGCGAAATGAAAGCACAGGTTCTTGATTCAATGGACATAGAACGCGAACGTGGAATTACTATAAAGGCCCAGACCGTTCGGCTTTCATATATGGCAAAAGATGGCCAGACTTACCAGCTGAATCTTATGGATACACCGGGTCATGTGGACTTTACATATGAAGTATCACGATCGCTTGCGGCATGCGAAGGCGCGCTTTTGCTGGTAGATGCAACCCAGGGGGTTCAGGCACAAACACTTGCCAATGCATATTTGGCAATCGACAACGATTTGGAAATTCTTCCCGTTATGAATAAAATCGATCTTCCTTCGTCGGACATTTGCGGCGCGCGCGAACAGATCGCCGATGTCATAGGACTTGATGCCGCGGACGCGCTTTGTGTTTCCGGAAAAACGGGCGATGGGGTTCCAGAACTATTGGAAGCAATAGTTAACAAACTTCCCGCGCCGCATGGTGCGTGTGATGAACAAACCCGCGCATTATTGGTAGATTCATGGTACGATTCGTATTTGGGCGTGGTTATCCTGGTACGGGTTGTAGACGGAACCCTGCGTCGTGGTCAAAAAATAAAATTTCTTGCAACCGGTGCGGAATATTCGGTCGATAAAATTGGGTATTTTACGCCAAAAATGGTTAATGTAAATGAACTTTCCGCCGGTGAAGTCGGGTTCATTATCACCGGGATGAAAACTATTCATGATTGCAAGGTCGGCGATACAATTACCGATTCGCGCGGGGATGTTGCATCGTTACCCGGGTTCAAACCATCGATTCCGGTTGTGTTTTCCAGCTTTTTTCCGGTCGAAGCCGACGATTATCCGGTTTTGCGGGAATCTGCTGAAAAACTGGCACTGAACGATGCCTCGTTTGTCTTCACGGTAGAAAAATCCAGCGCGTTGGGCTTTGGCTTGCGCTGTGGATTCCTTGGGCTGCTTCATATGGAAATTATTTCTGAACGGTTGTCGCGGGAATTTAACCTGAACCTGATCAATACCATTCCATCGGTGCTTTATAGATTGCATTTAAAAGACGGCGAAGTGGTTGATCTGGAAAATCCGGCCGATATGCCCGACCCGACCAGGATAGATTTTATCCAAGAACCCTGGGTACGTGCAACAATCATGTTGCCCGAACAATATCTTGGCGGAATTATGGCTTTGTGTGTCGAACGCAGGGGGATCCAGGAAAATATGTCATACATAGGCCGTCGTGCGGTTTTGACCTACCGTTTACCGCTGGCGGAAATAGTGTTTGATTTCTATGACCGGGTTAAATCTTTGACATCTGGTTATGCTTCGTTCGATTACGCACTTGACGGGTATGAAACCAGCGAACTGGTAAAAGTTTTAGTCCTGGTAAATGAAGAGGTTGTAGAGCCCCTGTCATTTCTTTGCCATCGGCTGTTTGCCGAAAAACGCGGTCGGCAAATTGTGGAAAAGCTGAAAGACCTTATCCCGCGGCATCAGTTTAAAATCCCGCTACAAGCGGCCATAGGTGGAAAGATAATTGCCCGCGAAACCATTGCGGCATTTCGAAAGGATGTTACGGCAAAATGCTATGGCGGTGACATAACCCGTAAACGCAAATTGCTGGAAAAACAAAAAGAGGGTAAAAAGCGGCTGCGCAGTTTCGGCAATGTAGAAATTCCGCAAAGTGCGTTCATCAATGCATTAAAGGTGGGGGATTAAAATGAAATACTCGATTATCATGAATGTACCTTTTTGGAAAACAATTACACAAAGGTTGTTACTTCGGCCTGTGCCGGGATTGTAAAAGTGAATATACTAAATAACAGCAAAGTCCATTAAATCAACAATCAGGAATCATAAACCCCATGTCACACCAATTCTATTTTTCCCCGCATATTTTGGACAACTTGATTCCGCCAAAGTCGGGATTCGATGTAATCCAAGATTCTGTAGAGCCACGTTTGCGCATGTATATAACCGCCCGCGGGGTAAAGACATTTTTTACCCGTAAACGGGTTCGCGGACGTGACACCCGTATTATAATAGGAAACTATCCGAATATGGATATAAAAACTGCGCGGCGGAAAATAACGGGAATACTGGCCGCGGTAAAGGCACCCAATAAAATTCGGCGGAAAAAAATAACTTTTGGGGCTTTGACAGCCATGTTCATAGCATCCAGAATCCGCCGCACGCCCGAAAGCACGGCAAAGCTGGTCAGGGCCATGAAGCGCATGTGGCGGGTATTGGAATCTGTCGAAACATCTAAGATAACAACCGCCCAGTTGATTCATGTCCATGAAAACATAGCGCATGTATCCGGTATTCCGACCGCAAACCGTATGCGCGAAATTATGTCGGGAATATTCAAATTTGGCGCGGAAGAGGGGTATGTAACGGATAACCCGGCCGATGGTCTGCCGCGGTTCAAAGAATCCCGCCGTGTCCGTCCCCTGACTGTGCCCGGTCTGCGCCGGCTGGTTACCGCGATTAATCAAGAAAAAAAGCCGGTTATTCGGGCGGCATTCCTTATGCAAATATACGGTTTTGAATGCAAGTCTAAGATTTTTGCGATGCGCTGGTCGGATCTGGATTTTAATAACGATACTTGGCTGGGGCGGCCATTGTCCGATCCCGCCGTGGTATTGTTGCGCGAATTACCCCAGACAAAGCAATGGGTGTTTCCGCATTGGAGAAAGCACCTTACCGATCCGCGGGCGGCATGGCGGCGAGTGGCGGCACGGGCAAAAGTTCCGGGGGTTCGTATGGATGATGTGCATAAATTCTTGTCCCGCCGGTTGGAATTTTCCCCGGATCGTGAAACAATGCGGAAAAATATTATGGCTGTGTTGGATGAAGTTTTATAGCTTTTAGTAAAATTATCGATTTGTCATAATTTGTTATACTTCTTGACAGTTAGAACGTGGAATGATACTCTATCAGGCGTTGCCCTAATTTTAAATGGCAAATAAATTAACAAGTCAGCCTGGAAAACCATGCTGGTACAACAAAGGATATGAATATGACTACTTTCGAACAAGTTCGCGACGTGATAGCCGATAAATTAGGCGTGGATAAAGCCAAAATCACGGAAACCGCTTCGTTTGTAAACGACCTGGGTGCAGACTCTTTGGACGTTGTGGAATTTGTTATGGAGATTGAATCGCGCTTTGGTATCACGATTCCGGACGAAGAGGCCGGTAAACTGGTCACAGTCGGGGATGCCGTGAAGTATATCGAAGCCCACGCAAAGAAAGGTGTTGCGGGTGCAGGCGAAGCGAAAGTGGTTGAAATGAAACCGGCCGCTGACATGAAAAAAGCCGCATAACCGGGGCAGTATCAGTGAAATAATAAATCCGTCAGAATGCTTGCATTTCTGGCGGTTTTTCTGTAAACTGAAAGCAAGTTTCAGATACAAATGGAGTTTTTTATGTCACGCAGAGTAGTGATTACAGGTATGGGCATAGTATCGCCGGTCGGTACGGGGATAGAACATGCCTGGAATAATGTTGTTGCCGGGAAATCCGGAATCCGGAAACTGGACGGCGAAGAATTTGCTGACATGGCTGTACGGTTTGCAGGAACACCGGTTGTCGGCAATGGCGACGGCGAATACAGCCCGGACTCTGTTGTCGATGCCAAAGAACAAAAGCGCATGGACAAGTTTATTACTTATGCCCTTGTGGCGGCTGACGAGGCGATTCGTGATGCAAAACTGGAACCTTGTGATCCGGAACGCATCGGTGTCCATATTGGCAGCGGAATCGGGGGCATGGCGACAATTTATGATGCCAGCATAGAATTGAAAGAGATTGGCCCACGCCGTATAAGCCCGTTCTTTATCCCAAAAGCAATCATAAACCTGGCGGCCGGACATGTTTCTATAAAGTACGGTTATAAAGGCCCCAATCTTTCCATAGTTACGGCCTGTGCAACCGGAACCCATTCAATTGGCGAATCGATGCGCATAATCCAATACGGTGATGCCGATGTAATGGTTTGCGGCGGAACCGAATCGTCGGTAGAACGTCTTGGGATGGCGGGATTTTGCGCTATGCGTGCGCTGTCAACACGAAATGACGAACCCACGCGGGCATCGCGTCCGTGGGACAAAGGGCGGGACGGATTTGTTATGGCCGAAGGTGCGGCAATTCTTGTGTTGGAAGAATACGAACATGCAAAGGCAAGGGGGGCAAAAATATACGCTGAAATTTCCGGATACGGAATGTCCGGGGACGCAAGCCATATTACCGCCCCGGCCGAAGGCGGGGAAGGGGGATTGCGTGCAATGAAGGCCGCATTGAAAGATGCCGGTTTGGAACCATCCGCGGTTGACTATATTAATGCCCATGGGACAAGTACCCCGTTGGGTGATATTGGGGAATTCCAAGCCGTGAAGACTTTGTTTGGCGATTCCGGTTTTTCGATTTCCAGCACCAAATCTGTAACTGGACACATGCTGGGTGCCGCCGGTGCGGCCGAGGCCGTATTCAGCGTGCTTGCGATCCGTGATCAGATTGTTCCGCCGACTATTAATCTTGATGATCCCGAAGAAATTACAATTGGATTTGATCTGGTGCCGAACAAGGCCAAAAAACGAAAAGTTGATGTCGCCCTGTCGAATTCATTTGGATTTGGTGGCACAAACGCTACGATTATTTTGAAGAAAATCTAATTTTATTTTTGTTGTTTGCCGGCTTGGATCTAATAATTCTGATGAAATCTTAATTTCGGGAAATTTTTCCGTTTCTTTTTTTTCGCACCGGTGCTATGGTAATCCCAAGATGAAAAATAAATCCTATAAAAGTAAGAAACCGGCTGTTGCCAATCGTGCAAAGCCAGTTAACCAAAATGTGCATAACAAAGGTGGAAAACGCGTCGTATCCCGCCCTGTAAAGCCGTCACTGTGCAAATCATGGAAATTTTTTGGCGTTGTGTCCGCCACAAAAAAAGCAAAGCGCGGAAAGCCATCATGGTTCCGTCGTCTTGGCATGCGCAGAAAATTTGTATTTCGTTGGCACCACCGACCAGTGGTTACGCTGGTTATTGCGTTTGCAATCTTATCCTTGCTTTTTACCATCTATTTTATCGGTTTTCAATCCACCGTAAAAGAACCCGTTACGATACAGATAAGCCAGGGCGCATCAGTATCAAGTGTTGCGCGCCAATTAAAGGGTCAGGGTTTGATCGCCAGCGAAAACGAATTCAAAGCAATTGTTGCCGGATTCGGTGGGCGTGTTCGATATGGAACCTATGATATTCCTGCAAAGGCCGGACATTTTAGAATAGCAAAGATGATTGCCCGTGGGGAAGTGGCCAGCACGATTATAGTCATTCCAGAGGGTTTTACCGTCCAGCAGATTATCGCGACCCTTAACGCGAATCGTTTTCTAGAGGGGGAGGCATGCGATATGCATTCCGCCACTTTTGTACGGGCGGGACGGAATGGTAACCAGGTGGCAAGAAACAACAGGAATAATTCTTCATCTGCGCCGCGTGCATCTGCTGAAAGAGAAGTGCCGGGAAATCCTTGTCCTTTGGATGGTGATTTGTTTCCAGATACTTACAGGGTTGCAAAGGGTACATCGCGGGCGGCTGTTATTGATCTTATGAGAAGAAAAATGCAGGAAATAGAACGTAATTGGATCGCGGCGGGTCGTAAAAGGCCAACGCCCCTGAAAGATTGGAATGATATAATTACCCTTGCTTCGATTGTCCAGAAAGAAACCCCCAGGGTATCTGAAATGCCGACAGTGGCCAGTGTTTTTATTAATCGCCTGCGCAAGGGAATGCGGCTTCAGGCCGATCCCACAGTTGTTTATGCGATTACCGATGGTTTGGGTGACATGCGGGGCAGACCGCTTTTTACCGGACATTTAAAAGTTCAACATCCGCACAATACTTATGTTAACCATGGTTTGCCACCGCATCCGATTGCCAATGTCGGTCGCGCCGCAATACGCGCCGTGTTGAATCCTGCGGACACCAATTATTACTTTTTTGTTGCCGATGGCACGGGCGGTCATGTTTTCTCTCGTACCTATGACGAACATAATATCCGCCGCGCGGAATGGAGAGAAATAAAAAGGACAAGAAAGGAAGATAGTCGTTAGTCGGTAGTAGCTAGTCGGTAGTCGTTAGAAATTCTACCGACTTACCCATTTCTCTAAAAAGTATAACGGCAACTTTGTTGCCGTTATACTTTTTTGAATGAATAATGAATAATTAATGCGTTCGCTTTACATGACTAAATACAAATTGACATTTGTCATGGTATATGGTATAATATAAATATACCCAAAGGAGAGAGTATCATGAATACATTTAACAAAACTATAAAGCTAACAAGCATCCTTGCTGTATTAACGATAATCCCATTGCATGGGTCTATTGCCGCTGTGGCGTGTGTGCCAAAGCCCAATAGCCCGAGTAGTTGCGGTAACAATGCTTTTTGTTCCGCCCTTGGTAATGATGGTTATAGTACCGATTGTAATAATCTATCCCTTGGCGATTGGAGAGTAGGAAGCTGTACCGGAAGTAATGTATCAGAGTTCAGTGGCACGAGCCTGTGTTCAAGCACGAGCGGAACACAATACAACTTTGGCAACCCTGTTGCAGATAGTGGTGGTAGCTGTTGGTGTAAGATAACAAGTATCCCCGGGTTTAGTGTCGCTTCGTCGGCTTGGGTTTTCTTGTTCGTTCTCGGCGCTCCGTCCGTTTGCGCGGCCAATTGCGCGGCCAATTGCGCGGACAGCGCCCGGTACACATCCGGCTCCCGGTCGGCGTTGTTTGCGGGTCTCGGCCTTTGATATTATGGTAATCAACAATATATTATGGAATGCCGCAGCATTATATATGACTGCATAGTAAAAGTCAATTCTGACAAGTCGAAAAAAAATTCTGTGAATTATGAAATATAATATTAACATTATACCGGTAAGACGATTCGTCTTATACATCTATAACCAAACAAAAGGAATGATGATGAAAAGATTAATATTGACCTCTCTGGTCGCATTGGGCGTTGTGTCCAACGCAAACGCCGGTGCCTATGTATCCGGACATCTGTCCACGATTACCGATTCCGAATATGTAGCTAATGGTAACACTATAAAAAATGATATCAGCTTTTCGGATCATCTGAATCTTGATATGGCGGTCGGATATGCGTTCAGTAACGGATTCCGTTTAGAGGCAGACATCGCAACAGTCGCATTGCGTCAAAAGGGTAAAGATTTTTTCGATGCTGTCGGTCTGGAAATAGGTGTTCACATGGTAAAGGGTCTGTATGATGTAAAGGTTGATATGCCGCTTACACCGTACTTTGGTGTCGGTATGGCCGATTTCAAGATCGATAACGATGGATTTAATTTTGATGTTGTTGGTGTTATCGGTGTTTCTTTCCCGATCAACAACCAGTTTGCAATCGATCTGCAATACAATCGCACTTTCTGGTATGAAAAAGAAGATGGGATCAAGGCTTCTCATAGTGGGGTTAATGTCTTCAAACTTGGTGGAGTTTTGAAGTTCTAGTTTTGTTGTGTGAAATCAGAACGAAAAATGCGCGGCAATCCGCGCATTTTTCACAGGATATATTAAAATTACCTTGACAATCAGGTATTTTGACTTTATAGTGTGTGGGCTTTTTGCGATGCTGGCAAAAGGCGAAATATCGCAGGAATCTGCCGAAAACTCTATCGGTTTATAATCACGCAAACATGCGGCGAAATAAACCGGACGGGGATTTTTTCGACTAAAAGCAATTATAAAACAAAGAGTTATTTGATGCCTACTGTAAACCAGCTGATTCGGAAACCACGCAAAAAAATTGCGAATCGTTCCAAAGCACCGGATATGAAGCAATGTCCGCAGAAACGCGGTGTTTGTACAAGGGTTTATACTACCACCCCGAAAAAACCGAATTCGGCCCAGCGTAAAGTTGCACGTGTAAAGTTGGCAAATGGTAACGAAGTTACCGCATATATACCAGGTGAGGGTCATAATCTGCAAGAACACAGTGTTGTCATGATTCGCGGCGGCAAAGTAAAAGACTTGCCGGGTGTAAAATATCATATCATACGCGGCGTTCTTGATACCCAGGGTGTGTCCGCGCGCAAACAAGGTCGCTCTTTATACGGAGCAAAGGCAAAAAAAGCGTAAAATTGTTGATTTAGGATTGCGGATAAAAAATCAGCAGTCAGCATCAGCAATCAGCAATAGGAAAAAACAATGTCGCGTAGAAAACAGGCAGAAAAACGTGAAATTCTTCCAGATTCCAAATATGGGAATTTGGTCGTTACAAAGATCATCAATGTCGTAATGCTGGACGGTAAAAAGGAAGTCGCCGAAGGCATCGTATACGGCGCGTTGGAACGACTGAAAAAAATTGCCAAGGAAGGAAACGAACTGGCCGCGTTTTTGGATGCGGTTGATGCGGTCAAACCGTCCGTCGAAGTAAAAAGTCGCCGCGTCGGTGGTGCGACATACCAGGTGCCGATAGAAGTCAGAAAAGACCGCCAGCAAACATTGGCACTGCGTTGGTTGGTAACGTTTGCACGCAAGCGCAGCGAACGTTCAATGGAAGAAAGATTGTTTGGCGAACTGCGTGATGCATTGTCCGGAAACGGTAATGCATTCAAAAAGAAAGTCGACACTCATAAAATGGCAGATGCCAATAAGGCTTTTGCCCATTACAGATGGTAGGGGGGAATTGTTGATTTATAATTGCCGATTACAAACTTAACAGGGCAATCATAAATCAACAATAAGCAATAGGAAAAAATAATGTCAGTCGGAAAAACAGCTCCATTAAATATGTACCGTAATATCGGTATTATGGCTCACATTGACGCGGGCAAGACCACAACGTCAGAGCGTATTTTGTTTTATACCGGCAAAACCTATAAAATAGGCGAAGTTCATGATGGCGGTGCAACCATGGACTGGATGGCACAAGAGCAAGAGCGCGGCATCACCATAACATCTGCTGCAACAACGACTTTCTGGCGTGATCATCGAATAAACCTTATCGATACCCCCGGCCATGTGGATTTTACCATGGAAGTAGAGCGGTCTTTGCGCGTACTTGACGGCGCGGTTGCGGTGTTTGAATCCGTATCCGGTGTCCAGCCCCAGACCGAAACAGTATGGCGACAGGCAAATCGATACAGCGTTCCCAGAATATGCTTTATTAATAAAATGGATCGTATTGGTGCCGATTTTTTCCGTTGTGTCGATATGATACGTGAACGCTTGGGCGCAAATCCTTTGATTGTGAATTTCCCGATTGGCGCGGAAAACGAATTCAAAGGTGTCGTAGATATCGTAGAAATGCGCGGCATTGTATGGGAAGACGATTTGGGACGCGAACCGAAATATGTTGAAATTCCAACAGATCTGAAAGCAAAAGCCGAAGAATTACACGAAAAGCTTGTCGAAGAAGTGGTGACTTTGGATGATGCTGTAATGGAAGCCTATATGGATGGCAAAAAGCCGGATGCCGAAACAATCAAAAAACTGATCCGCAAGGGAACCATTAACCAGTCGTTCAACCCAATTGTTTGTGGCACCGCGTTTCGAAACATGGGCGTGCAGCCATTGCTGGATGCGATTGTTGACTATCTGCCGTCCCCGCTGGATATCGAAGCCATCAAAGGTGTCAAGATGGATGGCGAAACCGAAGAAATCCGCAAGGCTGATGAAAAAGAACCGCTCAGTGCGCTGGCTTTTAAAATCGCGAATGATCCGTTTGTTGGAAACCTTATGTTCGTGCGCATTTATTCCGGCACATTAAATTCGGGTTCTTATGTTTACAATTCGTCAAAAGACAAAAGAGAGCGTGTTGGTCGCATGCTTTTAATGCACGCAAATAACCGCGAAGAAATCAAAGAAGCAAAGGCCGGCGACATCGTGACCCTGGTCGGAATGAAAGAAACTATCACAGGTGACACCCTGTGTGACGAGCAAAAGCCGATAATCCTGCAAAAAATTCACATTCCAGAACCGGTCATGCAGATTGCCATAGAACCAAAGGCAAAATCCGATATAGAAAAAATGGCATTGGGTCTCCAAGCATTGGCAAAAGAAGATCCCTCTTTCCGCGTATCGGTGGATCAAGAATCCGGTCAAACAATTTTGGCGGGCGTTGGCGAATTGCATTTGGAAATTCTGGTCGATCGTTTGTTCCGCGAATTCAAGGTCGAAGCAAATATCGGCGAACCGCGCATAGCATATCGTGAAGCATTCGGTCGTGCGGTTTCAAAAGAATACACACATAAAAAGCAGTCCGGTGGTTCGGGTCAGTATGCCCAGGTAAAGATCGAGTTTGAACCACTAGAACCCGGTAGCGGATATGAATTCGAAAATAAGATTGTCGGTGGAACCATTCCGCGGGAATATATTCCCGGTGTGGAAAAGGGACTGAAAATAGCACAGAACAGCGGTGCGATGCTGGGCTATCCGACCGTAGATTTCAAGGCAACCCTGATCGATGGAAAATACCATGAAGTCGATTCCAATGTGTTGTGCTTTGAAATAGCCGCACGCGCCTGTTTCCGTGAAGCGATGCAGGAATCGCGGCCAAAACTGCTGGAGCCGATTATGAAAGTTTCAGTCAATACCCCGGAAGAATATACCGGCGATATCATAGGTGACATGAATTCCCGCCGTGGGCAAATAAACGGCATGAAGATGGAATTCGGACTCCAGGTAATTGATGCCTATATACCGTTGGCGAATCTGTTCGGGTATGTCAAAACTTTGCGGTCGCTGTCGCAGGGCAGGGCGAACCCTTATATGGAATTATCCCACTATGCCGACGTTCCGCAGAATGTAGCTGAAGAAGTAATCAAAAAGCATAACAAATAAACAAAAACTAACCAGCCAAAGGAGAAAACTATGGCAAAAGAAAAGTTCGTAAGAAACAAGCCGCATGTTAATGTTGGTACAATCGGCCACGTTGACCATGGCAAGACCACCCTGACCGCTGCTATTGTTCGCTATTATGGTGTTGGTGCCGACCAGAAAAAAGGCGTTAATGAAATCGACAATGCGCCAGAAGAAAAAGCACGCGGCATAACAATTAACACCAGCCATGTCGAATATGAAACCGAAACCCGCCACTATGCGCACGTTGACTGCCCGGGACACGCGGACTATATCAAAAATATGATTACGGGTGCGGCACAGATGGACGGTGCGATTCTGGTATGCGCGGCCACTGATGGACCGATGCCCCAAACCCGCGAGCATGTTCTGCTTGCCCGCCAGGTCGGAATCAGCAGAATCGTTGTATTTTTGAATAAATGTGATTTGGCCAAAGACGAAGAATTGTTGGAACTGGTTGAAATGGAACTGCGCGAACTGTTGTCCGCAAATGGATTTGATGGTGCGAACACTCCGATTATCCGCGGTTCAGCCGTATCTGCGGTCGAAGAAAAAAGCGACGGATTTGGTAAAGAATCAATCGACAAGCTGGTAAATGCGCTGGATACATTTATCCCGACACCGGAACGCCCGGTTGACAAGCCGTTCCTTATGCCGGTCGAAGACGTGTTCTCTATTACCGGTCGTGGCACCGTGGTTACCGGTCGTGTCGAAACCGGTGTTATAAAGGTTGGCGAAGAAGTCGATATAGTTGGTCTGCGTCCGACAACCAAAACGACAATTACCGGCGTTGAAATGTTCCGCAAACTGTTGGATCAGGGTGAAGCAGGCGACAACGTCGGACTGTTGCTTCGCGGTACCAAAAAAGAAGATGTAGAACGTGGCCAGATTCTGTGCAAACCGGGCTCTATCCAGCCGCATACGGAATTCGAAGCGGAAGTCTATATCCTTACAAAGGACGAAGGCGGCCGTCACACAGCGTTCTTCAGCAACTATCGTCCACAGTTCTATTTCAGCACGACCGACGTGACTGGAACCATAGAGCTGCCGAAAGACAAAGAAATGGTCTTGCCGGGCGACAATGTCCGCATCACGGTCAAGCTTATTGCCCCGATCGCGATGGACGAAGGTCGCCGCTTTGCTATCCGCGAAGGCGGACGCACGGTCGGATCTGGAGTGGTCTCGAAAATAGTCAAATAATTTGCCATTGGCAAATTGTTTGAAGTGAAATGTGATAATGGTATGTAAAGCAGATTTTTCAAAGAATCCAAAAATAACGTATTACATGTCACATTTCACAAAAAACAAAATACAGGCATAAGGAACAAGCATGGTACCTTCATCAAAAATTCGCATAAAGCTGACGGCATTCGACCACAGGGTTCTGCAATCATCTGTGGAAGAAATCATAAAGGCCGCGAAACGCACTGGTGCGGATACCCGCTTGGTTCCTTTGCCAACAAAGATTCAAAAGTTTACAGTCAACCGTTCGCCTCATGTGGATAAAAAATCCCGCGAACAGTTCGAAATCCGCAATCACAAGCGGCTTATCGATATTGTTAATCCAACCCCTCAGACAGTTGATGCCTTGATGAAGTTGGATTTGGCATCCGGAGTTGATGTGAAGATAAAGTTGTAATGCGCAGGGGCTTACATAGTATGTCCCCCACATAAAAGGCATAAAAAATGAAACGTTCGGGATTGATAACAAAAAAAATCGGTATGACGCGCCTGTTTGATGATAACGGCGTGGCACGCGGTGTTACCGTATTGTCAGTTGGTGACTGTACCGTCATTGGCAATCGCACTGTCGAAAAGCATGGTTATGTTGCTGTACAGCTTGGCTTTCATGAAGCGAAAGACAAACATATGGCAAAGCCGCAGTTGTGTGCTGCGAAAAAAGCCGGTGTAAAAGCGTATCGCAAAGTAGTGGAATTCCGCGTTTCCGAAGATTGTTTGATCCCTGTCGGCACAGCATTGTCGGCGGGGCATTTTGTTGTTGGCCAGATGATCGATGCCCGTGGAACATCAAAGGGCAAAGGATTCCAAGGTGCCATGAAGCGTCATAATTTTTCAGGACTGGAAGCAACGCACGGCGTTCTGAAAGCCCATCGTTCGCTTGGCGGCACGGGTCAAAGAACAGAACCGGGTCGTGTGTTCAAAGGCAAAAAAATGGCGGGACAAATGGGCAATGAAGTTGTTACCGTCCAGAACCTTAAAGTTTTTGGTATCAACGAAGAAGATAATTTGGTTTATGTCGAAGGCAGCGTACCGGGTGCGAATGGAACATTTGTTTTGATAACCGATGCGGTAAAGAAAGAACAAGAATATTTGCCCGCACCGACCAATATGCCGCAATCAGAGAGCGAGGTTTCACAACCAGTTACGGACGAACCGGCAGCAGAAGAAGTTGTTCAAGAAGGGCAGGGTGAATAGTCATGCAAATCGATATTATAAATTTTGATGGAAAATCGACTGGCAAAGTGGTATTGGCAGACGGTATTTTCGGGCTAGAGCCGCGTGCGGACATACTGCATCGTGTTGTTACATGGCAGCGCGCGAAAGCACGTGCCGGAACCCATGCGGTCAAAACCGTTTCTGAGGTGGCCGGTTCTTCGCGCAAGATGGTAAAACAAAAAAAGACCGGGCGTGCGCGCCAGGGTGAAAGATTCAATGTACACATGCGCGGTGGTGCCGTGGTTCATGGACCCCATCCACGCGATCATTCGATTGATTTGCCGAAAAAGATTCGTTCTTTGGGATTAAAAATGGCATTGTCGTCCAAAGTAAAATCCAAAGAATTGATAATAATAGATTCTGAAAAATTGCCTGCGGCAAAAACATCAGTATTTGCAAAGTACTTAAAAAAGTTGAAACTTGAAAATGCCCTGTTTGTTGGCGCGGACTTGATCGATATAAACTTTAAAAAGTCGATAGCCAATATTCCGAATATAGATGTTCTGCCCGCCATCGGTTTGAACGTTTTGGATATTATAAAGCATCGCAATCTTGTTTTGACCGCTGATGCTGTCAAGGCAATAGAAAAAAGGTTGGGATAAAAATGCCTATGGAAATACTGGGGCTGAAACGAGAATGCGAAAATAAAACCATATATTACGCCAGGTATGACGCATCAGAAGTGAAATATAGGTTTATAACGTATAAAGAGATAAAAGAAACAATTGGCCGCATAGCAAATGCTGGCGAAAACGACAGGATAAGACCCGAAAGATGGTATCGGAAAAAGTTAAATCAAGGATATTGTTTTAAGGTTCGTGTAAAAGCGACCTCTAACGAGAGAAGGTAAACGAAATGGCAGAAAAGAAAGTGAAAGAAATTAAGAAAGAACCGAAAGTCCGTGCGACTGCGGGGATGTTTGATATCCTGCGCAAGCCGATTATATCGGAAAAGTCTGCGAAATTGGCAGAAACCAATGGGCTTGCTTTTGAAATTGACCCGCGTGCGACCAAGAAAGAAGTTGCAAACGCAGTCAAGGCAATATATAATGTCGCGCCCGCAAAAGTGAATATAGTTGTCATAAAGGGCAAGACAAAAAATTTCCGTCGTTTTGCCGGTACTCAGAAAACGGTAAAAAAGGCGTATATTACCCTGAAACCGGGGGAGAAAATTGAAATCGCAAATGCATGACAGCATTTGTAAATTGCTGATTTTGGAATGTTGATTTAGCAACGGTTCTGAAATCAGAAAATCCTTTGCAGAGAACCAACTGGGATTGGTGTTATTGTAAAGGTATTCAGGGTTGGATTCGCGTTAAAAGTCGACAATCTTGAATCAGAAATAGGAAAAAGAAATGGCACTGAAACAGTACAAACCTAATACTCCTGGCAGCCGTGGGCTGGTATTGATCGACCGCAGCGAATTGCATCGTGGCGCGCCAGAGAAATCCCTGACCGTTGGAATGAAGTCAAAGGGTGGCCGTAACAATTTCGGACGCATTACCGTTATGCACCAGGGGGGCGGGCACAAGCGCAAATATCGTTTGATTGATTTCAAGCGCGCAAAAAAAGATGTTCCGGCGACCGTGATTCGTTTGGAATATGATCCGAATCGTACCGCGTTTATCGCGCTGGTTGAATACAAGGATGGCGAAAAGGCATACATTATTGCGCCCAGAAAGCTGTCGGTTGGCGATGTTGTGATTTCTGCGGATCATGCGGACATAAAACCGGGTAACGCCATGCCATTGAAAAATATGCCGATTGGAACAATCGTGCATAATGTGGAATTAAAGCCGGGTGCGGGCGGCCAGCTTGTCCGAAGTGCCGGTTGTTATGCACAATTAATGGGTAAAGATGGTGTTTACGCACAGATTAAAATGAATTCCGGTGAATTGCGCAAAGTCCATTCTAATTGCGTTGCCACAGTGGGCAGTGTATCCAATCCCGACCAGCGTAATGTTAATTTGGGTAAAGCCGGTCGTGCACGTTGGTTGGGCATCCGCCCGTCAACTCGCGGGGTCGCCATGAACCCGGTTGATCATCCGATGGGTGGTGGAAACGGAAAATCCAAAGGGCATACCCCCGTATCCCGCACCGGTGTTCCTTCCAAAGGATTCCGCACACGGAAAAACAAGAAAACGGCAAAGTTCATCATCCGCAGCCGGCATTTGAGCAAGAAGAAAAAATAAAAAGGTAAAAAAATGGCACGTTCAGTTTGGAAAGGCCCTTATGTTCATCCATCGGTCTTGAAAAAGACCGCAAAGGCGAATGATGCAAATGACCGCAAGCCGATTAAAACTTGGTCGCGCAGCAGCACAATCGTTCCGCCCATGGTGGGATTGACGTTTGATGTGCACAACGGGCACAAATTCATTCCGGTTATGGTTGTTGAAGACATGATCGGGCACAAGCTGGGCGAATTCGCGCCGACCCGCACATTCAAGGGTCATGCCGCGAACAAGAAAGCCGCAGCGGCAAAGGGCGGGAAAAAATAAGGTAGATTGTTATGACCGAAAGAAGATACGGATTAAAAGATAACCAGGCGCGCGCATTCAATAAATTGATACGCATCAGTCATCAAAAGCTGTGTTTGGTTACAGATACCATACGTGGCCTGCCTTTGGCGCGTGCGGTCGATGTTTTAAAGTTTTCCAAAAAGCGCGTGGCCAGCGAAGTTCTGAAAACATTGCTTTCGGCGGCCGCCAACGCGGAAAACAATCACAAGCTTGTTGCCGATAGCTTGTACGTGAAAGAAATATGGTGTGGCAAGTCCCTTACCATGAAACGTATCATGCCGGGACCCAAGGGTGGTGCACGTCCGATTTTAAAGCCATTTTCCAATTTGACAATCATATTGGAATCCGGTACCCCGATCGCCAAAAGCCAAAAGCCAAAGACCGAAAAGAAAGAGAAAAAATAATCGCTGGTTTATGATTGTGGATTGCTGATTTGCTTCAGCGAATAGAAATCAGCAATCATAAATCCGTAATCAGTAATAAAAAAAGGTAACTCATGGGACAGAAAGTATCACCGATTTCACTGCGCGAGTTTATTAACAAAACGCCTGATTCCAGGTGGATGGCATCGAAAAAAGATTATCCCGCGCTGTTGTTGGAAGACGTTAAAATTCGTCAGTTTCTTGAAAAAAAACTGGCAAAGGCGGGTCTTGCAAAGGTCGTGATAGAGCGTTTTGCGAAAAAAGTTGTAGTGACGATTCACACCAGTCGACCGGGTATGATTATTGGCAAGAACGGGGCGGACATAGAATCATTACGCAATGCCATAAAGCGGCTTGTGAAAAATGAACAGGTTGTAGTGAATATTTACGAAGTGCGTCGTCCTGATACCAATGCCATGCTTACCGCAAAAAGTATTGCCCAACAGATAGAAGCCCGTGTTTCTTTTAAGCGTGCCATGAAAAAAGCCGTCCAGAATTCTATCAAAGCGGGCGCAAAAGGTATAAAAGTTATGGTTGCCGGACGTTTGAATGGTGCGGAAATTGCGCGCACGGAACAGGTACGCGAAGGCCAGATACCACTGCATACTTTGCGTGCAGATATTGATTATGCATCTGTTCAGGCAAAGACCACATATGGTGTTATCGGTGTGAAAGTCTGGATTTACACCGGTGACGTTGTGAACAAGGAAAAGTTGGCCAGTGAACTGGCTCGCCCGGCGGAATATGCGGGCACAACTGAACGCAGGGTACAAAGCGAGGAACGTAGAACGAAGTAATTGCTGATTTATAATTGCTGATTGGGTTCAGCTGGAAAGTAAATCGGTAATCCGCAATCAAGGATTGTTATCATGTTAATGCCGACAAAGACAAAGTTTAAAAAACAATTCAAAGGCCGTATCCATGGCAATGCAAAGGGTGGATCTGAATTGGCGTTCGGGTCATTTGGCCTTAAAGCGATGTCGCCGGAACGTGTCACTGCCCGCCAAATAGAGGCCGCGCGTCGCGCGATAACCCGCTATATGAAACGTCAGGGAAAGCTTTGGATTCGCGTATTTCCGGATGTTCCTGTTACCAAAAAGCCGGCCGAAGTACGTATGGGTAAAGGAAAGGGCAGCGTCGAATATTGGGTCTGTCGCGTAAAGCCGGGTCGGATTATGTTCGAACTTGATGGTGTAAAGCCCGAAATTGCGACCGAAGGATTGCGTTTGGCGGCGGCAAAATTGCCGGTACGCACAAAGATTGTGGAGCGGAAAGCGAATTAAAATGGCATTCATGATAAGTGAACCGCTTAATGAGTCCAAGGATGGAAAAAAGGCTGTTTTTGAAATGTCTTATGATTGGAATATCGGGCGGCTGAAAGGTAAGACTTTAAAGAATAAAATAAAAACGCATGTTGGATACATGTACGATACGGATGTGGAAAAAGTAAACTTTTTGCGCGGCGAGTTTAAAAAGGTATCGCAAGGGCAAAGTACATTTAGAGTACGGGCGTATTGTAATTCGTTTTTTAAAACATGGTGAAATGAGGAAATTAAAATGGCAGAAAAGAAAATAGTTAAAGCAACCGAAACGCCGAAAGTCGACAATTCTGCGCTGAACGCGGAAGCGTTGGTGTCGCGTTTGACCGATCTGAAAAAGAATGCGATGAACCTGCGGTTCCAGCATGCGGCCGGCCAGTTGCCGAAGACTCATGAAATCCGCAAGAACCGCCGCGAAGTCGCGCGCGTGAAGACTGCTTTGACCGCCGTAAAGAAATAAGGACAAGTTATGCCAAGACGTATACTGCAAGGAAACATCGTAAGCACTAAAAACGACAAAACCGTCGTTGTGAATGTAGAACGTAAATTCCGCCATCCTTTGTATGGAAAGTTTGTAAAGCAGAATAAAAAGTACAAAGCCCATGATGAAACCAATGAATACAAGGTTGGCGAAATCGTATTGATAGAAGAACATCGCCCGATTTCCAAAACCAAAAGCTGGGTTATAAAGGGTCGGGTCGGGATGACCAAAGATAAAACGGTGGAAGAATAATTGATGGTTTGGGATTGCTGGTTGATGATTTATTATGAAAACTAAGTCAGCAATCAGAAATCAACAATCAGAAATAAGGTAAAGTTATGATTCAAGTCGAAACAGTATTGAAAGTCGCAGACAATTCCGGTGCAAAGCGTGCGATGTGCATAAAGGTGTTGGGTGGATCCCACCGCCGCTATGCGACCGTAGGTGACAAGATTGTCGTATCTGTAAAGGATGCGATTCCGCGCGGCAAAGTCCAGAAAGGAACAGTCCAGCGTGCGATTATCGTCCGCACCAGCTATCCGGTAAAACGTCCGGACGGATCCATTATCCGTTTTGACGACAATGCGGTGGTTTTGATTAACAAGAATAATTTTGAACCTATCGGCACCCGCATATTCGGTCCGGTCGCGCGCGAGGTTCGGCGGAAATACGATGTGCAGAAAATTGTGTCTTTGGCACCGGAAGTGATATGATTGCGGATTTATATCCAGTAATCAGCAATAAAAGGTATGAACCATGAAGATAAAGAAAGGTGATGAAGTCATAGTCATTGCCGGAAAGTACAGGGGTGTGAAAGGTAAAGTCCTTGAATCGCGTCCGTCGGAAAGCCGCGTTGTCGTGGCCGGTGTAAACCGGACAAAGCGTCACATAAAGCCCACCCAGGACAAGCCGGGTCATATTAAGGATGTAGAGGGCGCGATTCACGTGTCGAATGTTGCGTTGATCGATCCAAAGACAAAAAAGGCAACCCGCGTCGGATACAAAGCGGAAAATGGAAAAAAAATTCGTATTGCGAAAAAGTCAGGGGAAGCTATATAAAGGGTTCGCAACAGTAAAAACAAAATAAAGGGAATAACGAAAACATGGCAAGATTGAAAGTGACAAAAGTTGATTTCAGGAAGATACGTAGTGGGGAAGGCCAAATAATAGATGCTGAATATACCAATGGCGCGGGTCTTTTTTCACGTAGCAAGCAAAAAGAAGGCGAGTTTTACGGTGTTAAAATAAAAGATGGCGAGGGTATACAGGTCGAGTGCGATAATTGTGGAGAAAAAACAGACGCTGTTGCCATGGTGGGAATGACCGGTACCAAAATAGTGATAGCAAACCCCAAGGGTGTGCGGCAAAGGTAAATAAAATAAATCTAAGCGATACAGTACACAAAATCTTTGATGTGCATGTTTGCAAGGATGTGTAGAAAGTGTTTCAATAAAGGATATTAAATATGAAAAGTCGGCTAAGAGAAGTTTACGAAAAGAAAGTTGTGCCGGAATTGAAAAAAGAATTCGGTTATGCCAATGACATGGCTGTTCCAAAGCTTTCCAAAGTTGTCTTGAACATGGGGGTGGGAGAGGCCGCGGCTGACAAGAAAAAACTTGAAACCGCCATTGCCGATATGACTGCGATTTCGGCACAAAAACCGGTTCCGACAAAGGCGCGCAAATCCATTGCGACATATCGTCTGCGCGAAGGTCAAAGTATCGGTTGCAAAGTCACTTTGCGTGGAAAGCGCATGTATGACTTTATGGACAGATTGGTAACCATAGCTTTGCCGCGAATCAGGGACTTTCACGGCCTGTCCAAATCTAAATTCGACGGAAACGGAAATTATGCGTTCGGGATAAAAGAGCATTTGATATTTCCAGAAATATCTGTGGATAAAATCGAATCCATACGCGGAATGGATATAGTGATAACGACTACTGCGAAAACTGATGACGAGGCGCGGTCACTGCTGACAAAGCTTGGGCTGCCACTGGTTTTGAAGTAATCGCTGATTCAGGATTGTTGGTTTAAACCAGCAATAGCAATAAAAGGTAAATGAAATGGCTAAACTGGCACTTATAAATAAACAGGAACGGCGGAAAAAGCAAGTTTCTAAATATGCCAAAAAGCATGACGCGATAAAATCGAAAATGTCCGTCACCGCGATGCCTGAAGAGCGCATCGAGGCGATGAAGAAAATGGCAAAAATGCCGCGCAACGCCAACAAGACACGTTTGCGCAACCGTTGTGCAATAACCGGTCGTTCGCGTGGATTCTTGTCCATGTTCGGATTGTGCCGGCAACAGGTGCGTACACTGGCCTCTGAAGGCAAACTGCCAGGGGTAAGGAAATCAAGTTGGTAATTGCGGATTTATGATTGTGAATAGAAATCAGCAGTCGGGAATCAATAGTAAGCAATAAAGAGGAAAAAATGGCATTAACACATCCAATCGGAGACATGCTGACCCGAATTCGCAACGGGCAAAGCGCAGGTAAAGAATCAGTGTGCGTTCCTGCAAGCAAGTTGCGCGAATCCGTTTTAGCCGTATTGAAAGACGAGGGTTATATCAATGATTTTCGCCGCATTGATGTCGGCAAGGGTCGCTTTGATATCACAGTTGATCTTAAATACGTCGGGGGTCAGGGCGCGATTCAGGAAATATCAGTTGTATCAAAGCCGGGTCGCCGCATGTATTCTGGCGCGGCTGAAATGCCAAAGACCTTGGGCGGTCTTGGAATTTCAATAGTTTCTACCCCGAAAGGTGTAATGACTGATCACAAGGCACGCATCGCCAATGTTGGCGGAGAAGTTTTGTGCAGGGTCGTGTAATAAAATAAAAAGGTTAAGATATGTCGAGAGCGGGAAAATATCCAGTCGAAATCAAAGACGGCGTAAGCGTGTCGATGACTGCTGACGCGCTGACTGTAAAAGGGCCAAAGGGGGTTTTGACCGTGCGCCTTGATACCAAAAATGCCGGGTTGGTAGATGTGAAAATAGATGGCGGCCAGATTACCGTTGCACCAAAAGATGCAAACGACAAAGCTGCGCGCGCAATGTGGGGCACCATGACCCGCAACATAAAACAGGCAGTAATCGGTGTCACGGATGGATTTCAAAAAGAGTTGGGCATGAAAGGCGTAGGATTCAGGGCATCCGTAAAGGGTAAAGACTTGGTGTTAATCGCCGGATTTTCGCACGAAGTTGTAATGCCGATTCCAGATGGCCTGTTGGTAGAGATAAAGCCGGTTGATGCCGGTATTGTTCCGCTGGTAATCAGCGGTATAGACAAGAATATGGTCGGACAATTTGCGGACAAAATTCGCAAAGTCCGCAAACCTGAACCATACAAGGGCAAGGGAATATTCTATAAAGAAGAAAAAATACGCCGGAAAGAAGGCAAGAAAAAGTAATTGCTGATTTATGATTGCAGATTTTTAATTAAATCAGCGGTCAGTAATCAGAAATAAGAAATAAAGGTAAGGCAATGTTAAAACACCTGACTACCGAACAGAGACGCAAGCTGGCGAATCGCGGTGCTTTGAAAAAGAAAAACCCGGGTAAAATCCGTTTGTGTGTTTTTCGTTCTGGTCGCCACATTGAAATACAGGCTATCGATGATGTCAAGGGGCATACTGTTTGTGCGGCATCGTCAAAAGAGAAAGATTTCAAAGGTCAAGGCTGGAATACAAAAGGGGCAGAGCTTATCGGCAAGAACTTTGCAGAGCGTGCAAAAAAGGTAAAGCTGGGCGAAGTTTACTTTGACCGTGGCGGATACAGATATCATGGTCGCATCAAAGCATTGGCTGATGCGGTACGGGCAGGTGGATTAAAGTTTTAATTTCCGATTTAAATCGGAATCCGAATTAGTAAAAGGCAAAAAAATGGCAAGAGTAAATGACAAGAATTTGCAAAATGACATGGGTTTGGTGGACAAGCTGGTTTCAATTAACCGCGTTTCCAAAACCGTAAAGGGCGGTCGCAACATGTCTTTCAGCGCACTGGTTGTTGTTGGGGACAAAGCGGGTCGTATCGGATTCGGCAAAGGAAAAGCATTGGAAGTCCAATCCGCTGTCCAGAAAGCGACCAAAGCGGCAAAGGCAAAAATGATACGTGTGCCATTGAAAGAAGGCCGCACACTGCACCATGATTCCGAGGCAAAATATGGCGCGGGCAAGGTTGTAATTCGCAGTGCGGTTCCAGGAACCGGGATAATCGCGGGCGGTGCTTTGCGTGCTGTGTTTGAATGTCTGGGTATTCAAGATGTTGTTGCCAAATCCCAGGGCAGCAATAATCCGCACAACATGGTGCGTGCAGCATTCTTGGCATTCGGTAAAATGAATTCTCCAAAGAGTGTTGCGGCGCGGCGTGGAAAATCGGTGGCAGAAATCATCGCTGGTCGCGATGGAAAAGAAAAAACCGCAACAGCGGAATAATTGCTTAAATCAGCAATAATAAATAAGGTTAACGTTATGTCAAAGATAGTCGTAAAACAAGTCAAATCCACGATCTCGCGTCCAGAATCACAGGTAAAGATTTTGAAAGCATTGGGATTGGGAAAGCTGGGCAAAAAGAAAGAACTTACCGATTGCCCGGTTGTTCGTGGAATGATTACAAAGGTAAAGCATTTGATAACGGTAGAATAATTGCTGATTTAAATCAGCAATCAGCAATAAAAGGTTATGGTAATGAAACTAAATTCACTTTTTGATAATCCCGGTGCACGCAAGGATATAAAGCGTGTTGGACGTGGAATGGGTTCGGGATACGGCAAGACCGCCGGACGCGGACACAAGGGGGCAAAAGCCCGATCCGGGGCCAAGCAATTGGCTACGTTCGAAGGTGGGCAAACCCCGTTTTTCCGTCGTCTTCCAAAAATCGGATTCAAGAATTTGTTTGCTAAAAATTATGCGACTATTAATTTGGGTGATATTGAAAAATTCATAACAACAGGCCGCATAGACGCTTTGCAGACTATAACCATTGATTCTTTGCTGGCGGCAAAAGTATTGAATCGCAGAGAGAACGGTTTAAAAATTCTGGGACATGGCGAAATAAAAACAGCGGTAAATATTGTTGCGGTGAAATGGTCAAAAGGTGCGGAAAAAGCAATAGTCAAAGCCGGTGGTTCGATAAAGAAATAAGTTAAGTGTATGAAAATGGTTGTAAATAAAAAACTTAGACAGGAATTTTACGAAGAACGGGTTAAATATTATAAAAGCAGAAATGCAAAAGCGCGGTTTGGTAAAAAATTTTGCGAAAGGCGCATGGATGATTGCCTTGGGAAGCTGGAAATGTTGGCTTGGCTCTCGCAAATCGGGCAACGCAGATAGGAAGCGGAAATTGGAAAAAGAACAATGCTCTTGCAAGGCAATATGTGGTTACAAGAATATTACTGGCAGGCACATTAAAACGGCGCTTTTGGAATGTTCGATAAAAGGTGTAGAAGAATTTATTAAAAGGTGTGAACACACAAATATAGGTATCGCTGAAACTTGTCCGGTAATAAAAGGTTGCAGGGATTTTATCAAAGAACAGAATATCAGGTCGAGAATTGAAAGATGTATGGGCTGTGATTATAAAGACTGGCTTGTTAAGTTAAAAGAAAAGCTTGATAATGGCAGTGAAAGTATCGAAAAAATAAAAGCCTATGTAAAAGAATGTAAAGAACTGGATTTAAATGGTTTCGATTGTCAAAGAGCGTGGCTGATAGAAGGATATATAAAGGAATACGAAGCAAGGAAAATCACAGTTGAAACATTTACAAAGGAATACTGGAAAAAAGCAAGCTGTATAAAATGAAACACATAACAGAACTCTTTACCAAAATGTCCGACTTGCAAAAGCGGATTCTTTTCACATTGGTTGCATTGATTGTTTATCGCATCGGATCTTTCATTCCGTTGCCTGGGGTTAATGCTTCGGCTGTTGTACACTTGTTCCAGGGGGACAGCGGAATGTTCGGAATGTTCGATGCATTTTCGGGTGGGTCTTTGTCCCGTATGTCGGTTCTGGCATTGAATATATTTCCATATATATCTGCTTCCATCGTTATTCAGTTATTGACCGCGACCAGCAAAGGTCTGGCGGAACTTCGCAAAGAGGGTGAATCTGGCCGCATAAAGATTAATCAATATACCCGCTATCTGGCTATTGTGCTTTGCATGATACAGGGATATGCCATAGCAAAGGGTCTGTCGGCAATGGCACCGGTAAACGGCCAGATGGCTGTGGTCAATCCGGGATTGTTGTTTGAAATAACGACGGTGGTCGCGCTGGTCGGTGGAACCGCGTTTGTAATGTGGCTGGCGGAACAGATTACTGCGCGTGGTGTGGGGCAGGGTGCTTCCATGCTTATTATGGCCGGTATTATCGCCGAAGTCCCAAGTGGTATTGCAAAAATATTTTCTCTGGGCAGTGTTGGCCAGGTGTCGCCCGCCATGATTGCCCTTATAGTCGGATTTGTAATTGGAATCGTCGCGCTTATCGCGCTTGTAGAACAATCCCAGCGTCGTATTCAAATCCTGTATCCGCGCCAGGTTGCCGCGAATGGAATGCCCGCGTCACAGTCCAGTTATTTGCCAATAAAGATTAATATGTCTGGTGTCATGGGACCTGTGTTCGCGTCAAGTATCATGATGTTGCCGGCGTTTATCCTGCGGTTTCTGCCGACCGAAGCCTTGTGGGCTCAACATGTCGCTGCATTTTTCACATATGGTACATTGTCATATATGGTCATGTTTACGGTTTTGATCGCGTTCTTTGCGTTTTTCCAGACGGCCGTGGTATTCAATTCGGAAGATACATCAAACAATTTAAAGAACGCGGGCGGATATATTCCGGGTGTGCGTCCTGGCGAACAAACAATGAAGTTCCTTGACGACATAGTTTCGCGCACCACTTCTATCGGCGTTATTTATCTGATTGTTGTGTGTGTGCTTCCGATAGTGCTTAATACCCGTTTTGGGGTTCCGATAGTTGTCGGTGGGACATCTGTATTGATCACCGCTGGTGTGATATTGGATACCACCAATCAGATTCAGTCTTACTTGGTCGCAAAGCAATATGCCAGCGTCATAAAGAAAGCGAATAAGAAAAGCAGGTTTAGAGTATAGGGATTGCTGATTTAGAATTTCTGATTGCTAATTTGCATGTTTAATTCTAAATCATTTGACTTTTGGAACAACAAAGGTAAAATTAATTCCTGATTTATGATGGTTGGCCGCTGGTTCAAATCAGCAATCCGAAATCATCAATCAGCAATACAAAGGAAAAAGAAAAATGGCACGTATAGCAGGCGTTAATATCCCGATGGAAAAGCGTGTGGAAATCGCGCTGCGATATATTTACGGTATCGGGCAGATGCGCTCGAAACAAATATGCAAGGCCTTGCAGTTCAAGGACTCGCTTCGCGCAAA
Source organism: Alphaproteobacteria bacterium (assembly GCA_009777955.1). Classification (GTDB taxonomy): domain Bacteria; phylum Pseudomonadota; class Alphaproteobacteria; order Rs-D84; family Rs-D84; genus WRKW01. Next base: position 58,977 of record WRKW01000004.1, on the reverse strand, counting down.
AGATCTTAATGATACTGATATCATCAATATTTCAAATTATATTGAAGAAAATTTCAAAGTCGAAGGCGATATTCGCCGTGAAGTTCAAATGAATATAAAGCGACTTCAAGATTTAAAGGCATACCGCGGATTGCGTCATCGCAACCGTTTGCCGGTGCGTGGTCAAAGAACCCAGACAAACGCCCGCACCCGCAAGGGCAAAAGGGTTGTTGTCGCAGGATCGGCAACCAAGGGTAAATAATTGCCGATTTATATCCAGAAAATCAGCAATCAGCAATACAAAGGCAAAATAGTATGGCACTTAAAAACACCAAAAAGAAAATTACCAAAAAAGTTTCTCATGGGATTGCGCATATTTTGGCGACCATGAACAATACCCGCATTACCATCACAGACGCATCGGGTGCGGTTTTGTGTTGGGCTACTGCCGGTGCGGCCAGTTTCAAGGGCGCGAAAAAATCAACGCCATACGCTGCGACAGTGGTTGCGGAAAATGTCGCAAAAAAAGCGTTGGAACACGGTATGAAAACCGTCGACGTTCTTATGCGTGGCATCGGATCCGGGCGCGAAGCCGCGGTTCGGGGATTAAGCAACACCGGAATTATAGTCCAAACCATTACGGATACCACGCGCATTCCGCATAACGGCTGTCGTCCGAAAAAGGTTCGTCGCGTCTAAGAATACAGTGGCAAGTAATAAGTGATAAGTGATACTGATCTTGTCGTTATTGATAAAACAGTATCATTTGTCACTTGTCGCTTATCACTCCATAAGTGAAAATAATAAACTAAACTATGGAGCAAACCATGATTGAAAAAAACTGGCTATCGCTGATAAAGCCGAAAAGACTGCATGTCAAAGTCGATGAAGCAAATCCAAATATTGCAACCCTTATGGCAGAGCCCTTGGAAAAAGGATTCGGCTTGACGATAGGTACGGCTTTGCGCCGCGTCTTGTTGTCATCGTTACAGGGTTGCGCACCCATTGCTATAAAAATTGATGGGGTTCAGCACGAATTTTCTTCAATTCCGGGTGTTCGTGAAGACGTTACTGATATTATATTAAATTTGAAAAGCGTTTATTTCAAAGCACACAGCGAGGGTCAGCACAAGGCGACCATTAAAGTCAAAGGTCCTGCCACTGTGACTGCGGGCATGATTGAAACAGCCGCTGGTGTTGAAATAATGAACAAAGACGCTGAAATTTGTAATCTGGACAAAGGCGCATCGCTTGATATTGAAATCACGCTGAACACTGGTCGTGGATATGTTCCGGCAAGTGCCAATCGCGGTGAACATACTGCCCTGGGCACTATTCCGGTAGATTCTATTTATTCCCCGATTTTGAATGTTGCTACTGCGGTTTCCGAAACACGCGTCGGTCAAAGTATGGACTATGACAAGCTTGAGATGACTGTAAAAACCAACGGCAGTGTTACGCCAGAAGATGCCATCGCACTTGCTTCGCGTATATTGACCGACCAGTTAAACTTGTTTATAAACTTTGAAGATCCGACACAAGTCAACATTCCGATAGAGGACGATAAAAAGAAAGAAGCTTTGCCTTTTGATCCAAAGTTGCTGAAACATGTGGACGAGCTGGAACTTTCTGTTCGTGCAAACAATTGTTTAAAGAATGACAAGATTAACTGGCTGGGAGAGCTTGTGCAGAAATCCGAAAATGACATGCTGAAAACACCGAATTTTGGCCGCAAAAGCTTGAACGAAATAAAAGCACAGCTGGAAGCGATGGGACTTGGTCTGGGTATGGAAGTTCCTGGCTGGCCGCCCGAAAATATAACGGAATTGGCGAAAAAATACGAAGATCCTTACAAATAATTTTGCGGGGCAAAATTATTTGTGATGGATTAAAAATCATGATTCTGATTTTACCAGGTTATGATTGCAATTAATCCCAAAGGGGCATAAACGCAAAGGAGCGCAAGATGAGACATCAAAACAAGGGCAGAAAATTCAATCGTGATTGCAATGCAAGAAAAGCATTGTTCCAAGGATTGGCAAAAAGTTTGATTGAACGTGAACAGATAAAAACCACGTTGCCAAAGGCAAAAGACTTGCGCGGCGTTGTTGAAAAAATGATTACGCGTGCGAAAACAGATTCTGTCGCAAATCGCCGTTTGGTGATGGCGGAATTACAGGATGCCGCATTGGTAAAAAAATTATTTACAGTTTTGGGGCCACGCTATGCCGGTCGTCCCGGGGGATATACCCGTGTTCTTAAAGCAGGCTTTCGATATGGTGATGCCGCACCTATGGCGATAATTGAATTGGTCGGACGCGACATAGGCGCAAAGGGAGCGGGTAAAAAAGCAGAAAGCAACGAATCCGCAGATAAAAAAGTTAATATGCCGGCAAAAGCACCAAAAGCCCCGACGGCAAAGGTTGCGCGTGATTCAGGGGCGGTGGCAAAAGCCAGTGGCGGTGCCAAGACTGTTGCAATAAAACGCCGTGCAACCGGCAGTTAAATTTTCCAATGTTTTCCTAAACGGCTCTCGTCAGAGAGCCGTTATACTTTCCGTTTTTTGAATGAATAATGAATAGTGAATAATGAATAATTAATGCGTCGCGCAAAGCGCGACACCATCGTCATGCCCGCTTAATGATAACAACATAGTGACAGCTAAAAAAGCCCTGTTAGTATAAATTTCAAAAATATATTTTTTTCTATTGGAAACACCTCGTATATTATGGTAAAATAGAAAAGATTAAACAGGAAGAGAGTACCATGAAAAAAATTTCTTTGCTTGCTTTGTTCGGGCTGCTTTTTGCTAACTTTGCTGATGCGGCCGCACCACGTGGACGTTCCCAGGGTGGTGGTGGTTCAGCATCTGCTGCTGCCGCGCCTGCTGGTGGCGGGGTCAGTCGTGGACGCAGTGGCACAGTTACTGCGGGCATGTCCCAGGCCGCCGCGCCCGCTGCCGCCGCACCTGCCGGTGGCAATACGGTCAGCCGTGGACGCAGTGGCACTACCCCGACAAGCGGTGCTGCGCCCGCCGCGCCTGCTGTATCTGCCGCACGTGCCGGCACCACACAAAGGGCTATGGCCGGAAGCGGTGCACTTAACGTCGCCGGTGCGGCAAGCGTTGCCGGTGTTGTTGATCCGGTTTGTCGCGAACGTTGGTTTGGTTGTATGGACAGTTTCTGTATGACGGATAACGATCATGGTGGTCGTTGTATTTGCAGCAACAGAAAATCAGAACTGGACAAGATTTTGGCCGAAATTGAAAAGCTTGACGCACAATCTTTAAAAATGGCGACAGAACGTGTCGAAATGATAGAAATGGGTGCCAGTGCGGAATTTGTAATGGAACAACAAAGATTGGCAGAAGCGGCGACACAAACAGAAGAAACGAACACAAGAAGTAATCGTGGACGCAGCTCTACCGTCAATACCGCGCTTTGGAATATAAATGCCTTTGGAGAAGAGGATGAAATAGCTCCGGATCCATTGGCTGGAAAAGTTGGTGACGATTTGCATACTACTGTCCGCGGAATATGTACACAGCAGATTTCCGGTTGTGAAAAAGACATTCGCATGCTCCAGACCATGTATAGTGCGGAAATAACTAATAATTGCCGCGCGTATGAAAACGCCCTGAAAGCCCGCCAGCAACAATCTACGCAAAGATTACAAGCGGCGCAAAGTGCCGTTCGTGAAGCCGCACGCGAATCGTATGAAAGTTCCAATAAATTTGAACTTGGTCCCTGTGTAGCAGAATTTCGCAAATGTATGGCCGGGGATGGCGGATGCGGATCTGATTTTACCAACTGTGTCGGAATTAGCGCGACTACTAACGCATTGTCCACAAGCAATGTACGTAATTCTACGCGCCGCGTTCCAGGTACAAGTATTGACTTAGCGGTTTCTTCGTTTGACACTCTTTCTGCAAAAAAGCCTTTGTGCGAACACGTTACCAACCAATGCGTACGCTTTAAAGACCAGGTATGGGATGTCTTTCTTCGTGATATCGCGCCAACTATCAAATCGGCAGAAATAATTGCCGAAGATAAAGCCAGACAGAACTGTCTTGGTAACGTAGTTGAATGTTTTCAAAACGCATGCGGCGAACGATTCGATCCGGGACGGGAAGAAGCTTCTTATGACATGTGTATTACCAACCCGTTAACTATGACCGATGTATGCAGAATACCATTGCAAAACTGTGGGATAAGTCACACGCAGCCAACGCAATCAAGGATTTGGGATTATGTAGTGGCAAGAATGGGCGCGATGAGGGTTGACGGTTGTACCAAAGAAGTCAAATCGTGTCTGCAAAATGAAGATAGATGTGGGGAAAATTATGGACAATGCATAGGATTATCTTTGGATGCAATAGGTAAAATGTGTCCGGCGGCAAGTCTTGTTGCGTGCAGGGATGGTGCTCAATCCAAAACGGTCGAAGACATAGAAAGTATGATTCAGGGAATATTGCTGGGTATAGACAACAATCAACTGTCGGCATGCCAAGCCGCGGCCGAAGCAGCAATGACAACTATATGTGGAAGTAGTGAAGATTGTTCATCGATAGCGCAAGACAATAAAACCATAGGGGTGTCGGCGTTGAAAAAGTCCGAGAGATCATGTACAGGTACAAGCGCGGCTGGTGGTTGTTGGATAATAAGCGCGGGCGGTGGTACGGCCGCTGGTGGTGGTAACACGACACCTCTTCCACATGTGCTTCATACTCTATCTGGCGATATTGATTGGGATAAGATAAGCTATAATCCTGCTGTCAGGAGTGGGGAGACAGTTACTCCTGGTAATGTTTCTATTGCTGCCGAAGGACTTGAGCCAGAAATAGTTACGGAATTGAATGCTGTAAAAAGACTTATAGACGAAGCGTTTGGCAGGCTTAGAGCAAATGCAACTGTCAGCCAGTGTGTCAGTGGACGGGATACAGCAAGATTCCGCGAAGGCTCAGCTTTAAGGGGAGGAAGCGAAGCAAACTTCCCGAACCTGTTGGATGAAGCTGAAAGGGCTATATTCCATTCCATATTAAGGCATGCTATAACAAACTTTAATGCAAAGCGGATTGAACTCCAAGAAGAAGTCGATAATTTGAACAAAGCTGAAAGAGACAGGATCATGAGCTTGGTAAACGAAGCCGCACAGAGAGAATTAAAGGATAAGTGGACTGCCGAAGCAAGACAAAAATGTAATGAAATTGCATCACCCGCCGACGGAGTATGCTTGACGCAAAAGACCAGAAACTGGTGGCTTAGTTTTAAAAAGAATCTGCAGTGTGTTTCTGAAAGAACTTTGGTTAAAACGACTTTCAATTCCAACACAGAACTCTGCCGTATCTGTACAAGCACAGCGGCTTGTAGCAAGACATGGGGCGCATTTAGCGGTAAAAAGGGTACATGCAGAACTTGGCACGGATGGTCGGAAGAAACTTGTGAAGAAGTCACAGTGTTTTAAGGTTCATTAACTGATAACTGAACTGTACACTCTATTTAGTGTACAGTTCAGTTTTTTGACTGTAATAAAATCGCCGTCATGCCTTCCCCCTTCGCTATCGCTCTGGCGCGACAGCGAAGGCGGAAAGCATGTTGTCACTCCGGCGCAGGCCGGAGTGGGACTTAAAACCGCAACGCAAAGCGTTGCCAACCAGCCCAAGTTGCATTTTGTGCGATTAGATGTACTTCCCCGGACTATACCTGTGTCGCACTTTATAGCCCCACTCCGGCCTGCGCCGGAGTGACAAAATATTATTGTCATGATGGCAACTGCCTTGCCGTTAAAAATTTGTCTACGAATTACCTGGCTTGTAATATTCCCGCGCCTTGTCATGCTTTGCGCGACGCATTAATTATTCATTATTCATTTTATCATGACGGATGGATTACAACCCCGCCAGATCATCAATTACCCGTACACCAGCCGTTTGCCATTTATTTTGTCTGTCGTCCAGATCCATGATGTTTTTTTCTGCCAGATAAAGTACCGGTGTCGCACCATGTTTTTTTGCCGTACCCAATACCGCCGTTATTGGTGAGGGCTTTTGCTTTCCGCTTGCGAACCAGACAGCCGTATCACTGTCATCGGATATTGGTAAATTATCGGCAATCCAAAAATCAGGATCAGAATGAACGGCGATTGCAAATACTGACGAATCGTTTCTTGCTATTATAATATCATCATCGGTTTTGGTATCGTATCCCATGGATTGAAGCTTTTCTGCTGTTTTATCATCTATGGGATTTGTTGTTTTTTGTTCATATTGGGAATCATTATCGTTGCCGCCAAAGGTAATTTCACGAAATACCGGTGTATCCGATTCCAGTTCCGGCACATTGTCAAAATCCGGTATGGGAAAAGATGATTTGGAAACGATGTCATCCCGGGAAGGATTTGGGAAAGATTCCGTGCTGTGACTGGGAATAGTATCATCTTTCCTGGGGTCTAATTTTAATTCGTATGCGGATTGTGGTTGTGCGAATGCTTTGTTTCGCATGGCGCGACTGTACGGCCCTTTCATTTCTGGTGGCATATCCGGCGGAAGGATTATGTCTGGTTCTGTATCGGTTTCTGGTGTGGTTGGTTTTTCTTCTTTTTTCTTTTTTTCTTCATTGCAAAAGGGCAGGGGAACCGGCGTTTTTTTATTTTTTATTATAAACGAAAGTACCGCGAAATATATCGGCAATGTTCCCAGAATCAAAACCCCAAACGCCAAACCCGGAATACCATGCAAAACTATATTGGATAAACGTGCCCAGTGTGCAAATACAAGTGGGTCGAATCGGAACATGAATATGAATAGCGAATAAATTGTTGTGAAGTATAACGCCGTCCAAATGATGGCAATTTTTATCGGGATCAAGAATTTTTTAATCACAGTAAACATTTGTGATTATCGTATCATATTTATATTTTTTGTCAAGATGTAAGAAAAACATCAAAAAAACTGTGTTATGCCCTAAACGGTTCTTGTCATAGAGCCGTCATGCTTTCCGTTTTTTGAATGAATAGTGAATAATGAATAATTAATACGTCGCGCAAAGCATGTTGTCACTCCGGCGCAGGCCGGAGTGGGACTTAAAACCGCAACGCGAAGCGTTGCCAACCAGCCAAAGTTGCGTTTTGTGCGATTAGATGTACTTCCCCGGACTATACCTGTGTCGCACTTTATAGCCCCACTCCGGCCTGCGCCGGAGTGACAAAAGATTATTGTCATGACGGCAATTGTGTTGCCGTTTAAACCCCGCTTTACTTCAAATCATAATCCAAAAACCCCCGCCATGGGGCGGGGGAATAACAGTTTTATCAGATTTTTTACTGATGTGCGCCCGCTTGCCAGACCTGTGGTATAGGAAGGCTTCCGGGTGTCATGTGTTGATTGTCCGTGCATACGAAATTCGTATGGGCTATGCGGCTTTCGATACATACGCTTCCGCTGGGGGCGCATGCCGCTTCGATAAGGGTCACTTTGCCATCGTTTTCCTTGTAATGTATCTGTGCGTTGGCGCATTGAACCAGATCTCTTAACGTTCCGCATGCATTCCGCCAGCTGGTACAATCTGTGACTTGGGCAGTTGGCAATATGGTTTCCGGCAATTGCAACGCCCATTTTACATAATAGTCTTTCAAAGAATCAATCTTGCTGGATTTGTTAAAGGCAACGCGGGAAAGGTCATCGCCAACCCGGCAAGAAATTTGATTCTTTTCAATGAACGCCGTTATAGCGGTTGCAAGTACACCAGCAGTTGCGCCTATACCCGCACCCCAAGCGACTTTTGATAAGTCTCTTTCTTGTACAACATATTTGCCCGCCAAGCTTGATATTACAGTTTGTACCCGTGTTTCGCATTCACCACTCAAAAGTGCGCATCTAGCACTTATTGCAGCCAGTGCAGCATCAATGGTTCCTTGATTTGCTTTCTCTTTATCACTATGATTTGTATCATTTAAAATACCTTGCATGTCGTTAAGATGAGCTAACACTATGGGACAATCTGTTATAGTGGCGTTTGTTTTTTGAAAGAATTCAGAAATCTTACTTTCCAATTCACACCAAACAGCATCTTTATTAGTGCAAGTAGTGTGTTTTCCGAATGCTGCGATAAGGTTTATAATTTCGCCATTCTCAATTTTTTGGAACCAAGTGGTTTGTTTGCATTCATTTTTTAACTTGGCTATTTCTGAAGCACAATTACTTTTGTTTATAGTAGTGCCTTCTATAACACCATTGAAAGCATTAATAAACCCATCGCTATTACAAAGCTGCCCAATGTCTTCTATATCAAACTCTTCTTTTCGTTGCCTTCCTGCGATTGCACCAATACCCGCACCGATCACTGCGCCACCAGCTATGCCAAGTGTCGCCACATCTTTTGTGGTGGTACGCAATGCAAATTCAAATAATGATTTGTTACAGCTGAATGTAGTTCCCGCTGGCACCCATTGTTCTGCAGCACGGTCGTCGCCGAATGCACCGAACATCCATTGGTTTGTAATAAGCTTTCCGTCGTTATATGCCGCAACACGAACCAGACATTCGCCGGTCGTCGCGTCCCAGCGTGCATAATGTCCACGCGAAGCATCAACACCCCTGTTCTTTGCCGGGTCGTCGTTGGGATCAACCCCCATAGGATTATTTTTGCCACCAGATTGTTGATCATTGTACGCATTGATGGTTTGGTTATATTCGCCGGTTACATTATCGTTGCCCGATACTGCGGCAAATGATTTTCCATAGGTATTCTTGTCAATCAGCATACATGTATTTTCCGCCTGATTCGGGGTAAGGCCGGTCTTGCGCAGCACGAATGAAAAATAGTTCGGCTGTATCATACGGCTGTTGAAATCAATCCATACATCGGATGCAGAACGATAAACTACGTTACAATCTTTTCGTGTCATGCCCATGCAACGGTCAACCTGGCTTGCGCAAAGTCCCATGCCGTTCATGATCGAATGCCGCATATCGGCATTGTAAAGGTCGTTTAATCCGTTTGGAAGCTGTCCGCTGTTCACACATCTTAATACATCGTTCATACATGCATCGATGGAATACGGATTATTTTTTGATGTTCCGTCTTCGCATAGTCCCAGATCGGGGGGTGTAACATCCGGTGGTATATCGTCACCGCCGTTACCGGGTGGGGGGGGAACAATACCGCCGCCACTGGGGGGTGTTATGCCGCCAGACGGGGGTATTATATTACCGCCCATGTTCGGGTTTGATGGGAAAGTGGGCATCGCGGGTGCACGCGCGGCACTTACCCCGCCGGGGTGTGCGCGGCTTACCGCGATCGCATCATTAAGTACCAGCCAGCTTGTCGGAATCGCAAATCCGACGGTCATCAACAACATTGCAATGTTTTTGCGCATGATCCTCTCCCATTATTTATTAATGTTTGAAACTATTATATCATAATTTCCCGTCAAGTGAAAATGGTTTTTTTATGGATCGTATATAAAAATTTAAAGAACATATATTTGTGTAAAACGTGTCATTCCGGAAATTTTGCAAAGCAAAATTATCCGTTAAGTGAGAATGTTTTTTTATGCGTCGTGTATAAAAAAACATATATTTGTGTGAAACGTGTCATCCCGGAAATTTTGCAAAGCAAAATTATCCGGGATCTGGAAAGGACAGGGGAGTAAAAAAAACGCTTGTTGCAAAAGATTGTTTCGTCGCGCCTTTCGTAAAGACAAATCCCGATCCGTTCCAGATTCCGGAAATTTTGCTTTGCAAAATTTCCAGAATGACACGTATACCTGTCTTTTCCGAATTATTGCATCATAACATTTTCCCACATATCTTCCCATAGTGGATTTATCCGGTTAATCAGCGCATCTTTATATTCTCGTTTCCATTTTTTTAATCGTTTTTCACGTATTATCGCTTCGGTTATTTCGTTAAATTCTTCATAATAAACCAGTTTGTCGCAATTATATTTTGATGAAAAGCCTTTATTTATATGGGTTTTATGTGCAATAGTACGATTTTTGATATTTCCGGTAACTCCGATGTATAGAACATTATTGTATTTGTTCGCCAGCATATAAACATAATACTTTCTTTCGCCCATGATTGCTTAATATTTTTGTGTCATTTATATCCCCAGTCGATGATTCAATTTAAACATCAACAGGGTTTCGTTTCCGAATTCAGTGGTATGATTCGGATTTATGCGGTATACAAATCCCACCGCGCCAAAGGTAAAATCGCCAAGAGCGGTACGGTACGCCGCGCCGATTCGTGTTTCGCGGTGCGCGGGCGATAAATCAAGGCTGTTGATATAAGGGGTCGCCGCCAGATCAAATCCATTTTCCGATTCGACAATCCGATAATCCGCAGTCACATATTCCATCGCCCCGTTTACCAGTGCCAACGGCTGTGAAACGCTTAATGTAAATCCACCGTATTCTGCACCGACAGACATCGCATCCGATCGCAATCCGGACAGTCCGATAATTACCGTATCAGCGACCCTATTCGCATCTGTGCGCGCGGCTGTGTAACGCGCATTGAATTTCAGCTTTTCGCCCGCCCGCAATGTAAGCATATTATCAACATAGACAGTATTTCCACCGCCAATCGAAAGCAGACCATCGGAATACGCGCCCAGCATGGTATCGGATTCATTTAAAAGACCGCCGCTTATACCGAACGAGAATATACCCGCATCATAGGTCGTGCCGGTATCAAAGCCCTGAACCGAACCAAGTTTCATCAATTCGCGTTGTCCGGAAAGGGCGGGATCATTGGCAAGCAGGCCTTCTTCTGTAATCGATCCGGTAAATCCGCGCGCATGAAATTTCCATCCGCCTTTGTCTTCATCGCCGCCGAAATTAAATGATGCATCGGTTGATACCGCATGCGATGCGATGCTAAGCACCGGATTGGAATTATCGCCGCGCAGAATATTTGAATCGCCGAAATTACGTTCGTATCTTGCGCCAAAATTCCATGCGCCAAAATGATAGTTAAGTTTTAATTTATCAATATTGCCGTATCCGTCATCAATATGGCTTTCGCGCAACGACATGACAGCTGCAAGGCGGGAACCGTCAGACCCCAACTGTGAATCGTTATTTGCGACTTTGAATTCACCAAGAACATCGCCCAGCCACATTCCGCGACGACTGGACGCAAGTGATACCGAATTATCGAATATGCGTGGCATTGACATTTCTCCGTCGGCGGATTTTATGATATCAAATACCGGTATTTTTATCGAAGCCGAACGCATTCCGAACGCACCGGATAATGACATCCCCGATCGCGCGGCAAAATTCGGGCTTATGCTGGCGGTTCGCCAAAATGCGGCATTCGGTGAAGAATTAATCCTGTTCGTGACATAATAATTGACACTGGTTCCCGGACGTGTCGCACGATCCAGATTGACAAGCCCGTATCCAAACACTTCGGCAAATGCATCTGCAAATGTCATCAGGTTATTATCCACCTTGAACTGATATTCCCCCGGTAACTGGTACAGATCCATAAGATCCAATTCCGGCATTGCGCGACCATCCGCGGTCAGTGCCAAAAGTACGAATATCTGGTCGTTGCTCATATAACTTCCGAACGCGCTTTGCAGGGCACCGACTGCCCCGGCCATTGATGCCACAGCAAGTTGATCTGTTACGCCGGCCGCCGCAAAGCACCAGGGATCGACAGTCGAAGAACCCCGTCCAGCGATACCGCATGTACGCGCGCCATAAAATTCTATATTTGGATCGTTTGGATCTGCGTATGGATCAATCCAGGTTGATAATGTGATCTTTTGGGACGAGGCCGGAACCCATCCAGAGATGCCGGTACTTGTAGAACCCGGCGTTCCGTTGCCCAGCTGTACCGCGACAACAGACATGAATAAATGATTCAATCCGTCATAAACAAGCGGCGCGGCATTTTCAAAGGTTGCTTCTTGGGTACTGCCTATGCTGAATCCCGGGTTGGTGATTTCGGCCATGGTGCCCAGCAAATATCCGCCAGTTGAAAATATTGTAATTGGGTTATACTGGGAACCCAATCCACCAAAGAATGCCCTTGCGTTATTGGCTTCTGTTCTTCCCGCATCATCCGTCAGGTTGTAATAATCGTTAATCCAGTTTTCAAATGCGGTTCTTCTGTTTGCCCCGGCGGTATATCTTGTAATTTCTGTTGCAGTTTGGGTGTCGGTGCCGTACATTTCTATCACCGGTGCCGCATTCGCTATGACCCCAACCTGGGCCGTAAGTCCCTGGTCTTGCTGGGTCACGCTGGTATTAACCATCCTTTCCCCGTTTTCGTTCGCCGCACCCAGGGAATAAAGCATGGCTGTATAATTCTTATAATCCTGTCTTGTTTTCGTAACAATAACATTCACGATATCTGTACCGTTCAGCGCGTATATATCCTGTGCCGGATTACCCGGATCAGTGTATGCCAGCCCGTCATTGCCTATGTACCATGTCAGTGCCGGATGGCCATCGGCGGTAAGGGTCAATATAGTTCGTGTAGAATCATAAAATGCTTTGTATACCACACCACCAATTTCAATCGAATCCAATGTTTGCAATGATTCAGTGGAATTTGTAAAAACTGCATCTGTGGCTTTGACCGTGCCGCCGGTGGTATCCAGCGAATATGACCAGCCACCGCCGGTTCTGAAAACCATCAGTTGTCCGTTCGGCATAAAGCCCGTATAGTCCCCGTATGCGCGGCCTGTTTCGCTGGACATTCCGCCTATAATTGTTTTTGCCAAAAGATCGTCGTACCATGATGCGTTTATATTGTAAATGGCACTGTTTTCCCCGGCAAGATCAAATCTTTCATCTTCTGTTATTATATCATTTGCGACAGTTGATGCCGGGGCTATGCGCGTTATCTTGTTATTGTAAAACCGCCGCGAAGTAGAGTTTTTCGTCGCGTCGCCCTGACTTGCCGCCCAGAATAGCCAACCATCTTCAATAGAGCTTCCACCGCCGACCGCCGGATCTGTCGCGTAATTCGGGTCGCCAACTGCACGTGCGCCGGCATTAATTCCATTTGTTGAAATCAGTGCGACCGATACAGGTTTTCCACCGCCAGGTGGAAGGCCGTCGAATGTGACCGGGGTGCCGTTGCTGGTTACATCCGCGCGCAAAGGGGCAAAGGGCTGACCCGTCGAACGCAGGATTGTCATTCCCATATATCCGCGTGCGAGTGCACCGTATCCCTGCATCAACAGTAAATGATTTTGAAGATTCAATCCAAAGGGCAGGGTGGAAGACAAAAGCTGAAAGTCTGGACCGGGTGTCGCGCTGACGGGGCTGTTCGCGTTAAGGAAATTGTCTTGGGCACTGAAATAGTCCCACTTATCGCCGGTGCCGCTTACGAATTCTGAACCGAACGCTTGTGACGGGCCGTATGGCAAGGCACCGTATGTCCAACTGTTGAAAGTATTTCCGCTGTCGCCGGGATTATTATTTCCGGACTTTGGTCTGCTTCCGCTGTCGCCGGGATTATTATTGTTGCTGCGAACGCCCAAAAGACCGCTGACATACCAAACCGTGGCGATTGCCACCGCAGCACCGCCGATTGCCAATGCCATGGTCTGTGCTGTGGAAAGTCCGCTGAACAATCCTTCGGTTTCTTCGCTGGGCTGTCGTTGGTTGAATCGTCTTATCTGTTGGTCGCACCGGCTGGCATCCGCGCCGTATGTCTGTAAAATTTGCGCCGCACGCAAATCGTTATTCATAAGTGCGGTGCATACGATGGAAAGCCCCGTGCTGTCGATGTAATTCACGTTGGCACCGTGATTTACCAGGCTTTGCACTTGGCCGACATTACCGGCGCGCGCCGCCGCCAAAAGCTGTGTTGCAAGTTGGAATTCATTTGATGCCGCGCGTGCAGGCATGCCCGCGCAAACGGCGCAGAGCAGAGAACAAACAGCAAATATTCTGCGAAAGTTCTTTAACATTATTCTCTCTTGCCTTTTATCATACAGTAAAACAAAAATACAAGGCAAGGGGAAAATAGTCGTCAGTCGGTAGTAGATGGTCGTTAATTATTCCCCGAACAATCTTTTGAACAGATGATTGTTAATTTTCATCGGATATTTTCGGGAAAGGAATGACGAATAATCGTCGTTTAATGTGCGTGAAAGCATTGTTGCGACTTCGGCATTCAATGCTGTGGATGCGGATTTATCCATTTTTGGCATGGTGGAGTTAATCACATGTATTATATGGAAAGAATCGACCCCCGGAACAATTGTCTTTGTTCCAACGGGAAGAGAAAACGCCGCAGACAAGACCTCCAGCGGTGCGCCGTTCGCGCGTGTTACCATTGTGGCCGACCCAATGGATTTTTCGTTCGTACGCGCCGAAATTAAGATTTCATTCGCTTTTTCATACGCTTGTTTTTTTTGTTCCGCGATCTTCCATAATCCGACCAATTCGGCGCGCATAGAATCCATTTCCGCCGCATGTGCCGGGGCGACCTTTTCCACCCTTAATATTACAAATCCGGATTTTGTTTCAAAGATTTCACTTTCCATTCCTTGATCCAGGTTCCATACCGCGCTGCGTGCGGCTTCGTTCAGCACAGAATCATTTAATGTCGTACCCATTGACGTTTTCCAATCCGTGCTTATGGCCGGCATAGTCACGAATTTCACATTATGCTTTGCCGCAACACCCTGCATGGCATCGCCGCTGATAAGCGCGTCTTCTATCCTTTGCGCAGTTGTATAAGCCCTGTCAACCAGATCGGGTTTGGACATATCTGCGGGTACAAGCACGTATGAAACAGTTCTGAATTCGGGAATAATTTTTGGATTCTTTGCATAAGTATCGCGCAGTTGTTCTTCGGTCGGATTGCCGGAAATTTTAAAATTTGCAAATCGTACGGTCGAAAATTCTATATTGCGCCTTGCATTCCGTGAATTGTATGTCGCAACGACTGCAAAATCAGGAACAGTAATGCCGGCCGATACCCCGGATAATACCATTTCACGCAAAAGAGAACGTCGAATATGTTCTGCAAAATCTGATTCGGAAATCCCGCTCATCGCCAGGACATAATCAAATTTTATCGGGGAGAATTTGCCATTTTCCAGGAACGCGGGCTCTGCCCGTATTGCGTTCGCCATCGAAGCGTTGGATACGGCCAGCCCCAGATCGTATGCCCTTTGTTCCAGCATAAGCTGTGATGCCAGCTTTGAGAGTATTTGTTGGCTGAAATTAATTCCGGTCGCGCGTTCTGTATATATTGCCTTTTGTTGTTCCCGGCTCATCTGGGCCATTTGGCGGCTGCGCTCTTGCTCGAATTGGGCCAGTTTTATCGGTTCGCGTCCTATGCGAACTATTGAATCGTCGACATTGTTCCGGTCAAGAATCCAATTGGCCGCACCCCATCCGACAAATGAAAACATAAGTATGGCTATAAGTATTTTTGCGACAGGCTTGTTTGATGCGTCGCGAAAGTTTTTTAACATTTTTTGAACCCTTTATGATAATTGTCAATGACACTTTACTAAACTTTCGCTTGCCACCGCAAGTGGAAAATGCTAGGTTATTCCAGCAAAACAAAGGATAAAACATGGATAAGAAAATAATAGCCGGAAACTGGAA
Source organism: Alphaproteobacteria bacterium (assembly GCA_009777955.1). Taxonomy (GTDB): domain Bacteria; phylum Pseudomonadota; class Alphaproteobacteria; order Rs-D84; family Rs-D84; genus WRKW01. The sequence continues at coordinate 43,404 of WRKW01000004.1, read as the reverse complement.
AATGAACGGCAACATGGATGCGGTCGCCCTTATGGCGGATGCTTTGAAGAACATCGATTTATCACATGTCACAATAGTTTTGTGTCTGCCGATGCCTTTTGTCGGCGCATCTGCGATATTGTCGGTGGAAACCGGTGTCCAAGATTGCAGCGCACACGAATCTGGTGCATATACGGGCGAAGTTTCGGCCAGAATGATATCGGAAATCGGCGCGAAATATGTAATCATAGGACATTCCGAACGTCGCCAGTATCATAATGAAACCAATCTGGTCATAGCTGAAAAAGCAAAACAGGCCTTGAAATCAGGACTGATTCCCATTATATGTGTCGGTGAAACTATGGAAGAAAAACAGGCTGGCGAAACGAATACGGTAATAGAAAAACAAATCCGCGAATGTGTTCCCGGCAAAGGCGCAATAATAGCGTACGAACCGCGCTGGGCAATCGGCGCGGGTATGACACCGTCAAATGAAGAGATAAAAAGGGAACATGGTTTCATAGCAGAAATTCTGGAATCCATGGGTCTTGGCGGAACGCCGATTTTATACGGTGCCAGTGTAAAGGGGGGTAATGCTGCGGAAATCATGTCAATTCCGAATGTTGATGGGGTTTTGGTGGGTGGTGCGTCGTTGAAAGCCGAAGATTTTCTACCCATTATACAGGCAGTGTGATTATTGGGATGATATAACTTATAGGTGATTTTATATGACAGAAGTAAAAGAACAAATTGCGGATGAAACAACAGTATCCGCAGATGAGATTCAGCAACTGCGGGAACAAATAGCGGAATTATCGGACAAGTATCTTCGCGCGCGGGCAGAGGCTGAAAATACAAAACGGCGTGCCAGCATAGATTGTGACGCGGCCGCGCGTACGCGGGCGATGTTGGTTGCGGAAAATTTCCTGCCCTTGATTGATGCTATTGATGCGGCATTTGCCCATGCCCCCGATGATTCCGGGATACAGACGATGGCTTCTGCTGCTGGTGGTGCGCTGGCAAAAGTCGGAATTTTGAAGATAGAATCTGTTGGACAGAAATTAAATCCACAGTTTCATAACGCGGTGTCGACTGTTGAAACAGATGATGCCGAATCTGGAATAATTACCGAAGAGCTGCAAACCGGATACATGTTCGGTGATACTGTTTTAAGAACCGCGATGGTAATAGTCGCAAAGTGATTGATTGCTTAATTATCAAGTAAGTATATTTTTCATTCTGTTTGTCACTCCGGTGCAGGCATCCCTTTTTTGAATGAATAATGAATAATGAATAGTGAATAATGTATGTATCGTGCGCTTTGCGCCACAAACCCTTCCGGCTTCCGGTCGCCGCTGTTTGCGGCTCTCGGCCTTTGATGTCATTGCGGTCTGATGTCATTCTGGTCTGGTGTCATTGCGAGTCACGCCGTCAGGCGGACGAAGCAATCTTTTTCAAAATGGGAAGTATAAGAATTCCATTGTCTGGAAAGATTGCTTCGTCCGTCACCGCAAGCGGTGACGCGACTCGCAATGACACGGAATGCCTGAAAAGATTGCTTCGCGGTCTTCGACCACTCGCAATGACACGAAATGTTATAATGGCTTATATAAACAATGGATTCCCGCCCAAAACAGGAACAACGGCAACTGCGTTGCCGTTATAATTCTGTATGTGAATTAATTGATTTTTACATGCATGACAGCAACTATTCGTTTTTACTGTTGCTTAATTTCTTCGAAGTATATTTCCCACTGCGCTGGCTGCGTTTCTTAGACCACCGGTTTTCTTTTCATCTTTATCACCATCTGTACTATCCGTGTTTCTTGTGCCACTGGTTTTCGTTTCGTCTTCATCGTCGTCATCATCGCAGTCGTTGCCCTTGCATTGGCTTTGTTCTATGCATTTCTTTTCTTTTTTATTCCATTTGAAATCTTTTTCCGTGCATACGCATTTACCGTTACCAATAAGCTGGCTTTTCCATTCAGTTTTTCCCGCTTGTTCACATACTTCTTTATCAAGATCGGTTTGCGCGTTCCGTGTCGCAGTGTTGCGTGACATTTCGCCACTTAAAATAGAACCCGCCGCCATACCCATGCCAGCACCCATGACTGCATTTATGGCACCTTGCTGTTCGCGTTCATAACGTGCCGCGTTTTCTATGTATGTGCTGATATCCACCCCGAACCATTCTGGTGTACACATATATTCGTCGCCGGCGGCAAGTGTTCTTGTCGCGGCGGCGGATTCGAAACCTGTTGCCGTTAATTCGACATGGAATACGCAAGATAACGAACGATCGTCAAAAACACCACTGATGCTTCTGCATTCGTTGCGCATATCTTCGCGCATTTTGTAAAGCTGTTCTTCCCAACGAACAATTTCTTTTTCCACATCTACACGCAATTCCGCAAATAATGTCATCGCACGACCGGCCAGCCCGCTGTCCTGTTCGCGGCATCTTTCGGCGATGTCGCGGCATTTGGCTATGACGGCATCGCCCTCTGATTTGGAAAGGCATTTGTCAAAATTACATCTGCCGGCGCGAATATTTGTTTCATTACAGGTCGGATCGCTGCAGTTCCCAAGTATGCATTCGTTATATTGGCGGCCGCATCTTTCGACAGCTTCGAACCGTGCGAGCAGGGCATTCTGGTCACGATCCGCCTTTATTTCCGCAGAGAATAGTATCAGTTCCCGGCCGCTGCAATTTGTCGTGCGGCCACAGGATTCGATTTTGTTTCCCCATACGGTGTCGCCATCCCCCGTGCAATCGGAAAAATCTTTTCCGCATCTTTCTGCCATACACTTGCGCAGACCGGAATCGCATGTATTTCCGGTACCGCTAGAAAACCGGGCAAGATCCGCCTGATAGCTTTCCATAGCTGCCGCCGCCGCAAATGCTTCGCGTTGTGCCCGAATCGTCTTTGCAAGGGCAGTTTCTTTATTTCCGACTACTTCTTCGAATATGTGTGAAAGATCAAGTCGTGGCATCTGTGGAACGGGTGCCGGTTCGGGTGCAACCGGTTCCGGCACCGATTCGGGTATTTCTTCAATCGGTTGGGCGACGGGCGCGGCTGTATTTGCTATTGCCATGCGAGATGTCGGTGCCGCACGTGATTGTGCGCGTGCCGCCTCTGCAACCTGCGGCATAATAAATAATGAATATTGGATAATGAATAACGAACAGACAAGCAGTTTGCAAGTGTTCGATTTGAAAAAGATTTGTTTCAAATTTTTCATTATTACCTGCTCATCAAAAGTCTGTCGCATGCTATATCCACGTATTTGCAGAATTCCCTTATCCTGTTGGCTTCTGTTTCTCCTTCGCCGCATTTTCCCGGCATGCTGCTGCAAAACTTTGCTATACAAACTGTTTTTAGCATATTGTTCTGACATCCTTGCATGACTTTATCCAGTTCCGCTTTGCGTGCTGTGGCATAGCTGGCGGCCAAAGCCTCTATATTGGAAGCCTTTGCCGCGGCAAAATCGTCGCGCGATTTTTTCGCTGTGTCCTTTATTCCGCTAAGGGTTGTTAAATGTCCGCACTCGGTGCTGGACACACAGGATGAAAACGCCCTGTCAAATTCCGCATCTTCGCCGCATCTGGACCAGTCTGTCGCACATCCATTGTCTGTCATAAGGCACATATTAATGTCGGCCGTACATGAATTTTCATTTTTCTTATTCGCTTCGGATTCTTTTAATGCTTTTGTTACATCCATTTTTGCGCCAACCGCGATACATGATTGTTCAATCAGCTGGTCATAGTGTTTCGACACATCATTCAAAGTACAGCCGGTAATCTTTTTGATACATTCGGCTACCGCCCATTGGTATCGGGTGGCCGGATCGTCGGGGGCATCGGACATATCCAGCGAAGTGGCATTGGATCTGCCCAAAGACCGCATCACTGCTCTTGACCTTCCGCCGAACTTATATGTTGATTTTTCGTTTATGACGGCCTGGGCTTCGGCTGAATAACATTGGGCGCAACGGGCACCAGTTTCCATGGAAGCTTCGGCGACACAGGCGGAATCCATACATCGAACCAGGTTCGGCGAATTGCACGCGGCGGCAAGGCCGCTTTGCATTGTGCATACGACAAACAGGACACAGAGCACAAATAATGAAACTTTGTGAATTTGCATGATTCTCTCTATGGGAATTATACCAGAAAACGCCCCATGTGAAAAGTGATAAGTGATGTGTAAAGCATGGGGCGTAAATCGTGGGGCATAAAGGCGTAAAACATTTATCATGTTTTTGTAGTAATCTTGACAAACAATATTTTTGTGATTTAATACAGCCCATGTCCGAAGTATTTGAAAAAAAATTTTCAAAGTTGGAAAAACTGAAATATGCGTTGTGGGAAAACCCCGATTTCGCATTATCCATACAGTTTGATGACAAGTATAATTTTCCCCTGCGATTTTTCGCTTATTCAAATCCGCAATCATTGGACGGATTGTTTGACAGTTTGCACAACGCGCTTGTTACCGCGAAAAAAACTATAAGATACCGGGATTGCTGGCATCACGATTCTGTAATGCGTATCCTAGACCCAGGCTTTGTCCCAAAAAGTATATCGAAAACATTGGCATGCCTGGTAAGGCAGTATAAAATTCCCGAGGGTCATATACGACTGGTGAACGAAAAGACGAAATACGAGCTGTTCCCGTCTGAACAAATCTATGTATCCCGGTATGGAATGTATCTGGCCATGAAAGAACACTGGCGGAGAACTGATTCGTTTAAAAACGACATGGCCCCGGATCTGCCGCCTTTTCGCGCATGGTGTGAAGAAGAAATAGAACCCGTTCGCCAGGCGAACGCCATACTGCAAAACAGGTTAAAAGCCGATTTCGAAAAAGAAGTAAAAACCATATTTGCCAGATACTATTTTGCATTTCCGGATGGCGGGGTGGAAAAGGTAACAAAAGCTTTCTGGCATTTCGTTCGTGGCAGCATGTTAAAGGAAAAGTTCGAACCTGCGAAAAAAAAACTAATTCGGATAATAGAAAGCTATATGGATCCGAAAATCAAATCCGATAATACAAAAAGATGGGGAATGATAGGAATATTCCTGGACAATTGTGTTTTTAATCCGTTGTTCGCCAATATTGAAACCGACGGCCATGGAATTAAAAATATAGTTTCATTCCAGAGTAAATATGATAGTGCCCTGTATAATGATTTCGGATACAGAAAAAGAAGAAAGATACTTACCAATGGTAAAGAGCAAATATACTGGTGCAAACAGGAACCAGAATGTCCAGATAAAATTATAAGTGTGCCAAAGGCACCCGGAAGTCTGATATCGCCGGCACACATGTTCTTTCTGGCAAAGCATATGGGATTGTTGGCCGATCTGGTCGATGATAAAGAAAAAACAGCAGAATTCAAAGAATGGTTACATGAAAAAATTGGATCGGGAAAAGAAAACAAATACAGCCTTAATGCAACCGAATCGGACAAGATAAAAAATTCTGTAATTCCCGGCAGTGTAGGATTCCGGGAAATCCAGCTGTTAACGATGGAATATTTCATATCTTTGCGAATCGCTTGGGACAGGATGGCGGCTGTGCGACCGGAAATTTCCAGTAGCCCGATGTTTTTGGATGAATCTTATAGCAAATGTTATGATTTCATAAAGACGACGGAATTCGGCAAAGGATCAAAGAAAAAAAGCAAATGGACGGGAGAGATAAGGAAAGAAAAGCTTGGTGTGCTGGACGAAGCAATTGCAGAGATATTATTCGATCGGAATGAAGAAGAAAGCATTTGCTATTATACAATCCGAGACATGAAAGCAAATCTTCAGCCACTGTATAAAAAATTACAGGCTGCCCCGGACAATGAACAGATAAAAAAAGAAATATTCGAACATGAAGAAGAACTTCGTATAGCAAGCGAAGATCTTTACGGATCAGCATTACAGGTATTTACAGGTATTCCGCAAAAACTGACACCAAACGGATTAATACAAAGGCCGATATATGAACGCCGCCGGTAATATATTTGATATAATCAGTCCGATGGTAATGGACACATTCCCGAATGGCGACAGCGGGTTTTCCATCGCGTCAACCACCATACCGCGTGGAACGCCTTTTCTTGAAACTGGAACAGGCTGGTATAACGATTCCCGTGGCCTGCACGAATCGGTAAATCCGGTTGCAAACGGTGCCCAGCTTGCCATTCCGTTCCGGCCGTTGGCGAATGGTAAACCGGCGGTAACAGGACACGATGCGAATTTCGGATTTATAAGCTTTTTGTATGAAAGCGATAATTTATCATTGCAAGACCAGATAATCCAGGCATCGCGTCTGGTATCGCTGAATGTCGTTAACATGATTGTTTTTTCCGGCGGAAAATCCCTTCACATGCGGGTTACTGTAAAAGATGTTCCAAAGAATAAAGAAGAATACAAATGGCTTTGGACCTATATTACCAAAGCTTATGATATCAAAGGTGCCGACGGTAACTGTAAAAACAATGGCCGTAAATTGCGTGCCCCTGGTGCGGCGCGACGGATTGAAATAGATGGTATTACCCACTGTATAGAACAGACATTAATACATCAAAGCGGTGTCCGACTGGATTTTGACTGGCGTTCTGTTTACGAGGGATACAAAATAAAGCAGCAAAAAGAATATGAATTGTCCAAGCAGCGGGCGGCATATTACAAAAGCCTTGGGCTGGGTAATTATTACGATGCGAAATGGAAACAAGATCTACAAAACGAAGTCGATAATCTTTTGAATGGATTCACCCCGGATAACAGAAATAATGTGCTATACAGCGGTCTGATACCGAAAATGGTAAAGTTGGGATATTCTGATGAAAGGATATGGGCTGAATTGGAATCGCGAGAGCTGAATCACGATCTGCGTCGGACTGTAAAAAATTTTCTTCGCAACGCCAGGATAAAGCATGGATAGCAGATATAATTAGTTTATTGACTTATTATCTATGCCGCCTTTTTCACATCGGCGAAAATTTCCACCGGTGGTTTTTTACCATCCGCCACATCCGCATCTATTACAATCTCTTTTAATTCTGGTTTGTCCGGCGCATCGAACATGGGTTGTAAAAGTATTTTTTCCAAAATAGAGCGCAGTCCACGCGCACCAGTTTTGCGTTCAAGTGCTTTTTTTGCAATCGCGGAAAGACCATCCTGTTTTATTGTCAGAATCACACCTTCCATTTCAAGCATAGCTTTATACTGTTTTACGATCGCATTTTTCGGTTCAGTCAATATTTTCACAAGCGCGTCTTCATCCAGTTCGGTAAGGGCGGTAATAACGGGAAGTCGACCGATAAGTTCAGGGATGATTCCGAATTTCACAATATCTCCGGGCTGGATGTCTTGGAGATTGTATTTTGAAGCACGTTCTTTTTTTGATTCAACTTTCGCACCGAATCCTATGCCCGCACGGTCGTTCGTGCGATTCGCAATTATTTTTTGCAGACCATCGAACGCCCCACCGCATATAAATAATATACCATTGGTATTTATGGTAACGGCGGTTTCGCCCGGATGTTTTCGCGCACCGTTGGACGACGAAACATTTGCGGTTGTACCTTCGATAAGTTTTAATAATGCTTGTTGAACACCCTCGCCGGATACATCGCGTGTAAGAGATGGGTTTTCGCTCTTGCGTGAGATCTTGTCAATTTCATCAATATAGATTATGCCTTTCTGCGCACGGTCTATGTCAAAATTGGCACTTTGTAACAAACGTGTCAAAACGCTTTCGACATCTTCGCCGACATAACCGGCCTCAGTCAACGTGGTTGCATCCGCGATTGCGAACGGTACGTCCAGCACCCGTGCCAATGTTTGCGCGAATAATGTTTTTCCGGTTCCGGTCGGTCCTATCATCAATATGTTTGATTTTTGGATTTCTACATCGTTGCGTATTCCGGCACTATGACGCTTGTAATGATTATAAACGGCGACAGCAAGGGTTTTCTTTGCTTCATCTTGGCCGATGATATAATCGTTCAGGATTTTGTAAATCTTGCTGGGGGTGGGCAGGGCGGTCGCGTCACGGGTAATTTTACCCTTTTCTTCGTCGGCCATTATGTCGTTGCAAAGCCCGATGCATTCGTCGCATATACAGACGTTTCTTCCGCTTACCAGTTTTTTAACTTCGTACACGGCCTTGCCGCAAAAGCTGCAAATCTGATAATCGGCGGTGGCCGGTGTTTGATTTTCTTCGGACATTTATTTTCTCTCCAAAACATCGTCGATCAGGCCGAATTCTTTTGCTTCCGATGCGGACATATAGTTGTCGCGTTCAATTGATGCGGCGATGACTTCCTTTGGCTTTCCTGTCATTTCGGCATAACTTTCGATCAGTTTTTCTTTCAGTTTTACGGATTCTTTGATATGTATTTCAAGATCGGTTACCTGACCCTGTGCGGCGGATAAGGGTTGATGAATCATAATTCTTGAATTTGGAAGCGCGAACCTTTTTCCCTTTGTGCCACCGGCCAAAATTACTGATGCCGCACTTGCCACCATTCCCATACCGATTGTAGAAACCGGCGATTTTATATAATTCATCGTGTCCAATATTGCAAAGCATGCATCCGCGCTGCCGCCGGGTGACTGAATATACATGGAAATATCGGCATTGGGGTTTTCCGATTCCAACAGTAAAAGCTGGGCTATGATAACATTTGCCATCTGGGTATTAAATTCACCCTGTAACATTATGATTCTGTCACGTAAAAGACGGGAATATATATCAAACGAACGTTCGCCCTTTGGCGATTCTTCAACGACCACAGGTATCAAAGCCATAACGAATCCTTTTATTTTTCGATTCTATCACATAAAAAACCGATTCGCGAATTTATATAGGGAATTTTCCAGCGACTTCAATAGGGTTGTAAAGGTCAATGATTTCGTGTACAAATTTTTAACGGCAACTGTGTTGCCGTTAAAAACGGTCTACAAAATACTTGAATTGCACAAGCGGACATGACGGTAATTTTAAATGATAGTGGCTGGAAACGTTACTTTTGTCTTTTTTTCATTTTCATATTATGCTGAATTTCAAGCTCTCGCAATTCCCGCATGATTTTTTTTGCAGTTTCATCGTCGATTTTGCCACTATTTGCGGTCATGCTTAACAAAAACTCTTTCCTGAATTCTGTTTGTTCTGTTTGTTTTGCAGTTGTGGAATTTGCTTCCTGTCCTATTGTCGGTTTTTGTTTGAAAACAAGGTGTATTGGTTCTTTTGGCGGATTGCTGTAAATAATGGTTCGGGATCCGGTAATACTATTGGTGGCTGTAATCCTGCCGGTTATGTCGATGGATACAATTCTAAAAATCTCGTTGCCGGCATTTTTTACAAAAGCACCGTTTTGCATTTTGTAAATGCTATATCCTGCTTTGGATCCGATTTCTGCCCCGATAACCCCGAATTTTGCGTTCAGCATCCGCGCACAAGGAACATAGGTGTCGGCGGGAAACTCGCTTATGATTTTTGAATTATAGTGTACGGTTACCCCGTCTTTTGCTGATCTTACATCGAATGGTTTTTCTATGATATTTGTACTCATTATAATTCTCCTGTTTTGCGGAATTATATTAATTTAAATTTGTTTTGTCAAGATTATAAATCTAATAATTTTTGCAAATATTCGTCTGTGTTGAATGCATGCAGATCTGAAATTCTTTCCCCCGCCCCGATGGCAAATACGGGCAGGGGGTTTGTGCGGGATGCGTATGTGATTAAAAAACCGCCTTTTGATGTACTGTCCATTTTTGTAACTACCAGACCCGAAAGGGGCGCGACTTTATCAAAATACTCTATCTGGGCCAGCGCATTCTGCCCGGCAGTTCCGTCCAGGATCAAAAGGGTTTCGTGCGGTGCATCCGGATCCAGTTTCTTTACGACCCGGATTATTTTGGCCAATTCGTCCATTAAGTCTGTTCGGTTGTGAAGTCTTCCCGCAGTATCCAACAGAACTATATCGGCTTTTTCATTTTTGCCAATTTCGATCGTTTTATATGCCGCCGCCGCTGGGTCTTTATCCCCGCAGACAAGTGTTGCGTCCGCACGTTCTGCCCATTCGGCCAGCTGTTCGCCCGCTGCCGCGCGAAATGTATCGCAAGACCCGATAATGACCTTTTTTCCGGTTCCAGTCCAAAGTTTTGCCAATTTTCCGATGGTGGTTGTTTTTCCCGCGCCATTTACGCCGATTACCAGGAATACCAAAGGCTTTTTTTGTGATTCGATAGCTGATATTTGTTTGTTGGAATTTGATAACTTGTCCGCGTATGGCTTTAATATATCGAAAAGGGCAGATTTTATATCTGTTTCTGTAGTATCTGCGTCTGGTTTGAATTTTGCGCGTAATTTTGCAGATATCAAAACAGCTAAATCCGGTGCTATATCGGCACTTATAAGTGCGTCTTCCATGTTTCCAAGTACAGCGGCATCCAGCCGCCGACGTGCGAATAATGAAGTTAATTTACTGAATATTCCCATAATCTGGATTATATCAGTCGCTTTTGATAAAGCCAATAATAAATATATTGACAAATCGTCCGGCTGTGGTAGGGTGGTAGTATGTTTGTCAATTTGTTGCGGGGGAGTAATGAATTGCGGTAAAATGAAAGTTCATGGGTTTAATATGGCAGAAGACTTTTCAGATGCTTCTTTAAGTATACAAATACACTGGGAAATCAGTGATTTAAAAGATAATCTGGCGGATATAAATGCCAAACTGTCTTTGTTAGATAAAGACATACGGTACAAACGGGGCATGTCTGAATGTATGCTGAAATGTCACTGTGAAACGGGTAAAGAAACCTTTGCCATCATATTGTTAAAACAAAGATTTGAATTGGCAAAACAGATATCGAAATTGTGTGCGGCCAGGGCAAAAACCGAATCGGAAATAAACGAATATTTTGAAAAGCAGAAAAAAATTAATCGGCGAATGGAACAGATTCGCCCCTATGGCTTTTTGCCAACAGTATTTGCACGCTTTTGGTACAGATAGCGTGAGCGTACGTAAAGCGCGGGTCGCGGAAGAGATAAACTAATTCTCTAATGCTTTTATACCCGGAAGATCGCGTCCTTCTATAAATTCCAGAAAGGCACCGCCGCCGGTGGAAACGTATGTCATATCGGTTTCTACTCCGGACATGCCCGCTGCTGCGACCGAATCGCCACCACCCACTATGGATTCCAATTTGCCTTCGCGGGTGCGTGCCGCGATATGCCGTGCCAGGGCAAAGCTGGATATGCTCCAATTCGGATGCCATTCGGCCATACCCAAGGTTCCGTTCCATATAACAGTCCGGACACTGTCAATTGCATTTATATACTGCGCGACGCTTGCCGGTCCGTCATCCATTATTATGTCGCCGTCTTTTATTTCAGATAATGGTTTGTCTGTGCGTGGCGCAGCCCGATCAAATTCTGGTCCGACACCCTTGTCCAGCGGAAGCAGTATCTTGCATCCATGTTGTTCGGCCAATTGCATGATTCTTTGGGCGGGTTCTTTATATTCGGGTTTATAAAGCATGTCTGTGAAATTATATTTATCGCCCGCCAGAACAAAAGCAGTCCCAAGTCCCCCGCCAATCGCCAAAATATCACACTTGGTTACCAATGATTCCAATAATTTGATTTTTGTATCCAGTTTAGAGCTGCTTACCACACCCATCAAAGGCCGGGTTGGATTTTTCATTACCCTGGTCAATTCGTAAATTTCTGATGCCAAAAGCTCGCCGGCATAGGATGGCAAAAATTCCGCAACGCCCACTGTTGATGCATGCGCCCTGTGTGAAACCGCGAATGCGTCATTTACGAATATGTCGAATCCCGCTGCCAGTTTTGATGCAAATTCGCGGTCGTTATTTTCTTCTTCGGCATAAAAGCGGACATTTTCAAGCAGCATTATATCACCGTTTTTCATATCAGAAATCGGTGCATCCAGACAGTCCGTATGAAACATTATCTGTTTTCCCAGCAATTCCGACAATGCTGTTGCCACCGGTGCCAATGTATATTTGGGTTCATGTTTACCATCCGGACGACCCAAATGCGCCAGTATAACTATCCGCGCGCCTTTTGCCGCCAGCGTGCGGATTGTCGGCAATGATTGTGCGATTCGAAAAGTGTCATTTACTTTTCCGTCGATTATCTTTGTATTAAAATCATCGCGCAAAAGCACATACTTGCCGGCTATGTCGCCAAGATCGGATATTGTACGGATTTTCATAAACTATCCTTTATTATTTTTTTTACTGGTTCGTAAGACTTTCTATAATGCTGGTTTATACCATATTTTTCGATTGCCTGCAAGTGTGCCGCGGTCGGATAACCCGCATTTTTATCCCAGCCGTATTGTGGAAACTCCATAGAAAGCGCGCGCATTATTTTATCGCGGTGTTCTTTTGCAATAATGCTTGCCGCGGCGATTGATAACGATTTGCTATCACCCTTTACAACAGGTTGGCCGACGATCCCATCCGGCATACGGTTTCCGTCGACCAGTACGAATTCTGGAATACAGGATAATGCATCAATCGCACGTTTCATTGCAAGCATCGATGCTTTCAGAATATTCAATTCATCTATTTCTGCGGGCGAACATTGCCCCACCGCCCAGATGGTGTTTTCGGTAATCCAGTCGTATGCCGCGGCACGTTGGCTGTGGGACATTTGCTTGCTATCGGCTATTTTGATTTGTTGGTTCAGGACGATGGATCTGTTTTCAAAAACAACTGCCGCGGCCACAACAGGTCCGCATAGCGGCCCGCGACCAGCTTCGTCACATCCCGCCACCATATGGAATCCGGATTCTATCTCTAATGAAAAATCGGGAAAGGTTTTCATGATTTATGATTGCTGATTTTTATCCGCTGAACCAAATCAGCAACCCGCAATAGTTATATTTCTCTATTCCGTCTGGTCTGGGCATATTGGTCTGATGCTTCGTATCTTGGCCATTTACCGTCGGCCAAATCGCTGATGGTTGTCATGGGCTGACCCAGGCGCGCGCGATAAAGCCAAAGGTTAGAGAGTACCCGCTTTATATACCCCCTGGTTTCTACCGCAGGAAAGCTTTCTATATACAATAAAGGATCATCGGTTTTGAATCTTCTTTCCCACTTTGTCATGGTACCCATGCCGGCATTGTATGATGCCAGCATTTTTATTATGCTGTTGTCTATCTGCGGCTGTGACAAAAGATCTACTATATGCTGTTGCCCCAAGAACATGTTATGTTCCGGATCGTGAATGTCCAGATCTGCCATCCTTACATTATTTTGCCGCGCGACCAGCCGGGCGGTTCCAGGCATAAGCTGCATAACGCCGCCTGCGCCTGCATGTGATCTGGCCGTTCTTTTGAATCCCGATTCCTGGCGCATTATGGCGAATAACAGGGCGCGGTCTATGCTCCATCCCCCCTTTGGTTCCCAATCGGGAAGGGGATATTGGGCACTGGCTATGACATTATTGTCTATTTCGGCAATGCCCCGTTCGCGTATCATGGCGGCTGACTGCATTGCAGTGCGGGGAAGGTTGGATTCATCCGCCACCGCATGTACCGCGTGCAGCAAACGGTCAGATGACTTTTCCGAAATCAGATATCTTAAATGATATTCTGCGCGGGTCTTTTCGCCGATTTGAACCAGGGCAAGCGCGCGTATCCCGTACCCGGTCTTCATCAGCTCTGCAATATCTTCCCGGGACCAGTCGGAATCAAAAAATTCGTATTTCGGAACCCGGCCCAATGATGCGCTTGCCAATGCCCCATAGAAAGTCTGTGGGCGTTCGGCGGCGATTTTCCAGAACTTACGTGCAGCGTACCGGTCATCGTTTTCCCATGCCGCGCGACCGGCCCAGAATGCAGCCTCTTGCTTTCTTGCGGCATTTATTTGATCCAAACTGGCCAGCGAAGTAAAGTACGATTCGGCAACTGCAAATTCACCGATTTTATAGTGCAAAAGCCCCATGGTCCAAAGCCCGTATTCGGATTTTGATTCTGCGGCGATTTCACCGAATCTTTCAGCCAGTTCAAATTCGCCCCCAGTGTAATATATAAACGCCAGCCGACCGCATAAACGACCATAATCTTCCCGGGTTAGTTTTTTGCGAAACGCGCTGTCTTCCAGAATATGCCGCGCATTCTTTGTATTGCCGCGTCGCAGTGCCGCGCGGAATTGTGTGATTTTCCGTCCCGTATCGCCGCCGTATGTCTTTGATGTCCAATATTCGGAATTGGCGACATCGTCACCGGTCAGCGATGCTGTATCGGGCAGAACGGCTTCGCGTACCTTTACATTCCGTCTTTTGGCCAGATTGGATAATGCGCCGGTTCCGGGCATATCATAATATTTGCGCATCCATTCGGCCAGTTCTTTGCCAGATGTCTTATAAGTCTTTGACATGTATCGTTGTGCCAGAACGTCGGACATCAGCAAAGGGTCGGAAATATCCTTTTCCAGTTTTTGTGCTGCTGCTATATTTTCGCGACTTTGCAGTTCAAAAATTTTTGTATATACCTCAGCATCGGCATCGGACAGAATGCTTGGCAACAGCAAAGCAGATGCTGGTGCCGGGAACAAAATACAAAGTGCAAAGCACAAAGAGCAAATTTTAAAAAAATGTTTTTTTATATAAATCACTTTTTTACCTTAAAACAATCTTCCGGCCGGGTGTTTCGGGGGGGGCAGGTCGCATGCTTCTGCATTCGGTTCTGCCTCTGGAATCTGGGCTATGATTTTTTTGAAATCCGTTATCTTTGTAAACTTCTTATACACTGATACAAATCGCACGAATGCGATCGGATCAAGCGACAATAATGATTCCGCCGCAAGCTGTCCGATATATTCGCTGGTTATGATATCATCGGGTGCCTCGGTTTCCATTCGTCTGTGGATACTTGTTACTATAGATTCTACCTGTTTGTCGGAAACCTCGCGTTTTCGACAGGCAACCCGTATGCTGCGTGCAAGCTTATCTCGATCAAATGGTTCTATTTGACCGCTGGTCTTGCGTACCATCAGATCGCGCAACTGCACACGCTCCAGAGTGGTAAATCGCGCGCCGCATTCATTACATATACGGCGGCGGCGAATCGTTCCGTCCGTTTCGTTGGGACGGCTGTCCTTTACCTGGCTTTCGTTGCTATTACAATAGGGGCATCTCATTGTGGGAAAAGAGTAATAGAAAAAAAAACAGAGGTCAAGATAATCGTTCCCATAGTTGGATAAATTGCTGTTTTGCCCGGTCGGACGATTGTTTCGACATGTTCATTTTTTATTTATACAAGATAAAAGTGTAAAAAATAAAAAAATCAAGAAATTTATTTTTATTCCGGGATGGGACAAGTGCTTTTTTAGATGTTCAAAATATGGTAAAATGCAAGGTGAGAGAATTCCTGAATACCGTTTTACAGGGGGATTGTATAGTACGCATGCGGCAGTTGCCGGATTCATGCGTGGATGCGGTATTTGCCGATCCGCCCTATAATTTACAATTGGGTGCAAAGACACTATACAGACCCGAAGATCAGACCCCCGCCCGTGCTGTTCGCGACGAATGGGACAGCTTTGGATCATCGGACGAGTATGATGAGTTTACAAGACAATGGTTGGCCGAATGTCAGCGCATATTAAAACCCAATGGAGCCATGTGGGCTATCGGAAGTTATCACAATATATTTAAATTGGGTGCGGCTATGCAGGATATGGGATTCTGGATTCTGAACGATATAATCTGGGTAAAAACCAATCCAATGCCGAATTTTCGTGGGACAAGGTTTACGAATGCACATGAAACACTTGTTTGGGCTATGCCGGTCAAGACCGGAAAATACACTTTTAATTACGACACCATGAAAAAACTGGCGGGCGGAAAACAAATGCGTTCCGATTGGTGTATAGATATATGTCTGGGAAATGAACGTTTGAAAGATGATGCCGGAAAGTCATTGCATTCTACGCAAAAGCCTGCGGATCTGTTGCGGCGGGTAATTTTGTCCAGCACAAAGGCCGGCGATGTGATACTTGATCCATTTTTTGGAAGTGGCACCACAGGTGCAGTTGCGAAAGAGCTGGGCCGGAATTTTATCGGCATAGAGCGTAATGCGGAATATGTTGCGGCTGCGACAAAAAGAATTAACGCAATCCAACCCGTTGATTTATCTGGAATTGAAGTCGCGCCAAAGCGCGAAGAAATAAAAATAGCTTTCCGCGAATTAATAGAATCGCATCTGTTGTATATAGGCCAGACACTGGTCGGGCCAAAGGGCGATCGCGTCATGATTACAAAAGACGCACAGTTATCACATACTCTTTTGGGCAAGGCATCGATTCATGTCATGGCCGCGAAGATACAGGGCAGCGTGTCATTCAATGGTTGGGATTATTGGTCGGCCGAAAAGCGCGACGGCACATTGGTTTCGATAGACACAATCCGCAAATACGCGCGCGAGATTAAAATGGGAATGAAAAAAGCCGCGTAATTTTGGCTGCATTTGGATTGCCGCCGGTCTATGTTACGGTGCCAAAAAATGGCACTTTTTACTTTTTCTTTAATTGGACATCGCGCAATTTTTTATACTCGCCATTCATGGCGCAAAGCTGTTTGTCTGTGCCGCGCTCTACTATCTTTCCATCTTTCACAACGCAAATCTGATCAGCATCCAGAATGGTTGACAGCCGGTGCGCGATTACAAAAGTTGTCCTGCCTTTCATAAGTTTTGCCAGTGCCGCCTGGATCAATTTTTCTGACTGGGTGTCCAGTGCGCTGGTCGCTTCGTCCAACAGCAAAATCGGGGCGTTTTTCAATATGGCGCGCGCGATTGCAATCCGTTGCTTTTGCCCGCCGGATAAAAGCACGCCGCGTTCCCCAACATTGGTGTCATATCCCTTTGGAAGTGTTTTTATGAATTCATGCGCGTTGGCTGCTTTTGCGGCTGTTTCTATCTGCTTTCTTGTGGCATTCGGTGCGCCATACTTTATATTGTTCGCGATAGAGCCGTGGAAAAGAAACACGTCTTGTGACACTATAGCTGTATTGCGCCGCAACGATTCCAATGTAAAATCACGAATGTCTTTCCCGTTGATAAGCACCCGGCCTTTTTGTGGGTCGTAAAACCGTTCCAGCAAATTAAATATAGTTGATTTTCCGCCACCGCTGGGACCAACAAAAGCACATATTTGTCCGGCTGGCACGTCAAGGCTTACCCCGTTTAAAACCGGTCCATCTTTCAAGTTGTAAGCAAACGACACGTCTTCCAGTTTTATCCCTATGGAGTTGCTTTTTAATTTTACCGCGTTACAAGCATCGATTATTTCCGAACGGCTATCCAGGAAATCGAACAATCTTTCCGCCGACAGTAACCCGGCTTGGATTCCCCCGCTTATGCCTGTGATTTTCTTTGCGGGGGCATAGGCCGCGGAAAGCGCAAGCATGAATGCTGCGAAATCACCCGTTGTAATTTGGCCAGAAGTAATAAAATGTCCGCCGACAATAAGTGCCATCGCAAGTCCTACGGAAATCATGATTTCAAGCAATGGCGATTGAAGACCGTTTAATTTAGTATGTTTGTATGCGTTTTTTATACCTGCGTCCTCGATTGCGTCGAAATTCAATGCTTCCGCCTTTTCCGCGCCAAACGACTGTATTGTCTTTATTCCCTGTATGGTTTGGGTTACATGATTTGTGGAATCATTCGCTATACCGAATGACTGGCGTGTCAGTTTGCGTTTTTGCCGCATTATAAGTACCAGCGGTATCATTATGCCGGGGACAAGGAATAAAAGTACTGCAAACATTTGCGGTGCGACCCATAACATTATGCTCATTGCTATGATAATTGTGGCGACGTTATGCGCGACAGTTATTACGGTATTGGTAACCAGACCCAGCACCGCACCAGCATGCAGTCCATAATAATTCATCAATGCACCGGTGCGCGATGCATTGAACGCACCTATGTTAAGCCGAACCATGTGCCGATATATCCGGCGACGTAACCCCGTTGCGGCCAACAGCCCGGCTTTTGACATCAATAACGTTTTGGCGTATGTGAACACGCTTTTTATGCTGAACGTTGCAACTATCAACAATCCGAATATATACAGCGAATCCATACTTTTTTCGATAAATCCCTGGTCTATTACTTGTTTTACCAAAAGTATTGAATATCCTTCTGCCGATGCGGCTATGATTGTGCATACAATGCCGCCGGCCAGCCATTTCCAGTACGGTCGTCCAATTTCATTCCAGACGCGTTTGTATAGTGACCACTTGATTTGTGTTTCCGGGTTGTCGTTTTTAAAGAAAGACTTAATTTTATTCAACATTTTTTACCTCTGGCAAAGATTATATATGTAAATAAGGCAGCAAATCAAGTAGAGTTTTTTGCTTGATATTCGGCCTTTTGCGATATAAACTGGCATAATATGATTACATTTCTTATGTTTATTTTCCTTTGGATAGCCACCGCGAAAGATTTGCGTGCGGTAATGTCTTTGCGTCTTGTTTTTGCCGTTTTTCTGGTAATGACCGCGATATTCGATATCGACAGATTTTTTTTATTTTTTCCGCTGGTGGTCTTTTTTGTATTTGCGGTTTACGCGATATTCGTGCCACAGCGCAAATATCCGGTGGAAAAGAACCGTACATGGAAAAAGAAATGGATTTCACATCCGGCGGAATCATTGGCATATCATGCGACCGTATGGTTTTTCAAACTTCTTCCGCTTTCCTGGCTTTCGTGGCTTTCCGGTAAATTATTGGAAATTGTCGGTCCGTTTACAAAAGCGCACAAGATAGCACAGCGCAATCTGGAAATAATTATGCCACAGAATAATAACAGGGATTTCTTAAATAAAATGTGGAATAACTGGGGACGTACTTTTGGTGAAGGGCTGAAATTCGATACTTATAAAAAATATATGCATAGATATATTTCATTCAAAAACCAGCATCTGTTTGATGATATAAACGGGGCTAATCAACCGTATCTGGTGTCTGTGCCGCATTCTGGAAACATGGGGGTGACGACTTTGTCTTTTCTTGGGTTTGACGCGCCGGTCGGAATAACATACAGATTTCCAAACAATCCTTTGATGAATGATGTCATGCTGGATAATTACGGGCAAAAACTGGTAAAGGAGGTTCAGTTTATACCAGTTGGCAACCCGGTACAGCTTTTCCGCATTCTGCATCAGGGTGGGGTGATTAACATCAATTCGGATCAGCGGGTAAAAGAGGGGGAATCTTTATTTTTCTTTGGGCGACCCGCAATGACATCGACCGGGGTTGCAAGGATTGCCCTGAAGCTGGATATACCCATATTAATTGCGCATATACACAGAATAGGTGGGGTGCGTCACGAAATAGTGTTTGATGAAATTTTAAAACTGCCAAAGACCGGCGATGCGCGCGCGGACGAAATTAACGGGATGCAGCTTGTAAACGATGCGTTGGAACGTGCCGCGCGACAAAGTCCATCGGAATATCTATGGATGCACCGTCGTTGGGGGCGGATATAATTCATTTTTCTCTCTTTACATGACTAAATACAAATTGACCTTTGTCATGGGGTGTGGTATAATATAAATATACCCAAAGGAGAGAGTATCATGAATACATTTAACAAAACAATAAAGCTAACAAGCATCCTTGCTGTATTAACGATAATCCCATTGCATGGGTCTATTGCCGCTGTTGCGTGTATGGCAAGACCCATAAGTCCGACGAGTTGTCAAAGTGATGGTTTCACTCACTGTCCTGCTAATGGTATGAGTGGTTGGAGCTCATATCGAGATTGCACCAACCTATCCCTTGGGGATTGGAAATTAACGAATTGTACCGGAAGTAATGTATCAGAGTTCAGTGGCACAAGCCTGTGTTCAAGTACGAACGGAAGCAGGGGTCATCCCGGCAACCCTGTTGCAGATGGTGGCCAATACTGTTGGTGTAAGATAACAAGTATTCCCGGGTTTAGTGTCGCTTCGTCGGCTTGGGTTTTCATTATCGATGACGTTACTCCGTCCAATTGCACAAATCGCTGCGCGTACTATTGCGGGTTCGAAGCCAGGGCAGCCACCTCCCGGTCGGCGCTGTTTGCGGCTCTCGGTCTTTGATGCCATTGCAGTTGTCATTGCGAGTCACGCCGTCAGGCGGACGAAGCAATCTTTCCAGACAATGGAATTATTATACTTCCCCTGTTGGAAAAGATTGCTTCGTCCGTCACCGCAAGCGGTGCCGCGACTCGCAATGACACGAAATGTTATATTGGAATACAATTGTCCCCATAGCATTGTCACTCTGGCGCAGGCCAATGACTCCGTTGGTATAATTATAACCTAAACGGCTCTCGTCAGAGATCCGTTATGCCTGCCTTTCGCCCAAAGCTTCCCCGCTCTCCGGTCGGCATTATTCATGGGTTTGTCGTTTTGAAAGAAAAAAACTTGATTTATGCCAATCTTTCCGTAATAATCGGCGCAATTGATTACAGAATCCTTAAAGGGGGTGAGTGTACATGGTAAAAGTTCTGGTTCGTGACAATAACGTCGAACAGGCGTTGCGCGTTGCGAAAAGAAAGTCCCAAAAGGAAGGGCTTTACCGCGAAATGAAAGAGCGTCAGCGTTATGAAAAGCCGACCGCAGCGCGGAAACGCCTTAAAGAAGAAGCTGTTCGAAAGGAAAAAAAGCGCCAATCAAAACAAAGAATGGTGTTTGGATTCTGAATATTGGATTCTTTACTGGTTCTGAACGACCACCGTTTTTACGGTGGTCAATTTTTCAAGTTTAAAGTATGTTTTACGGTAATGTATATCTATTTTGTTGTTGTAAAAACTTTTCTCACTTGCAATTTTCTATCAAATGAAATAAATTAACCCCCGTCATGAAGGAAATTATCCAAAACATAGATACCCAACAGCTTGCCGATGCGATGAGCGAAAGATACCTGTCATACGCTGTGTCGGTAATTGTCGCACGTGCATTGCCAGATGTTCGGGACGGATTAAAACCCGTGCAACGACGCATATTATATTCAATGTTGCGGCAAAGGCTGGGGCCGAATTCTGGATTCCGTAAATGCGCAACCGTTGTCGGTGACGTTTTGGGGCATTATCATCCGCATGGCGATTCTTCGGTTTATGATGCTATGGTTCGCCTTGCTCAAGATTTTTCAGTACGTTATCCGCTGGTTGATGGACAGGGTAATTTTGGAAATATAGATGGCGACCCCCAGGCTGCGTATCGATACACTGAATCCAAAATGACCCCGGCGGCCATGATGATTATGGACGGGCTGGACGAAGATTCTGTCGATATGATGGCGAATTTTGACGGCACTACATTGGAACCGGTCGTAATGCCCGGCGCGTTTCCTAACTTGCTTGCGAACGGCAGCATGGGGATCGCGGTTGGAATGGCGACCAATATTCCGACCCACAATGTGGCCGAAATTTGCGATGCGCTGGCATTAATAATAGACAGGCCAGATGCCACCACCGCCCAAATCATGAAAAAGCTGACCGGACCGGATTTTCCGACCGGTGGTGTCTTGATCGACGATTTTGATACTATTGTAAAGAATTATGAAACGGGCAAGGGTGCGTTTCGCATCCGTGCGAAATGGGAAGTCGAAGATATGGGCAAGGGTCAATACCAGATTGTCGTTACTGAAATACCCTATGGCCTTACGAAATCTACTTTGGTGGAACAGATTGCAACTTTAATCGACGCAAAAAAACTGCCGTTGACAGATGATATTATAGATGAATCCACGACCGATGTCCGTGTAGTGATTACCCCAAAGACACGAAATATAGAGCCCGAAAAATTAATGGCACACATGTTCGCGATGACTGCCCTTGAATCGCGGTTTAATATGAATTTTAATGTAATTGACAGCCAGGGTGCACCACGGGTTATGAAAATCGGCGAAGTTTTGGGCGAATTTGTCGCACATCAAAAATCTGTGTTGCTACGAAGGACGGGTTGGCGATTGGCAAATATCGCGCGGCGGTTGGAAATACTGGGCGGATTGCTGATAGTATATCTTAACCTGGATAGAGTGATCCAAATAATCCGTGAAGAAGACGATGCAAAGGCTGCGCTTATTGCGGAATTTGGTTTGACTGAAATTCAGGTAGAGGCTATTTTGAATACTCGCCTGCGTAGTTTGCGCAAGCTTGAAGAAATGGAAATAAAGCGTGAAGATGCCGCTTTGCATAAAGAGCAAAAAGAGTTAAAGGCACTGATGGCATCGGAAGATGCTCAGAACGATCAATTAAAAGCCTGGTTTGCCGAGGTAAAGAAACAGTATGCGAAAAATACCCCATTGGGGCGAAGACGGTCTGTGTGGGCCGCGGCAAGCACAGAAGATGAAATTGTAATCAATCCAGACGAATTTATAGAAAAAGAGCCACTTACAATAATCTTGTCGACCATGGGATGGATACGTGCGGCAAAGGGACATCTGGATTTATCGGTACTGGATATGAAGTTCAAGGAGGGTGACGAGCTTCAATTCGCATTTCATGCCATGTCTACCGATAAGATTAATTTATTTACCAGTGGCGGAAAAATGTATACTTTATCCGCGAACGCATTGCCGTCCGCCCGTGGCTTTGGCGAATCGGTTCGCATGCTGGCGGACATAGGCGCGGAAGAAGCGATTATCCGCGCATTTGTTCTGAATCCAGCGGGAAAGTATTTATTGGTGGGACATCGTGGAAACGGATTTATTGTTGCGGGTGAAAATTGCCTGGCCCAGACAAAAAATGGCCGCCAGGTCATGAATGTGGATGGAAAAGTATCGGCGGTACTGTGTGTTGAAGTCGGAGTTCAGCAATCAGAAATTAGCAATGACTTATATTGTGCAATTATCGGCAGCAACGACAAGCTTTTAATTTTCCCGGCATCAGAAATCCCGGAAATGGCGCGCGGCAAAGGGGTTATTTTGCAGAAATACAATGCAGAACGCACCTATGTACTTGACGTGATGTTTTTTACAAAGGGTGAGGGCTTTGGCTGGACGACAGGTCGCGGTACGACAAAATTGGATGATTGGTCGCCGTGGCTGGGACACCGTGCATCCCAGGGTCAGACGGTTCCAGTCGGCTTTCCGCGAAATGGAAAATTCGGAAAATAAATAATTAAATCAATCAAAAATTCAAACCCTTGCTGGCATTGGCTTTGCAAGGGTTTTGTGTTTGTTCTTTCAAATTCCACATACTATATGACTGGGTGTCCAGGTATTAACGTTTGATTCCTTGCACGTTTTTATTTGGTTTTTTATACCACTTGTGCTTATCAGTTTGTCTATAATCGACATTTATTGTCTTTTGCTTATTTTGTCCATCCGTTGAATTTGCGCAGTATTTCAAACAAATCGTCTTGATGCTGTGGGAAACATTCATCTCTGAAATTACCGGGTTTTGTTGAAGTGTTGTTCGGTTCAATCTTTTTCCTAAGCTCGATCGACGGCAGACAATAAGTTTTTCTGTCACATCCGTGGTTTTCTGTACACATGCCACAATCCAGACGTTCAACATTCAATGAATTGCCATATACAAGAACTAATTTGATTCCATTGACTTCTTTTAATTCGGGTTCTTCGTTGTTTTTCTGATCCGAATATGTATCGAGGTTTCTTTTGGGTTGTATTCTGAATTTTGGGGCATTAAACATGTTTAATAGATAGCTCATCATTATTTTTTCCTTTGGTTTTGTTAAGAATTTACCATATCATAAACAATATAATTGTTTTGTCAAATATAGTTTTATCGTTGACCGGTTGTGCAGAATAAGTTTATAATCTGTTTAAGTTTTTACCGAGCTGAAAGGATAAAAAATGAAAAAAACTTTGACTTGTATTACTTTGTGCGTTGCTTTCACAGGTGTTGCCAACGCGCAGACAAAACAGTATGTTTCGGGAAAGATAGCGTTGGTAATGCCCGTCCTGGGCGAAAATTTGAAAACCAGAGATAATGGCGATCTTATTCAAATCAAGCAAAACACGAATATGGGTATGACCCCGGGATTCAGTGCCGCGTTTGGTGCGAAGTTTTCAGACTTTCGTGTAGAGGTGGAAAGCAACATGCATGCCAGTTCATCGGACAAGCATGACGATGTAAAAATATCCAATACTTCCATCTTGTTAAACGGGTACTACGATTTTCCGCTTTCCAGAAAATTCTGGTTGTATGGGGGGCTTGGTTTTGGTTATAACAACGCGTTTATGGAAATATCAGGCACAGAAGACACCGATGGTATTGGAATCGATCTGCGTGGCGGTGGACTGGCATGGCAGGCATCCGCGGGCGTCGCATTCAGTCTTACAAACAGCCTGACGGCGGATCTGGGGTACAGATATTTCAACGGTGGCCGTCTAAGTTATAGCACTATAGTTGATGCTTCGGAATATGTTCGTTACAATACGGATGTGACCTATGGTGAAGTAAAGCTGGGACTGCGGTATTTTTTCTGATTATTCCGAACGTGCATATATAAAAAGCGCATTTTATGCGCTTTTTATTGAAATCAAAAATTCACATTTTTACGAATAGATTCGGATATTCTCCCAACATTCGCTTTGCATCATCAATTTTTTCACGAAGCACAATGAACTCTTGTTTATTTTCTTCGTTAAGGTTATCTATCGCGGGAAATTTTACTGTCATAGGATTCACATGGACACCGTTTTTTATGATTTCGTAATGCAGGTGTGGGCCTGTGGACAGCCCCGTAGAACCTACATATCCAATAATCTGACCCTGACGCACTTGTGTTCCGGTACCAACACCGGGTGCGAATTTTGACATGTGGGCGTAAAGTGTTTCAAATCCCCCGCCATGACGGATTCTTACAAAGTTGCCGTACCCGTTGTCAAATCCGCGCCGAATAACGCGACCGGCACCGGCCGAAGGTATCGGTGTTCCATGGGCTGCGCGGAAATCCACGCCTTTGTGTGCACGGGTAAAGCCCAAGATCGGATGCCGTCTGTTGCCAAAGCTGCTGGATACTCGCGCGTTGTTTATTGGGGTGCGTTTTAACGCTTTGACCGCGCCATTACCATTTTCATCGTAATATCCGACCCTGCCTTCATTTGTTTTAAACCGGTACATTTTTACATTTCCGCGCAATGCATCGAATGATATGGCTATTACTGCACCGTTGCTGACCTTTTCCCCGTCCGCAAAGTATTCTTCATATAGGACTGAAAATTCTTGACCAACGCGGACATCGCGTTCAAAGTCAATTTCAAATGCCAAAAGGTTGTATACATCGGCAAGGACTCCGGGTGGAATTCCCGCACGGGTGCCGGCGACATAAAACGAATCGCCTTCTTCTATTTCGCCCGACTTGCGAACCAGATATGTATCGCGCTCTATATCGATTATTTTGGTAGACCAGCCCATGTCTTCGCCGCGCGTAATTTCAATGTGTTTCCAAGGACTGGAAATCAGGATTATTTTATCTACCGGCGCGGATTCTGCGGTGCGTGCAAAGACAAGCTGATCTGCATCGGCACGAAGAAGGGATATTTGGCATTCGTGTTTCAAGCGTGCCGCGATTTCATGCACGTCAGTACCGGATAATCCCTGGGCAGTTAAAAGTTTAGACAGCGTATCGCCCGATTGAACAGCGACGGTTGTTTCACAGGTATTCGCCGCCGCCCGCCGCGTGCCCGGTGAAATTCGTCTGTCGGCCATAGCAATGGCAATAACAACGAATAGCAAAAGCAGGGCGAACAAAAGTGTGATGCTTGCAATATTATGCGCGGTTAAAATATTTGGCAGGGTAATTTTTGCATTTTTCATGAAATCCATTATAATCGCTTTATGACCATAAATCAAGCTTTTGAAATTTTAAAGCGATCCAGTAACATGCATGATGCGCGCGTTGTATTGAAAGGGCTTTGTAAAAATGACAAATTATCGCTTGCAGACTTCGTGCGAGTGTGGCTTGCCGCGTGGCGGTTGCGTCGTGGAATACCCGTTGCGAAAATCATCCGCCGCAAATGGTTTTATGGATTAGAATTTGAAACAGGTCATGCAACACTGGATCCCAGGCCGGAAAGTGAAACATTGATAGAAGCTGTTCTTGCATCAGATAAAAAACCGGCCAGAATTTTGGATATGGGTACCGGAACCGGAAATTTGATTTGTTCGCTTGTGAAAAATATTCCCGGTGCAACAGGTATCGGTATTGACATTTCCGGGGGTGCGTGCCGCATAGCACGAAGGAATGTAAAACGTTTGGAATTGGAAGACAGGATAAAAATATTAAAGAAAGATTTTGCATATTCCGCTTTTGTTTTTGATGTCATAATTTCCAATCCTCCGTACATAGCATTTGGTGATAAGCGTGTCGATTCAAAGGCCTGGCATGATCCGACGGTTGCCTTGTACGCGGGATCTGATGGATTGGATGCTTACAGGATAATTGCTTGTTCTGCATATGACGCATTAAAATCCGGGGGACGGCTGTTTTTAGAAATAGGGCAGGGGCAGGGTAATGCCGTGCGGAATATATTCATGAAAAAAGGTTGGTATTTTGTTGCTTCGAAAAACGATTTAAGCGGAACGGAAAGAGTGCTGGAATTCTGTAAAAATCCAATAGCAGGCAATGGTGGCATCAAAAAGTAATATTGTATCAAAAAGGGTACATTTCCGCACTTTCGCGAATGTTTTTCTTTATAATAAATTTGACAAACACTTGGTTGTTGTTGTATAATTTACATATAAATTGCCAAAGGAGATACAGTATGAATAAAGCCCGTAATCTGTTTAGTCGAACAAAATATAGTTTCTTAACCAGTGTGGTAATTTTATCATTATTGCTGACGGCTCCATCCTGTACCGATAAACCGGAAAATATTGATCCGGACAACCCAACAGAATATTCCGATACAAAGACATTCACTATTGTTACATTTGATGATTTGTTGCAGCAATTTATGGCAATAAACGAAGCGGCAAAAAGCAAAGATGTTAAAGTAGTCGTTGTTTTTAAGAAAATGGGGCTTTTAAAAACTGAACTTACCGTTATCCGTGAATATGCTGCCGAGCAATATGTGAAATCCAATGTTTTTATAAACTTCGAAGGTTTTTGGCCGGTTGAAAAAAGCACGGAAATTACATTTGAAGAATGGGAAAAACTTGGCAAGCCGCCATTGTTTGATGATGCTGGTTTCAAATGGATGGTGTCTGCGGCGGATAAAGAAAAGTTTGAAAAAGACGAAAAGGGTAAGCTGTATGTAAGCAGATTGGAAGTTTTATCCAATGACAATGGTAATGGAAACGATAATGGTAACGGGAATGACAACGGAAACGGCAATGATAATGGTAACGGCGGGGAACCTCCGACTAAAGAAAAGATAATAATCGCCAGTGCTGGTGAAATTGCGGCAAAAGCGCAACAGGCTGAAGATCTTGCAAAGGCTGGCAAGTCTGTTGAAATATATTTCGGCAACGATCAGGCTGGCACCCCGATTACGGTTACGGCGGCGAATATGGAAGATTTGAAAAAATTATTGGACGATAAAATTGTTATAGTCACAAAGGACATGCTGGTCGCAGGCGCGCCAAGGGTTGAAGCTCACGGTGCGGTTCTGGCCAAATTGGGCTTTCGCGAAACAACAAACGGTACCAAATCGACATCGGACGATTATTTCTTTGTTACTGGCAAAGATGATGTGCATTTGTTGAATGGTCTTGGACTATCGTATGTCGCAACCGATACTGCGAAAATGGTAAGGGGCAATATGGCAAAGTTCGAATATACTGTGCCAGAGCATTTGACCGGCGGGGCAATTGATATGGAAGTTTTTGCGAAACTGAATAACAGCAATATCAGTACCGGGGCAATGTCCATGGTTATGCCGAAAAATCCCGCACGTCCAGGTGGGGAAGAACCATTGGCATTTACCAGTGAAATTGCAAGGATTTTATGGACGAAAAGTGTCATAAATAGTATGGCACCGATCAGAATAGTTGATGAAAATGGTCAATTATCCGATCCAATCATAGCACCATACTTTTATAGAAACGATGCAGCCCGCGCCCCCGTTGGTGGTGGAAATCCGCCGCCTGCGGTATTTACCAAGCTTGGCGATTCGGACTGGGGAAGCGAATTGCAACATTTGCGTGCATCAAATGCAAAGGTTAATAATTCAAATCTGGCTCCGCGTATAATCAGCGGCAACCCCGACAATAAGATAGAATTTGTTCCTGGGTATTTTCCAGCTTATGTAAATGGTGGTCAAACATTTTATAAAAATATGTTTTTCAGAAATCGTTCTGATGGATTTAATTGGGGGGCGATTAACGGTACGGAAATATTTATAGATCTTGCAAAAATAGGATTTACTGTACATGCTAGCGAAACCGGGGGGGGGACTAGTAATGTAGCCCTTCAGCAAGTTGTGTCAAAAACGCTAAGTGATTTGTATCTATCCTTTATTAATAGTAGTAGTCTTAGGATTCTAAGCGATACGGGACAGCCTGCTCGTGGGCCGTGATTTTTTAACGATCGCACACATTTTATATTACATATCGCTCATTTTGACTGTGGGTATTGAAAGTATTGTTAAACATGTTTATCTGAAATCACAACGCCCCCACAGGGGATTCGCGTTGGTTACTTCTCGGAACTTATCGCATGGATGTTCTGAACCTCCGGAATTAATCCATATTCCTTTTGTTTCGGAGTTTCCAAAATCAGTATAGGATATACAATTCATTTTATCACTCTCACACACTTTCTTTAATTCCTTTTGTAGTGCGACTGAAACATTGGCAAATACTTCGCTGACATCTCGCATAACCTTCGAAGATATTTTGAAATTATCTTTTTCTGCCTCAGAAGGACGCTCGCAAAAATCTCTGGCATAAATAACAAGTTTTTTAAGCAGACTATTATTATACCCAACACCACATCCTTGTCCATTAGGAAGGCACCTTTCTACACTATTGCCATTATTGCTGCAAGAGCTAACTTCAAAGCCGGCATCACACGACAATTCAAATTCGGAATAGTTTTTGTTTGAACATTCACAAGTATCATCTTCATTAGATGGATCCGGTTCGCATCCACACTCTGAGCCATTATATTTAGGCTCACACGGAGAGGGGCAATCAGTACATGGTCCAGTGGCATTGTCAACGCAATTACATTGGCACGTGTATACAGTTCCGTCGCTGCTATTGGTTTGGCGTCGCGTCAGCGTCCGTGTTAAGTATCTTATTTGAGAAGAGCTTGATGACGGGGTTGATGACGGGCAAATCAACTCACTCTCATTGCATTTTGGTCTCAATGCGAATATTATTTCTCCTGGTGAGAATATGCGGCAGGAATAAGGATACACGTTTTCTATATCATATGCAGGCGGTGTACATAAATTTTTTACAAAATTTTCAAGCGTGGCTTGACAATTATCCGAAATTTTACTTGATCCGATACTACGTAAAAGAGTTACCAGTTCTGTTTTACCTGTCGATCCGCCGCCATACAGATTACTGCATGTGTCCAGCTGTATCCGGCATAATTCTTCCGACAGTTCCACGCGCTGACCCAAAAGTAGATGCTCTGGCACATTGCTGAAGTCTTTTAACTGGCTTAATTGCTCGTCATAACATGCATTTAATACGTCCAGACATTCTTCCTTTACTTGGCGGATGCGTTTCTGCTGACCCTGATAGATTTCAATAATGGCTTGCCGCTTGAATTCATCCCACACCCCGGCAGACAGATCACGACAAGTGTCCAATCCGCGTTTTGCCGATTGTTTTACGTTTTCCAACAGCGAAAGATAGCCAACATTCTGGTTGTTTTTCAAAATATTTCCTTCTAATGAAATCTGATTTTCCAGCTTGTAAAATTCTGCGGAATATATCGGTGCGCCGGTGGTGCGGTTCAGATACAGCCCTGTTGCATCCAGGCAATGTGTAAAATCAGATCCGCAAGCCGATGGATCTGTGATGTCGGTTCGCACCTGGGCTATACAGTCATTGATTGCGGCAGAATTGTGTGCATCATAGTTTTCAAGTCGTGCCGAGCCTACATCGCGCGATGTCTGTCGGACAGCGGCTTGGGCCTGAACACGTTTTCCTTCTATGGCACCGGATACGATGTTGCAGTCGTTCTCGATATACATTCCATACGCCGATACAACCATGTTCATTGTGGCTCTACGTGGACAGGCCTCTGTCGAAAACAAAAGACATTGTGCATGAACCTGTTCATAAAGTTTGATTCCATCCATATTGGCCAGGTCGGCGGCACCAAGCATGTCGCTGGATGACCATATTTGGTTTACATCGCCTGCGATGTCCAAACTGCCAGAATTTGATAAGGCTTTTGTCTTTGCCCCAGACAGTACAGATGATACCCCGGCCAAAGCCGATGCGCTATCGGATTTGTCTTTGCTGTTTGATGCCGCTTGCTCTCCGACAGTGGCCTTTACCATGGCGTTTACTTCGGCGGCGGTTTTTGTGATCGCTTCAATATTATATGCGGAAAAATCCTGTAATTGATCACCGGTTTGTTTCAGTTTTCGTTCTTGCTCACGAATTCTGTCCAAACGAGAAGAACACATGCATCGGCGATAAGTATCATCCAGAGTTCCGCAGAATTGATCCATACATGTAAAATAGGCATCTCTGCATTGATTGTATTCTCCGCCCATGGATGCGCCCGTCGGTACAAGTGCCGATCGTGCTACTGTGGACGAAATTACAGAAGCTGGCGCAGAGCGTGGCGATGTTACCGACCGGGTTGCGGTTGCTGCTGTTGCACGTTGTTGGACAGCTGTGTTTGTTGCTGTCCGCGGCATAGTTGTCCGTGTTGTTGGCATTGCCGTTGCAGTCCGTGACTGAACTGTGGCGTTGTTGGCCGTTGCTCGTGGGGTTGTTGCTGTCCGTGCGGATTCTGCCGATCCTCTGTGTTCTCTGCTTTCTGTTCGTTGTGCCGCGCTGCGTGACATATCAGACCGTGTCGCGCCAAAGGCGGGCGCGCAAAGCAAAACCGTAATGAAAACAGCAGAAATCAGTTTTGTATCCATAGTTCTTATTTTACCATATTTATGTATCGCGGGCAAGGACACTTTATCATGTTTTTTCTTGCTTTTTTGTGTTTGCGCATATAAAATCCCCGCGTAAAAGGAATTATTAAATGGCGAAAGATGACGTTATTGTTTTTGGTGGCATAGTTATAGACAAAATGCCAAATACCATGTTCAAGGTAAAGCTTGAAAACGGACACGAGATACTGGCAACCGTATGCGGCAAAATGCGAAAGAATCGTATCTGGGTTAATGTGGGCGAAAAGGTCCAGGTAGAAATGACACCATATGATTTGAATAAAGGCCGTATCACGCGGGCAGAACGGAACAGGGGTGGTGGCCAAACCCCGACGGGCGAATCTGCAACAACTATCGATACACCAATATCAGCGGAGTGATAACTTTAACAAAATGGCCGCTTACTGTCCTTGCTGTGTTGCTTCTTTATAGCTTTTGATATAATCTTCGCGCTGTTTATCATTCATCTGGTTCAAATTTATGTTGGCATCATTTGCCACTTTGGTCAGGTCTTGTAGATCAATTCCCTGCATCAAGCCTGAATTGCTGTTTGTAAACTTGCCAATCCAAGAGTCTTTTGAATCATTCTTTTTTCCGCTGCCAATCTGTGGCCATTTGTTATTGATTGCCCAGTTTCCAGCAAGTCCGACAATTGCCCCGCCGCCTGCGATCATTGCGCCGGTTCTTAAACGGTTACCACCTTCATTATTTTCGGATCGTTGTACCACGTCGCTTTCTGTGGCGGCTCTTCCCGTTCCCCCGGTAACGGCCGCGCTTTGATCCATTATTATTTCTGATTCTATTCCCGGGCTTAGACCCAACCGCTCTTTGAAACGTTTCAATCTTGCTATAAGGGGTTCAACAAAGTTGCCATTATCGTCATAATATCCATCTTTGTATTCATCGCGCAGTTTTCTAAGATTTTCTGATTCTCTTGGTGCCTGACCCATTTCGTTATACGGGACATTGTGTGCCTGACCCGTGACCCCGCAACGGATGGAATTTGTCAGCCTGTTGATTTCGGCAGCCCATCTATCGTCGGAACGTTGTTCTGCTCTGCCTTGCAATGCTTGCGATAAACCGTATCCCACCGCAGCTGTGGTAACCGCATTCAACCCACGATTGGCAAGTGAATTTTCTCGATCTTTGGCATCGTCGCGCGCTTGGGTCAACCGGTCGATTTCGGCCTTTTTATCTGCTTCGGATCTTTCATTATCAACAGGGGTTTGGTCGATGGTTTGTTCTTCGGCGGTTGTATTTTCTGTGGTGTCAGATGGGGGTGGGGTGCTTTGCGCGCTACTAAAGCTTTGAGATGCTTTTCTTACGTCTTCTGTTGCAGTGCTTTTTGCAAGATCTTTATCTGCTTCGGAAACCGCGCTGAATTCTGGATTTCTGGATAGTTCTAATATTTGCGCTATGTATTGTTCACCAAGCGTTTGAAGTTGCTGTTCGGTTTCGTCCGCAACCGCGCCATGCGGCGCGTAAAGCACAGCAAAGACAAGCATCGGCAAAATCAAATTGCGAAAAGGCATGATTCTCTCTTTTGAATATTTTATCACAAATAAGCATGAAATAAAAGACGGAAAGTTTTATAATTAAAGGTTCGATAAATTTAAGTGAATTGTGATTTAGAATCGCGATAATCCGGCTTCTTATCGCGTAACGAATAGGAATCCGCAAAAAATTTCGGGAATACACCATAATTTTATGCTATAATCTTATTATATGCGCATATAATAAGGGATTCAATTATGAAAATAATATTCTTTGATTCAGACAAGCGTGTTCGCGATTTTTACAAAGAAAAAAAATTTGGACGGGCAAAGATAGAATTTGTTCCTGGTTCTGCCAAGGGTTCAAAGGATGCTGTTGCAATATCGATTGACGTGAAGTCAAAGATGGATGCGGTAATGATTGCAAAGTTTCCCAATCTAAAGCTAATAGCTACGCGTTCGACCGGCTTTGATCATATAGATGCGGATTATTGTCGCCAGCATGGAATAAAGATAGCAAATGTTGCCGGATATGGTGAAATTGCGGTTGCAGAGTTTGCCATTGGTCTGTTATTGGCTTTGATGCGGAAAATTTTTCTTGCGGCATCAGATTTGCGTGCTGGCCGAATAGACATGCCAAAATACTTGGGGCATGACATATCCGGCAAAACCATAGGGATTTTTGGAACCGGTGCCATAGGGTCGCACTTTGCAAAGCTTGTGCATGCTTTTGGCGCACATGTGATTGCCCATGATCGCAACAAAAACCCCAAACTGTCCAAGATTGTGGAATATGTGAATCTGGACACGCTTTACAGACAATCCGACATAGTTGCTTTGAATATTCCAGCGAACGCGGACAATTACCATATAATAAATGCGGCCGCGATAAAAAAGATGAAACGCGGTGTCATATTGCTGAATGTTGCTCGCGGAGAGCTGATAGATGCCGGGGCATTGTATAATGCCCTGTTGTCGGGAAAGGTTGGTGGTGTGGCTGTGGATGTGTTAGAGCAAGAGCAAGCTTTGACCACAACCGCCGGAATGCACGGTTTATCGTGTGTCGATGCTTTGATAGTTCTTTATAATAAGAAGATGTTGAATATGGACAATGTTATAGTTACCCCGCATGCGGCATTTAATTCGGCCGAAGCAAATGCGCGGATTTTGGATGCTACGTTTGAAACATTGTCTGCGTTTGCAAACGGAAAGCCGTACAAGACAATAAGTTTATTTTCAGCTTGATTTTTGGCGCGAATAAGCTAATATAAACCCCGCTATGCGCCCGTAGCTTAACTGGATAAAGCATCTGACTACGGATCAGAAGACTCAGGGTTCGAATCCTTGCGGGCGCGCCATAAATTTAATTTCGGGGTTTGTTATGTTTTCAATTCTTCTTGCTCTTTTGGTAATAGTGGCCATAATGATGGTTGGTGTTATTCTTTTACAAAAATCCGAGGGTTCTGGAATGTCGGGATCTTCCGCCGCAAGCATGTTTGGCGGGGCTTTGACTGGTGCCAGTGCCGGGAATTTCTTGACCAAAACGACCGCCTGGTTGGCCACGGCATTTTTTATAATCAGCGCATTGTTGGCGTTGGTTGTATCAAAGACCGATCAAATGCACAGAAATTCTGAATTGCGTCAGGAACTGGTTGCGCCTGTCCAGCCCACTGAATCTGTCCCGCCAATATCTACCCCGACTGTGCCTGAAAATTAAAAATTATTCCGGGATATAATAATGTCTGTTGCAAAATAGAGATTATAGTGCCGCAGTTCTATTTTTAATTTACAAATCTACATTGACCTGATTTTTCACTTTTCTTTATTATGATTCTCTGGTAAAATAGAAATAATCTAGAGGGATTAAAGGGATGAAGAGATTCACAGCGGCTGTTCTGCCGATTTTCATCGTATTTATATTGTTTGATGCGGCCAATGCCGCCACGGCGCGCCCCAGTGGTGCGGCAAGCCGCGCAACGCCGCAATCGCGTAGTTCTGCCGCCGGTGTACCATCGGCTCAGGCCAGCAGCGGGGTAACCGTACAGGCGGCGGCTCCGGCACAGCAGGTCGAAATTGAAACCGAACAAGAAACTGTGGTAGAGGCCGCTAATTGTCAGGCAGATTACCGCGAATGCATGGATCAATTCTGTCTGCGTGATGCAACAGAGGGCGAGCGTTGCGTATGCTCTGAAACCGTAAATTTTTCTGCGTTCCAAAAAATAATCCAGGAAACCGAAAAGATCCAGTCCGAAGCGCAACGGATATACAGCGAAGATGTAGAACGCGCAGAACTGGGTGCAAAGGCCAGCGAAGTCTTTAATGACAAGGATCTTGCGAAAAAAAGAGACTGTGAAAAAAGGGGATGGAATTGGGATGAATCACGGCAAAGATGTCGCAGGCCAAGCCTGTTAAACAATGATTTTGATTCCGGTGAAATCGATCTTGATGAACCAAGTTACAGGGATGTGCATAAGCTGTGTGAACCAAAGCTGGATAAATGTACCGATAATGAAAAAAGCATGCAGATAAGTTTGTATAAGAATCAGATAGCAAATGACTGCAAGGCGTATGATACATACCTTAAAGACGAAAAAAGAACCGCTGAAACCAATAAAAGGATCGCGGAACAATCTGTCCGTGCAAAGCGTGTCCAGCACTGGGATCGCGATAACAAATACAATCATGCCCAATGCTTTACGGTTTATACAGATTGCATGCGGGTCATAGCTGGATGTGGGGATAATTTTGAAAACTGCATTTGCGACAGGGATCCTGTTGGAAATATAGAAGGTACCTGTGACGATGAAAAAATGTTGGCCAGACGTCAAGAGTCGTGTGACTATGTTCTGGAAGAATGCCAAAGATCTTCGGCTGCGGTCAAGGCACAATTCAAATCAGAAACACCACAATTCATACGTGGGGCAGAAAGGTATATTGCGGAAAATTTTGCGACCACATGCCGTTCGCGTACTTGGGCATGTTTAGAAGACAACTGTTCTTATTCGACCAGTTCACAGTGTCTTGATAACATAAGAATCGCCGCTGGCATCTGTCCGATAATAACCAGATGCAACGAATTGATACCGGGATTTGAAGATAGCTTTAAAGACCAGCTGAAATCATTTGCCATAGACTTTTGCGAAAACGATATTGGAAAATGTCTGCGTAATGCGTGTGGTGAAGACTTTACTGCGCCGCAATGTATTGGGCGAAAGTTGTCCGAAATTACTGCTCTGTGCCCGAAAGATCGTACCCCGGCATGTAAAAATATATCCGATTCGCAATTCTCTACTATGCAAAGTGGTGCCGTATGGCGACTGGAGTGGCAGTTGCGCGAAGGTTGTATAAACCTGTTTTCGGAACAGTTGGGTAATATTTGTGCGCCCGATATGGTGAATTGTGTAAATAGCATGCCGCAAATTGACAGCGCATCAACACTTCAAGAATTGGAAGCATTGCTTACCCACAGCACCAAGGATGGGATGACAACAACACAGCTGGAAGATTATGCGGATGCCCAAGTCGAAGCGATAGTCGGAAGATTGCAAGAAGATGCGACAAGCGCAAATTGCAGAAGTAGCATTGGTAACGAAGTCTTTGCCGGTGCCAGAGAAGCCGCCAGGATGCAGGCAAGATCAAGGCTTAAAAGACAATACCAGACAAAGCGTGCCGAATTGGCGAAAAGCGAAAGTGCGGCAGAAAAAAGAGAATACTGTGAAAATAATAAGATGGGTCTGAATAAGGGTGAGGAGCCAGCTGGCGATAAAAATGGAACATGGATTTCCAGCATGGTGTTTGAAGAAGCCCTTATGAACTGTAAAGTTATGCGCCATCAAAGGGTATGCGCATCCAGCGGTGAATCAAAGGCAACAAATGCGCTGAAAGCTGGTGCTGGAATGGCTGTTGCCGGTGCATCAATGGGTAAAATGGCGGGTCCCTGGGGTGCGGTTATCGGTGGTGTGGTCGGTATAGGCGGCGGCATAGCGGCCGGCATGTCTGCCGGTGGCGAAAAAGTGCAATGTCAGGATATCGATGTGCCTGAAAACTATGCGATGTAATACGGAGAGAGAAAAATGAGAAAAATATCCACTCTATGCTTTGTGTTGTGTGCCATGTTTGCACAGGAAGCGTATTCGGCGGCTGCGGCACGCAGGGCAAACGTTCTGAATGTATCCAGCAGTGTCCGGGGGCGTGTTGCGCCGACTACGAATCTGTATTCTACGGAATGTTGGGAATCATATTTTGGTTGTATGGATCAATTTTGCGTATCTGACAATGCACAGGGTGGTCGATGCATTTGTAGCAATAAAAATGCGGATTTTGAAAAACAACTGGCAGAAGTTACAAAACAAATGGATGAAGCAGAACGCATCCGTACAATAGAAGTTGAAAAAGTAGAAGCAGGCGCAAGAGCCGACATAATATTCGGCGGGGGACGTGAATATGACTCAGAAGGAAATGTTGCATCAGGCCCGACCATGTCCGCCAAAGAAAGGGCGCAAGCAAGGCGTGATAGAATCAATCAAATGTTTGGTTCCGATCAGTTTGATGAAGATTTTGAAGAGATCGAAGCAAAGATAAGCGACCACAAGGGCGACGCGTTGTATGCGGCCGCGCGTAACTTATGCGAAAAACAGATGCCGGAATCGTGCCAGAAAGAAATGTCAATGATAGGTCCGCTTTATCCAATGGAGATCGAAAACGATTGTAAAGCATTTGATCTGGCCATAAAAAATATGCAGCGCGAAGCCAAGGATGAGATTGCTGATGCTAATAAAGAATTGCGTGATGCGCGTCTTGCCAGCTTTAACGAGGCAAATAAATTCAACCGTGGACAATGCCTTATCGAATTTAAAAAATGTATGGTTCGATCAGAGGTTTGTGGTTCGGATTGGGGTCGATGCGCATCCAGTGTAGCATCCGAGAATATGCAGAACAACCGGGCAGTATCAACAGCCAATACCAAGGTATCGACTGTCGATAAATTCGAACTGACGACCAGCACTTTGGAAATGCTGGAATCAAAGCGCAACATGTGTGAAGAAATTCTGGATCAATGTATGGCCGTGCGCGATAATATATGGCCGGATTTTCTGCGTGACATTGCACCGGAATTAAAGGTTGCTGAATTGAATCTTGAATCCAACATGCGACAATCATGTTTGGGTGACATCGCGACATGTATCCAAAAGGCCTGTAAAGATGATATAGCTGGAAAGGGTGTTGATACTATGGATGCCTGTCTTTCCCGCCCCGATATGGCGCGCAGTTTTTGTAAGGTACAAATAGACCCGTGTGAACGTATGGATCCGTCTGTTTGGGAATATGTAGTTGCAAGGCTGGCCGCCATGCGTGTTGATGCATGTACCGAAGAAGTAAAAAGTTGTCTTACTGCTGATGACCGTTGTGGAAAAGACTATACCCAGTGTATCGGTTTGGATACCGAAACTATCGTACGCATGTGCCCTCATGATAAGTTGGTTGCATGTCAGAAAGTCCATGGTAACCAGAAAATTACAGGGGAAGCAGTATATGATGAACTTGCAAGAATCGTCCAGGGGATATTCTTGAACATCGACAACAGTTTCTTGGCCGAATGTCAAAAAGCTGTGGATGAAGCAATGATAAAAGTATGCGGTGATACAGAAAACTGCGACAGGTTGCTGGTTGAAGGTGGCGGAAAGCATTTGAAATATGAAATATGTGAATTCAAAGAGGGCAAGGCTGATACCCTTGTTCCCACAAGTGCTTGTTTTCCATCTGCGGATGCGATTCCGATGGCAAGGCTACTTGATCAAAATGCTCCCGGATTGGCTGGTTTTATAAAGAACACCTTGTTCTGGGGAAATATATCTTATGATTTTGAAAACAATAAGTTTACTACCTGGGAAGAATATAAGACACACGCTGGGATTTCAACGGATGATGAAACTTATGATCTTGCCCGCGAAGGGTTTGAATTAGAAGTAAGGCAAATGGCTAATTCAGTTGAAAATGCCATAAAGACTATAGAAACCGATCCAAAAGTGCAATTCTGCATGACAGGGCGGGAAGTACAGGGAATGGGCAGTACCACTACTTTAAGTAATGCCCGTAACCAAAGCGATGCCCGGTTTCCGAATATAACAGATCAGATGCGTGCGATAATCGCCATCTCTGCACTAAGTTCCGCAATGCAGAACTATTCGCAGGCATATCAAAAATACCTGAATCAAATATCAGAAGATCGTGTATCTATTGCCCAAACAATGGATAGAGCCGCTGCAGCCGAAACTGCCGCAAGAACGTGTGAAGAATTACCAGGAAAATCGACTTTGCCAAAGTCACCGGCACCGCCACCTTTGGGTAAATCTTTTTTCGCATTAAGTGCTGGGGTTTTGGCGGCTCCTTTTACTGGTGGTCTTAGTCTGGTTGTGGGCGGTATCGCTGCTACTAAAGCAGCTGATTCCGGACGAAATGTTATCGAGAACCATAATTACAAGGAAACTGTTACTTCAACGTTTAGCGCAGAAACCGGGATTTGTACTTTAAGGCGTACAACGCAAAATTGCAAGAAACCAAAAAGAAGAAGTTGTAAGCAATGGGCGGACCAAGAAACAACAACCGAAGAAATAGTCCTTTATAATACTGGTCGGTTGTGATAAGTATCGTCACATCTGTACAAATCAAATATGTATAACTTTATAACTTGAACGGCTCTCTTACACGAGAGCCGTCATGCTTGTGACCCGTCATGCCGCGGCAAAAGGCGGACATCGTGCGCATAGTGCACGATACTAGGTGTCTTAGAACAATCATCCCATTATTTTCTTTTTTATCTTTTCCAAATCTATCTTGCGTATCACTGCGCGTTTGATTTTACCGCTGATGGTAAGTGGCAATTTTTCTACGAATTCTATAACACGCGGATATTTGTATGATGCGGTATTCTGTTTTACGAATTCCTGTATCTGGCTGACCAGCGCGTCCGTGCCGTGAAAATATTTGTTTAAGACGATTGTGGCCTTTACCGCCATACCGCGCGTTTCGCACGGTACCCCGGTAACCGCGACTTCGCGTACTGCCGAATGTTCCAATAGAATACTTTCGACTTCAAACGGGCTGATACGGTAACCGGAACTTTTGATAAGGTCGTCATTACGCCCGACAAACCAATAATACCCATCACCATCGCGATACGCCATGTCTCCGGTATGATAATGTCCGTTGCGAAAAGCCCTTGAATTCAATTTATCGCTTTTAAGATATCCTTTGAACAATCCGACTGGCCGATGAAGCCTTAGATCAACGCAAATTTCACCGACTTCTCCATCGGGCACTTGGCGACCAGATTCGTCCAACAATCGGATGTCCCAACCGGCGGCGGGCATGCCCATACTGCCCGGTTTTGGTTCTATCCATTTATTGGTAAACAACATCACGGTGGTTTCTGTCTGTCCGAATCCATCGTATATCTTGACCCCCGTCAAGTTCAAGAATTTACGAAATACTTCCGGGTTCAATGCTTCGCCGGCAACGTCGGCTTTTTTTAATGCGGACAGATTAATTTCATTGTTGTCTGCCAGCATCATTTTATACACTGTCGGTGGTGCGCAGAATGAGGTGACTTTGTTTTGCGACATCGCACACAGCATGTTTTCGGCGGCAAATTTTCCGGAAAAATCATAAACAAAAACTGCGGCACCGGCCAGCCATTGGCCGTACATCTTACCCCATGAACATTTTGCCCAACCGGTTTCCGCCAATGTGAAATGAATATCCGAATCGTCCAACCGCTGCCAAAAAACCGCGGTATTTATATGACCCAGTGGGTAAGTGAAATCATGTGCTACCATTTTTGGCATGTCGGTTGTTCCGCTGGTAAAATATGCCAGCATGGTGTCAGAATTATCGATATTTTCATCGCGACCGAAAGTCTTTGATGCCGACTTCATGGCTTCTGTAATGTCCATGTTTGTCATAAGTGCGATGGGACGATTGCCTATGGCGGTTTTTATCTCTGTCATTATCTGTCCATCGTCAAATGCGATAATATTTTTTATATCGGCTATATCAATACGATACGAAATATCGTGGGCTTTCTGTTGGCTGATTGATGGAATCGCAATCGCACCGATTTTATGCAATGCTATCATAATGATCCAATATTCCCATCTGCGTCCCAGAAACAGCATTACTGTATCGCTGCGGCGAATTCCACATTCGGTCAGAACATTCGCGATCTGATTGGACATATCACGCAATTCGCCGAAAGAAATTTCTTTTTTATCACCGGTATCACTGACCCATACTATCGCTGTCTTATCGGGCGTTTCTGCCGCGATTTCATCGGTTACGTCAAATGCAAAATTAAATTTTTCTGGCACGATTGGCGTACCATTTTCCAGATAGTCTTGGTAAGACGAAAACTCTGTCTTCTTCAAGAATTTATTAGCAAACATATTCCTTCCTTTTATTTTGATCAGGTAACAAAAATGTATCTTTTTAATGTCATTCTGTTGCGGAACCTTTGGTGCCGACATGAAATTCGGGTAATAAAGCAAATGTTCCATTCGTACGGATATAGATCCCGCTATCCTTGGCAACACCGAATAACAATAATGGTAGTGGAAAGATATATTCCTGATGTTAAAGCTTTTTATAGCAAGATACATTATTACCTGCTTCTGGACGAGAGTCCAGCAAAAATGAAATATTGTACAAGTCAAAAATTTCGTAGACAAATTCTTAACGGCAACTTCGTTGCCGTCATTCCCGCGAAGGCGGGAATCCATTTTGTATCGTGCGCTATGCGCATTTTGCAGGACAAAGCCCTAATGGTGCATCTTAATCTTTAATTTGCGAAACGTATAATTATCAATAAAAAAACTTGCAATTTCGCCATCGTCGGGGCATAATTTCGGCCATCGGAGTGTAGCTCAGCCTGGTAGAGTGCTACGTTCGGGACGTAGAGGTCGTGGGTTCGAACCCCGCCACTCCGACCATTGGATTCGTAGGGGCGCATTCTTGCGCCCTTTTTTCGTATAAAGCCCGCACACAACGGCCTTCGCGTTTGCCTTGACTCTTGTATGGTGTTCGAAAGTGCCTTTTTGCCGCCAAAAGTACACCCAGGCGATTATACGACTCTAGATGAAATACAAGATACACAACAGCTTGTTGAATTTATCACGCAACCGGTTCCTTTTTGCAGCAATTGCAGACATCACGACAATGACTATTATGTAAAATTCAAGAAAAGCGAAAGATGCTATTACGAATGGCATCCACACCAAAAAAACTGCGATCGTCGATCATGTCGGTGAAATAGTATCCACTTCTGCGGGATTGACACAAAGATTTTGGATTGAAGTATTGGAAAGCCGGCAACAGATTATCGCCAAATTAAAAATGCCCTTGCGGCGTCTTAAATCGTAATAAAAAATGGGCTTTCGCCCATTTTTTATTTCTTTCCGAACCAGCCGGTTACAAGGCCGAAGCCCGCCAGTCCGATTATGATTTGGGCTATCCGTGCCAGGCTGCCCAGGTACGAAAGCAAGTCCAAACCTAACAGGCCGACAAGCCCATAGTTAATCGCTCCGAACAGAACGACCGGCAGACATGCTTTGCTTACAAAGTTATTCATAGATACCTCCTTTGCTTTGTACGCTTTTATCATAGGAATTTTGGCGGGGCAAGTCCAGCTTTATTATTTACATTGCCCTTCACGGCATTTTTTACTACGCTGACCGGTATGAAGAAATTTCGCCGCGCGGTTTTTTGCTATCTTATATTATGGGCTTATGCTCCGCGTACGGCGCGCGCTTTGGTGCCGTGGATTTTGAATATAAAGGAATCACGCCGCGCGGCAACGCTGCAGGCCATCGGGGCGGATTCGCGCGCGCGTATTTCCGACTGGGCGTTTGCAGAGTTCTTTGAAAAACCGCTGGACTTCAATATAGTTATTCATATTTTGGGCGGCGACGAGTATTATGAAAGAAACAAACGCGACGTCGCGCGACTGCAACGCGAAATCGGCTGTCCGATTGTGGAAATTTTTGATACTCACCCGATATTCGCAAAGTATCCGCACTTGCGGGGTTTTGCGCGGAATAAAAAATTCGAAGCAATTTGGGAAAAACAAAAACAGAGGTGACAACATGAAAAACCTGATCAAACCAAAAGCATTAAAGCCGGGCGACATCGTTGCGACCGTATCCTTGTCATGGGGTGGAGCGGGGCTTTTGCGCGAAAGATACGAACAGGGAAAGCGACAATTCCAAGACGCGTTCGGCGTGAAAATTATTGAAATGACTAATACCTTGAAATCGCCTGCCGAAATTTACGAACACCCGGAACTGCGCCTGGCCGATTTGATGGAAGCTTTTCAAAATCCCGATATAAAGGCGATACTGACCAACATCGGTGGCGATGAAACAATCCGATTGTTACGGCACATGAATGAAGGGCATTTCGAAATTATCAAAAACAATCCAAAAGTATTTTTGGGAATGTCCGATACGACAACGAATCACTTTATGTGCTTCAAGGCGGGGCTTGGTTCTTTTTACAGCCCTTCGCTGATGTATGGCTATGCGGAAAATGGCGGCATTCCGGAATTGATTATAGAAAGCACAAAGAAAACTTTATTCGGCACGGACCCAATCGGCGTACTGCCGGCAAGTTCGGAATTTATGATTAACAGATTGGATTGGACGACGCAGAATGACATTCCCAGACCCCGAGATTATGTGTCAAGCGCCGGACTCCGCGTACTGCTGATAGCTGCGGATCAATCCGAAATGTCGAACTGCAAGATGCTTGTAACCGGTATACAGCCCGCGATATGGGAGATTATC
>WRKW01000003.1 GCA_009777955.1 Alphaproteobacteria bacterium | reverse complement strand
CTTTATAGTTTTGTTAAATGTATTCATGATACTCTCTCCTTTGGGTATATTTATATTATACCATATACCATGACAAAGGTCAATTTGTATTTAGTCATGTAAAGTGAACGCATTCTTAACGGCTCTCTACGAGAGCCGTTTGGGGAATAATTATATCAACTGTTGGAAAAGATTGCTTCGCCACTTTGTGACTCGCAATGACAAGAATTGTCTGAAACGATTGCTTCGTCCGCCACCGCAAGCGGTGACGCAACTCGCAATGACATAAAACTGCAATGACATCAAAGACCGGAAGCCGGAAACGTCCCGGGCACGATAATTTACAATTCGATCCTAGAACAATAAATTCAGTCTGAATCCACCGCGCCATTCTTCCATCTGGAATTCATAATCAGCAAACACGGTGTAAAATGTCCGGCCATATCTTATCCCGGCTTTTCCACCAAGCCATTCGCGATCAAACGATGGATCTGTGGATTTTCGCAAATCGCTGTAAACACCCAATGTAAAAGACCGGGTTATGCGAAGATAGGCCTCTGGAATAAAATTCAAATATGCCATGCCTTGCATTTCATCAAAAATCCAGCTGGATTTTCCAGTTGCAGACAAAGTTAACCAAGACCATTGCCGCCCAATCCTTACACCGCCCGACCAAATATTATTGGCAAATTCCGGAACTTTGGAATTTCCCGCCAATTCAAGCCCCGCGAATACGTCCGACAGAAAAGGCCCGTTATTGAACCGATACATCATCCCGAATCCGAATCCAGAAAAACCATCATCCGGTCCATCAAAATTTTGTTGGTATTTTATGTCCGCAAACAAATTCAAACTATTGTTTATGCCGACAAGCAAATTTTCAGAAGCGCGCAGATGGGTGCCGCCAAAGCTGCCCTGGGTCTTGAATAGAAAGTCGCCCTGCCGTGCAAAGAATAAAGGATCTTCGGTGTCAAGCCGGATAGCATCCCTGCGGGTTGTAACATTGTCTATATTACCAGCACGATGATTTTGTAAATTTTCTTCATGCAGATTGGCGCGTGCGGGGGAACAAAGCATTAAGCACAATGTACATGCGAAAGATATAGAATACAGTTTTAATGCTTTCATTTTTAACTTTCGTTTTACCGGTTATTCGCCGTAATCATTTAAAAATACAATTGTATCCTTAATCCAAGCGACATATCGGAATAATCTTTCATCTTTGCATTTCCGACAAATCCTGGGGCAAGATTTTTCTTATCATTCCACATGTATAACCCGATATCGTCCTTGCTATTGGCGGAATCCCATATTGACATTCTGCCCAAAAGCCCTATCGAAAACCGGTCTGTCGGTTGAAAGCTGACCTTTGCAG
Source organism: Alphaproteobacteria bacterium (assembly GCA_009777955.1). Classification (GTDB taxonomy): domain Bacteria; phylum Pseudomonadota; class Alphaproteobacteria; order Rs-D84; family Rs-D84; genus WRKW01. The sequence continues at coordinate 125,321 of WRKW01000003.1, read as the reverse complement.
AAATGCCCAACTGGCTGTGCCATTCGTAATCACCCAAAAGTGTTTCCAGTTCCAGCGACCATTGATCATCCAATGCAGTGAAAACGCCGACCCCACCCTCGATAAACAACGATATATCAACTTCTGTTTCCAATGCCAAATACGCCACATAGCCATCAGCATCCTCTAGCCCGTTGCCATAAGAATCCGTTCGCCAGTTTACACCCCACAAACGACCGATTCCATAAACAACGGTAGAGTTATTAACCTTTTTGCCAATTTTTGTATCCAATATAATCAGATTTGCCATTTCCTGATGCTGATAATAAGTTCCTATATATCCAATCCATTCAGAACTATCCATAAACTGCCATTGAATACCGATACCGTATTGGCCGAATCCGCTATCTTTACCTTTATCCACCGAACCATCGGCATCACCCCAGCCCATTCTGAAATTATCCATGCTGTACGTTATGCTGCCGATTATGGATAAATCATCCGTAATTCCGTACGACAAATCTTCTTTTATATATAATGACGTGGATTTCCAATTTCCGGTAATGCCGGGGAAAAACCCACCCGGATTATCCACAATTTCCGGATTTAACGCCGGGATTTTGAAATTATACGAATTCTTTGACCAGCCGATTTCTGTCACACTTCCTATGTTACCCTGGGCTGGCTGGAAGAAAGGATCCGCAATTGTCGATTTATTACCGGCCTTTCTTGGCGCAGGTTGCGGTGCGGGTTGGCGTACAGGCTCTGACCTTTGGACAGGCTTTGCCACCGGCGCAGGTGCCGGTACAGGTTTTGTTACAGGTGCCGGTTCTTCCGTATACCTTAGCTGCTGCACATCGGGGGATGGCCGTGTATCGTGGATTTGGGGTCGACTGGTGATATTTATATTATTCTGAATATGTATCGGGGCGGGTTCTCTCCGCACCGTTGTCGTCGCAGCTTTTGATTCGCCAGAAATAAAGATTACTGTCGGAATTCCAAAAACCGCAACAGCCCGAATTAATAAAGACTTTTGTTTTTTCATGGTAAAACCTTTTGCATTTCAAGGTATTATACCACAAATAAATCTAATTTGCAAAAAAATCCATGCGCCTGGATCGCTTAAAGATTGAAAATACAAAATCAGCTGTAACCATACCAATAAACGCCCCCAACAGGACATCGGACGGCCAATGAGCCCCCAGACTTATGCGTGACAGTCCCGCCATAACCGCCAGCGTCCATGTCGCCCATTTTAAACGTGGAAACCAAAGCCCTATCATGACAAGACCAGCAAAACTTGCGGTCGCATGGCCACTGGGAAACGAATTTAGCACCCATTCCGCGTTCAAAGGATAAAAGCCGGTTTGGCCGAAAACTTCCCATAGTATGGGGCGCATTCTTCCAAACACAAACTTTAATACACCTGTCGCCGCACCGGAAAGCAAGACAGAAATGAAAACAAAAACAGATATACGGGACAAAAGACGAGCTTTGTTGGAAAAGCCAATCCAAAATTTGGAAAACATTATATACAAAAAACCTGCGATACCGAATACTGTGATTGATGCGAAAAGCCAAAATTTAGAACTTCCTGCAAACTGGAAAATTCTGACCCATAATCCGTCAAATTCGCGTAAAAAAATGAATATGTGCTTATCAAGCCACAGAATCCCCGCCAGACAAAGCAATACCACAGCGACAAGTGCCGCGCCCAAAAATTTCCATTTGATTTTATTTTCTTTTGTTAAGAACATCTATTTCTTCTCTGGCCATATATCATTCGCGCGCAAGGCATCCTTTTGGGTCGGCACATCCCAGTAATGTAACGATTGGAATCCGAAACGATCTTTGTGATATTCATATGCCCAGTCATTCATTTTTCTTGCTGCAAATTCCATCTTTATATTTTCATCGTTGGCGGCGACAATCGCGGCAAGAATTATTTGGATTTTAGAACGGCGGCTATCAGTAGTGTTCTGGCCGGTTGATGTTTGCAGATATCCCAAAACATCCAGATGCAGGAACTTTCCGCCCGCAAGAAACGACCGTAAAACCAGCTCGTAATCATCCACAACCCAAAGATCCGGATTATGTCCCTGTATGGCGTTATAAAATTCCCTGTTCCAGACCCTTATATGATTTGGCACGCCGACTATATGTCGGATTGTTTTCGGATTTATCGGACAGCATACACATTCCTGATATTCATGGTCAAAACCATTCAACGGATTTGTGGCCAATGTAGTGCGATAGCTGCCATATCCCATGGCGAACCCTTCCCCGTATATTTCACCGGTTGATAAGGTTTCATCATCAGCTACTATTACAGATGCACAGTTAGAGTATATAAAATCAAACCCAGCAGAGTTATTTAATATATCAGCTGTAATGTTCGGCATAAGAAGATCGTCATGATCCAATTCCGCAAGATACGTGCCACGACAAAGCGATGCCGCACGGTGCTTTGCTTCCCCTATAAATCCATCTGACCTGTGGCTGTATTTAAAATACCTTATGCGATCATCGTTTAAAAAAACGAAGTATTTCGAAAGTCTTTCGGAATCCGCATTATTATCAGAATCATCAACCAACACCCATTCCCAATTGGGATTTGTTTGGTTCAATACTGTTCGGGTCGTGCGTTCTATTAATTTTTGCGGCGTGTTATACAGTGATGTGAAATAAGAAACTTTTTCATTATTCAAAGAACAGATGTCATATTCCGGATTCAATGCCGGAATGCTATAATCTCTGTAATAATCCAGATTTTCCGGAACAATTTCAACCGCATAATCCGATATCTTTTTTATTACCGTAACGCCCCAGTCCCAAATAAGGGTTTTTATTTTCAGCTCTCCTTTTGATTGACGAACTGCGGATACTATGGTTTTCCAAACCTCTCCATTATACGGCTTTCCACTGTGCAGGTTTTCAACCTGGGTGTTTTCATAACAAGGCGGACATGCATCATGTAACACTATGAATCCACCCGGATTAACAATTTTCAACGAATTATTAAGATCGCGCAGGGACTGTTCATAAGAATGGTCACCATCAATGAATATTATGTCGAATGTTTCCGTATTTTTTGAAAAAAATTCATCAGACGTTACTTTGTGATCTATGAATTGCTTGAACCCGCTTATAGCCTCTTTTGAAAAAAATTCGCATAATTCGCAAGGATCCACAGATACTTTTCGTGCGCATTTCACACCCAAATAGTTAACGTATGGATTTGAAACCCCTATTTCAAGATATGATTTCAGATTATTATCGCGTATAAGTTTGTTTATAATGAAAGTTCTTTTTACCGGATCTATCATATTTTCACCGCCTTTTCTTGCGATTATACACAATGGCAAATTGGTCGCAAGAAAAAAAACTGCGGCGCATTTCGCGCCGCAACTTGTTGTCCGATATTATTATTACTGTACCCAGATAGTGACATAGTTTGTCGCTGTAGCAGATCCAGAGGGAATTCGTCCATGCGCGCCCTGAGATCCTTGGGCACCCTGGGAACCCTGCGCACCGGCCGCACCCTGGGAACCCTGTGTTCCTTGGGCTCCTGCGACACCTTGCGCACCCTGGGATCCTTGTGACCCTTGGGTACCATTGGTTCCGGCTGCACCTTGGTGACCTTGGGATCCTTGGGCACCGACTGCACCCTGGGAACCCTGTGTTCCTTGGGCTCCTGCGATACCTTGCGCACCTTGGGATCCTTGTGATCCCTGGGTACCATTGGTTCCGGCTGCACCTTGGTGACCTTGGGATCCTTGGGCACCGACTGCACCCTGGGAACCCTGTACTCCTTGGTGACCTTGCGAGCCTTGGGCACCATCGGCTCCGGCAGAACCTTGATTACCCTGATTACCCTGATGACCTTGTGAACCTTGTGGGCCTTGCGAACCATCAGAGCCAACCCCAGGGGTACCTTGGTGACCTTGCGAGCCTTGGGCACCGACAGAACCCTGATGACCCTGGGCTCCTTGGACACCCTGTTCACCTTGTTCACCCTGTATACCCGCACCAGTGGCACCTTGCGCCCCGGCTACACCCTGTGTTCCCTGTACTCCTTGGGCTCCTTGGACACCCTGTTCGCCTTGGATACCGACACCAATTGCTCCTTGGGCTCCTTGGACACCCTGTGTTCCTTGGGCTCCTTGAACCCCCTGTTCACCTTGGATACCTACACCGGTGGCTCCTTGGACACCTTGGGCACCTTGATCTCCTTGGGCACCGACGGCTCCTTGATGACCCTGGGCACCAGTTTCACCAACCATACCTTCGGTTCGCATCCAATTGCCGATATTGCCCCACTCTGCATCACCACCAGCAAGTTCATATATAGATGCCCCTTCTTCGCCTTTTAAACCCTGATGACCCTGGGCTCCTTGGACACCCTGTAAACCTTGTTCACCCTGCACACCTTGTTCGCCTTGGGCTCCTTCGGGTCCGGGTATTCCCCCCAGTGATAAAATATGATCTAATTCATCATCTCGCTGATCAATTTTTTCCCAGATATTCTTAACTTCGGAATCATATTCTCTTTGTGTGACATAATCCGACAAATCAACATTTACACCGCCGCCACCTATGACATTACCGCCGCCCGCCGCAATACCACCGCTGCTGCCACCGCCTCTTATATAATCATATATAGCTGACTTGCGCGCGGTATCCGCCGCAGCCGTGCTTGACGCACGCGGCGATGCCACAGCTGGTAAAGACCCAGCCCTGGCAACACTTCCAGAAGTAGATGACACCGCACCCTTTATCGGGGCACCAGCGGATGCAACACCAGATGCCGAAACACCAGATGCACGTACAGTTGCAGCTGCGTTCGCAGCGTCCACCGCCCACAAGGCCGAGAGCACAGAGCATAGAGCGCAAAGGCTGACCCTGCTGTAAGATTTTTCATAAGAATTATTTTTGTTGAACATTGTATACTCTCTCCGCTTTGTTTGTTATTATTAGCAGACTGTGCTTTGCGCAACCTGCCTAGAATTCATATCCAATTCCAAGCTGTAACGTATGATTCGTCACAAGGCCAACTGTATTAAACATATGAACATACTCGATAGGATCATTTTCTGCATCTGCAAAAAGCCTGCTTAAAGATCCACCTTGGTACATAGAAAGCTTATACCCAAAGTCCACAAACCATCTGGGGGCTGGCTTTACTTTGTATCCTGCCATAAAAGCAACCAATGGTGACATGGATGTGCTATTTTTTTCTCCGACAAGATAACTAGCTGGATTATTCAATTTATCAGTAACCGATATAGTTGGCAATGCCACACCAAGACCAGCACCAGCATAGAACCAACCACTTTTCTTTCGGGCTGTATTAGCCAAAAGATTCGCCTGTACATAAGGTGTGTTGATAGAAAGTTCAAAATCTTCGTATTCATCAGAGTATGATCCAAGGAATCCAAGCTCTCCCTCTAAAGACCAGGTTCTGTTCAATCTGTACCCCATAAACATATTACCACCCATCATAGACGCGGAATGTTTGACAGTAAAATCAGCATCTATATTAGCCGGCAAATGAAGCACACCAAGATTTTGCGTTTCTTTAAAATCAGCCATCGTAAACCCGAATCGCGCCCCAGCATAATAATCATATTCAAACGGGTTGGCATATGCACCCTGAACACAAAAAGCTGTTATCAAGGAACAAAGTATAAAATTTGTTTTTTTCATTTTGTAAGTCTTTTCTTTTTGAAACAGCGACGCATCCGTGATGGTTGTGTCTATTGTTTTCTGTGAGTTTAGAATTTCTTCTCTGGTGCGTATTATATCATATTTTGCAGATCAAAAAAAGTAAAAAAACACCGCAAAAGCGGTGTTAAAAATGCGCGGTATCTATATTAATTAATTCAGCCATGTTGATTAATATATGCTATACAATCCATGGCTGCATCGCAACCGGCACCAACCGCGGTTGCGACCTGCATTTTAAGGCCTGATTGTACATCGCCACAAACAAACATACCAATTGGCAGCTTTGACGGATCAAGTCGACCCATATCATCACGTTTTACCGATTCGGCAAGATAGTCGGTATTGGCTTCGTGCCCTATTGCTATGAATACTCCATCGCAATCGATTCGTTCTTTATTCGCAGTAACAACATATTCAACACCCGATTCGCCACCGCCTATTTCGACTATCTCTGTATTGAACAAGAATGACATGTTCGCGGCTTTCTCTGCACGATTTACAAGAACCGCTTCGCCGCGGGCAAACGAATCTTTTCGATACAGGATCTTTACCGACTTTGCTATGTCTGAAAGATACAATGCATCGTTTAATGCTGAATTCCCGCCACCTATGACAACAACATCCCGACCCGAATAAAAGAACCCATCACAAGTAGCACAATACGACACGCCCTTTCCGGTAAATTCACGTATACCTTTTACTTCAAGACGACGGGGTTTGGCCCCGGTGGCAATTATGATGGTCTTAGATTCGTATTCAGAACCGTTGTCGGCAATCACTTTATATGAATCGCCATGAACTATCGTTTTCGCCGATGCAAAAACAACTTCTGCCCCAAAGGTTTCGGCCTGTTTTTGCATTACTTTTGCCAAATCCAACCCGTTTATACCCGGCGTTCCCGGATAATTTTCCAAAGAATGAATCGTGGCCATTTGCCCACCAAGCTGGTCACCACCCAATACCATGGTCTTTTTATTTGCCCGCGCAGCATAAAGTGCCGCGGTCAATCCGGCCGGACCAGATCCCAGTATAATAATGTCATACATACTTAAACCTCTTGTTTTATATTTTGCGCGCAAAGTTTATCCCCTTTTATATGTGTTGGCAAGTGCGAATCGACAAGTTATTAACTATTTTTGGTACTCTTTTATTTTTTGTACAAAACCCAATCGAATCGACCGTGTAAAAAATCCCAAGATTCAGCCCGATTTATAAATGCAAGTAAAAATATGTAAAAATCTTAAAATTTTTTTATCCCATTTATACTAAAAATACTATATATTGTGTCAGAAAATCCAAAACAACCACAAATTATTGATTTTAGTGCCAAGAAATGCTATAATCAAAGGACTATCAAAAAGGAAGGTTCAAGACCGTGAACAAAACGACCCAGACTCTTTCAGATCTGATATATTATATGAAGTATGCAAAGTACATGCCTGATAACAAGCGTCGCGAAACGTGGCCAGAAACTGTCGCACGCAACAAGGACATGCATATTCGTAAATTCACCCATATACCGGATATGCTTCCAATCATAGAAAAAGCATACGAACTGGTTCTGGCAAAAAAAATACTTCCATCCATGCGTTCTATGCAATTCGGCGGATATGGGGTCGAAGCCAACAATAACAGAATGTATAATTGCAGTGCCGTCGCCATAGACTCTTTGGCGGCGTTTTCTGATTTGTTCCACTTATTATTGTCAGGATGCGGCGTTGGATTTTCGGTAAGGAAACATTTCATCGAAAAACTTCCGCAGATAATAAAGCCAAAAACCGATTCGAAAACCGTATTCACACCGGAAGATTCAATCGAAGGCTGGGCCGACTGTATCCGTGCACTTTTCAGTGCTTACTTTGAAGATGGCGTAAAGATAGAATTCGATTATTCCCAAATCCGCCCAAAAGGCGCACTGGTGAAATCCAGCATGGCACCTGCACCCGGTTCAGACCCGTTGCGGGATGCAATAAATAATGTGAAAAAATTATTGGATAAAAAACTGGCGGCGGATGATTTGCGGCTTTCAACCCTGGACTGTTACGACATATGTTGCTTTGTTTCAGACGCAGTGTTAAGCGGCGGGATCCGTCGCAGTGCCATGATAGCCCTGTTCGACAAAGACGACGAACTTATGCTACATGCAAAAGAAGGCGAATGGTGGGTCGAAAATCCACAACGGGGACTGGCAAATAATTCTGTTCAATTCGACCGCGACACCACGACAAAAGAAGATTTCGATAAAATATTTACCGTTACCCAAAAATCCGGCTGTGGAGAACCAGGTTTTATCTGGACCAACAACCGCGACTGGCTGATTAATCCCTGTGCAGAAATATCCATGCCATCAATGGGATTTTGCAATCTGTCATCCATAAACCTGGGCACCGTCGAATCCCAGGAAGATTTTAACGAACGCGCTTATTACTGTTCCGTTATTGGAACTTTACAGGCATCTTACACCGATCTTAAATACATTCGTCCGGGATGGAAAAAGAATGCAGAAAAAGCAGCTCTTATAGGCGTATCCATAACCGGAATCGCATCGCATCCGGATCTTACTAAGATTGATTTCCGCCAGGCGGTTGAGCATGTGCGCAGCGCAAACGAAAAAGTAGCTGACATGATCGGTATCAACCGGGCCGAACGCTTGACCAACGTAAAACCCGATGGTACTGGCGCATTGTTGCTTGGTACCAGTTCCGGCGTTCATCCATGGTATGCAAAGCACTATATCCGCCGCGTAAGAATAAACAAGCTGGAACCTATTTATGCTTATATGAAGGAAAACTTCCCAGATCTTGTGGAAGACGACATATCAAAACCGGAAAAGAACGGTATACTGTCGCTGATAATGCGCGCACCGGATGGGGCGGTAACAAGACGGAATGAAACAGCATTGGAATTTTTGGAACGCGTAAAGTATATATCTGAAAATTGGGTCAAGCCCGGGCATATAAAGGGTGATAATTATAATAATGTGTCGTGTACGGTCAATGTAAAGAACCATGAATGGGACGATGTACGTGAATGGATGTGGGAAAACCGTCAAAACTATACCGGTATATCCTTGCTGCCCTATTCCGACGCAAGCTATAAACAGGCACCGTTCGAAGAAACAAATGAAGAAGTATACAAGGCATTTGCAGACAAAGACTATGTGTTCCGGCTGGATACCATAAAGGAAGAAAAAAGCTTTGTAAATTTCACGGGCGAAGTGGCATGTGGCGGTGGCGCATGCGAGATGATATAGAAAAAGCTTTGCCAATGAAGATGAATGTTGTCTTTGAAAGCGAACAGATAAGGAATACATACCTTTCGGGTGAAAAAAAGTTTGAATGGGATTATGGAAATTCGGGGATAGATTTGCGCTGTGCGGAAGAATTTGTGACACTGAATCCAGGCGAAACAAAAGTTATAAGCTCTGGAATCAGGTTACAGTTAGTCAAAGAAGACGATTTGGTTGAATGGCTTATCCGCCCGCGTTCTGGAATGTCGGCAAAGGGCGTATTGTGCCACTATGGTACAATTGACCATTCTTACACCGGGATAGGAAAGGTTTGTCTGACAAATCTGACCAATGCCCCGGTCAATATAGAGTTCGGCGATAGGATAGCGCAGATAGTAGTGCAGAGAATAGAGAAGCCAAAGATAGAATTTGTAGATATGCTTTCGGAAACTGATAGAGGGGCGAAGAGTTTTGGCTCTTCTGGAATAAAATAAAGAAAAAGGTTTTTCGACATGGCTCAGATAACAACAAAGGCAGGCGACGGCGGAATGACCCAGCTGAATCCGGATCGGATTTCCAGCAAAACCCACCCTGTCATAGAACTTATGGGAAATATCGATGAATTGTCGTGCGTGCTTGGTCTTTCCGGCGATAAATTCGATGGGATTCAAACCTTTTTATCAGAGCTTATGGGGTATTTTTATTATAAACAGCCGAATGAAAAACGAATCGCCCAACAGATATGGTCATTGGAAGACTATATTACCAGCCACAACAATTCTATTCCGACATGGTTCGTGAATCCGCGCGGGTACGTGTCGCTGGCACGTTCGGTATGTCGGCGATGTGAACGCCGTGTTGTCGAATTCGCAGAGTCGGAACGCGCAAAACCACTTAATGAACGATACATGAACTGCGATTCCATAATAAAATATTTCAACCGACTTTCCGATTACCTGTTTGTAAAGACTTTTGAACGGGTAGTAGAAGATCCGCAATTGTTCCATGACGAGCTTGCAGAACAATTGCCCTTCGCGGCTGTGGCATAAAAATAATTTGCACCGGGCATGAAACATATTATAATACAAGCATAATGAACAAAGTATTTTTCATTTTTTCGTCCTTGTCATCCCCCCCGGGGGAATAGTTTTCATTTGCGAATTTTTTCGCACACATTATAATCATTCAACAAACTCTTATGGAGTAAAATCATGCTCGATATAAAATTTATTCGGGAAAACCCGAAAATTATAAAGGATGCCTGTGTAAAAAAAGGCTTTCCAGATCATACTGATGACATACTGGAACTGGATACGCGCGTACGCCAGCTTAAAACCAGTACCCAAACCAAAACCGCGGAAAAGAATAAAATTACCGCACAGATAGCCAATACTGACACTTGTGGTCGTGCGCCATTGGTCGCCGAATCAAAAAAGATCAGTAACAGCATCGCAAATGATGAAGTCGCACTGAAAACTGCCGAGATGGAACTTTCCAATCTGTTACACTGCGTACCACAGATACCAGATGCCGATTCGCCCGTGGGTGCGGATGCATCGGCCAATATCGTAACCAAAGAAGCCGGTGTAAAACGAAAATACGATTTTACCCCGCGGCCACATTGGGAAATACTGGATATGAACGGTTGGTGGTTTCCGGAAAAAATTGCTGAAATAAGCGGTACGCGGGAATACTGTCTTATCGGCGAAGCAGCCGAAATGGATCTGGCAATACAAACTTTTGTAATTCAAAAGATGATCGCGAAAGGATTTACCTTTATCCAGGTGCCATCGATTGTAAGACCCCAGATGATTTTTGATGCCGGACACTTTCCAGGCAGCGACCTTTCGGTTATGGACAATGATGTCTTTTATCTTAATGTGCCAGACAAGTGCCTGTCGGGAACGGGAGAAATTGTGATAAACTCTCTGCACCGCAACGAAATTATTCCAGAAGACAAGTTACCTATCAAATATGCGGGCTTTTCCCCCTGTTATCGTAAAGAAGCCGGTGCAGCCGGACGCGACACCCGCGGACTTATACGTTTTCATGAATTTCACAAAGTGGAACAATTTATATTTTGCAAGCCCGAACAAACACCGGAAATGCATGCATTGTTGCTGGAATTTTTAGAAGAAATCATGATTGACCTGGGGTTGCCGTATCATATCCTTGCCACATCAACCGGCGACATGGGATTTAATAAAATCAAGATGGACGACATAGAAGCATGGTTTCCGGCAGAAAATAGATATATCGAATTGGGCAGCTGTTCTTCAATCGGCGAATTTCAGGCACGGCGAACCAACACCCGGTATCGCGAAAATGGCACAAATGAAGTCAAATTCGTAGCAACTTTGAATAATACGGCAATGGCTTTGCCCCGGTCTTTGGCTGCGGTGATTGAAAATCACCAGAATGCGGACGGCAGTGTCAATGTACCGGAAAAATTGCAACTATTAATGGGCGACCGAAAACGAATCGGCGGAAAGAAATAATCAAATATATTTTTCTTTAACATGACAGCATAATGCGACATTCGCCTTATGCTGTCATATATCTTTCATTATGCTGTAAATATAATCCATACAACAGGTTGAAATTGTGGGATTTTTATTATATAATTGCGGGCATTTCAAAAAAGGTATCTATATGAAAATCCGTAATATCGCCATCATCGCCCATGTTGATCATGGAAAAACCACATTAGTGGACAATATGCTGAAACAAGCCGGAACATTCGCAGAGCATCAACGGATAGCTGAGCGCGTCATGGACAGCGGAGATATAGAAAAAGAACGCGGAATAACAATAAGCGCGAAACCGACAAGTATTGTATGGGACGACTATAAAATAAATATAGTAGATACCCCCGGCCACGCAGATTTCGGCGGAGAAGTAGAACGAATACTTTCTATGGTCGACGGTGTTGTGCTGTTGGTCGATTCGGCCGAAGGTCCAATGCCCCAGACCAAATTCGTACTGTCAAAAGCCCTTAAACTTGGTCTGCGGCCAATCGTTTGCATAAATAAAATAGATCGTGCGGATCAGCGTGCGAACGAAGTCTTGTCCGAAACATTCGATCTGTTTGACAAGCTGGGGGCGACCGATTCGCAGTTGGACTTTCCATACTTATATGCCACGGGACGCAGCGGCTGGGCTGTACGCGATTTGAATGATGAGCGTATAAATTTGAAACCTTTGTTCCAGCTTATCATAGATCATGTACCCGCGCCGGACTGTGGCGTATCTGGACGTTGCGATATTAACGCACCATTTCGAATGCTGGCTACAACGCTGGAAGCCGACCCCTATGTAGGCCGGATACTTACCGGAAAAATCGAATCGGGTACGCTGCGAATCGGACAATCTGTCAAAGCCATTGGCATGTCGGGCGAAGTCATAGAAAATACCAGAATCACAAAAATCATAGAACACCGCGGTGTAGAGAAAATATCGCTCGAATCGGCGAACGCGGGCGATATAGTCGTAGTTGCCGGCTTTGCAAAAGCAACCGTAGCGGATACTTTGTGCGACCCATCGGTAACAGAACCCATTGCTGCCCTGCCCATAGACCCGCCAACGCTAACCATGACATTTTTTGTTAATACAAGCCCGATGGCCGGACGCAGCGGTGGAAAAAAATTGACATCGCGAATGATCGGCGAACGCTTGTTCCGCGAAGCGGAAACAAATATAGCACTGCGCGTAACAAAAAGTGCCAGCAATGATGCATTTGAAGTCAGCGGCCGCGGAGAACTTCAGCTTGGCATACTTATAGAAACCATGCGCCGTGAAGGATTTGAACTTTCAGTCTCGCGACCGCGAGTAGTGATGCGCACCGATTCGAACGGGGAAACCCTGGAACCAATCGAAGATGTAGTCATCGATGTAGACGAAGAATTTTCCGGCACAGTGATAGAAAAAATGACAAAGCGGCGGGCTCTGCTGGTGGAAATAAAGCCATCGGGCATCGGAAAATCCCGCATAATGTTCAGCGCACCATCGCGCGGTCTTATAGGATATTTGTCCGAATTCCGCACAGATACGCGTGGCACCGGAATCATGAACCGCATTTTTTCGGAATACGGATCGTACCGCGGCGATATAGAACAGCATCGCCCCGGGGTTCTGATCAGTATGGAAAACGGCGCGGCGGCAACATACGCCCTGTTCAATCTGCAACCACGCGGAACCCTGTTCATAGAACCACAAACACAGGTTTACAGCGGCATGATAATTGGCGAGCATTCAAAAGAAAATGATTTGGAAGTCAATCCCATAAAAGGCAAAGAGCTTTCCAATGTGCGCAGTGTCACTTCGGATGAAAAACTGTTCCTGTCGCCACCGCGGCGCATCAGTCTTGAAGAAGCACTGTCTTATATCCAAGACGACGAACTTGTGGAAGTTACCCCCCAGACCATACGCCTTCGTAAAAAAGAGCTTGACCCATCGATGCGCAAAAAAGCAAAAAGAAGTTAAGATTTTGTGACCATTCAAAGTCTGCTGTATTTATTCCGTAAACGGTGCCGCATCTTTTTGCTGGGCAACAACATTATGGAAATATACAGGAAGAAATTGTATATCCAATTCGATCTGAATTGTTTATAGAACGGCGACATTTTTGCGTATTTCCACCATGCGGACATCTTTCTGGTTACAAAGAACCAAGGTTTCTTTCCGGTATAATGGATTATAGCTATTTTTTTGCCTCTCGTTGCATAATCGGCGTGCGTGCGATAATTATAAAGAGTATGCCCGTCATACATGGCAAGCCGACCTTTGAACGCGACGGCAAGCAATCCCTGTTCGAACGAAAGATTTTTATCTTTTAAAAGTTCCGCAAATGTTTTGTATATCTTGGATTCTCTTATCGCTTTCAGATTCATTATTATAACGCCGGCGTTGTACTGCTGAATCTCGCCATATCTTTTTGAATCCCCTATTCCGCGAAAGGCCTGACCCGGACGGAACGCCATCAAGTAATTTTTACCCAGACCTATATTTGCAAGTTCATCAAGCGGGGTCAGAACAATTGTGTCATCATCCAGATATATAATACGATCAAGTTTTGGGAAAATCGTAAAAAAATCCTGTTTCCAATAACAAATACCACCACCGAACGCCATATTGTTATCATATGGTATAGATGCTTTTTTCGGATCAAATTGTATGAATTCTATCTTTGAATCTTTGTCTATGCCAGCAACTATGTTTTCCATTTGTTTTCTTGCATCACGGTTTTCAAACATATCTTTTGTTACCACACAGTGTACGAAATAATGATTATTTCCGCGATTTTTTAAAAGAGAAATTATAGAAACCGCTGCTGTCTTCCAGCGAGTCCCATCGAAATTATATGCAATATCTATTGTTTTTTTCATGATCTCCCCCGCATTTGGTATTGTATTTGATTATATCCAGCAAACTTTACTTATCCCACACTTTATTCATTTGCATCATTGTCATCGTCTTCGGAACCTTCTGGGCCTGTCGTCATCTCTTCGGCAATTCCAGCAGACCGCGACATGATTTTATCAAGCAATTCGCGTTGTGCGACTTCGTTGTTTTTTAACCATTCGCGTGCGTTGGCTTCACCCTGCCCTATACGTTCTGAATTATATGAATAAAAGCTTCCAGCCTTTTCAATAAAGCCAAACTTTACACCCATATCCAATATTTCTGATGTGCGCGATATTCCTTCGCCATACATGATTTTAAAGTCAACTACACGGAACGGGGGCGCGACCTTGTTTTTTACGACCTTTACACGTGTCTCGTTTCCTATTACAGATTCTTTGTCCTTTATTGCCCCAGTGCGGCGTATATCAAGGCGGACAGATGCGTAAAATTTAAGCGCGTTGCCACCACTTGTTGTTTCTGGATTACCGAACATAACGCCGATTTTCATGCGTATCTGGTTGATGAATACCAACAAAGTATTGCTTCGCGAAACACTTCCCGCCAGTTTTTTCAAAGATTGGGACATAAGGCGTGCTGTTGTTCCTACGAATGTATCGCCTATATTTCCTTCTAATTCGGCACGAGGTACCAGTGCGGCAACAGAATCAACAACCACAACGTCAACAGCACCGGATTTTATCAGAGTGTCTGCGATTTCAAGAGCCTGTTCGCCGGAATCAGGCTGGGATATGATAAGGTTTTTAACATCCACGCCAAGCTTGTTCGCATACGAAGGATCCAGCGCATTTTCGGCATCTATATACGCACATGTTCCGCCAAGCTTTTGGGCCTCGGCCACAGCATGCAACGCAAGTGTAGTTTTTCCCGAAGATTCCGGGCCGTATATCTCGACTATGCGACCCTTTGGATATCCCCCGATACCAAGTGCTATATCAAGTCCCAAAGAACCGGACGAAATTGATTGGATATTCTGGGTAGCACCATCACCCATAGTCATAATCGCGTCTTTACCGAATTCCTTTTTAATCTGTGCCAATGCTGATTCCAACGCCGCATTCTTTGTGCTGCCGACAGCAACGGTCGCTTCGTTCTTTTTTGCCATAATTTGCTCCTTTTGTTAGTGCTTGCACTCTACAACTTTTATAGAAATAAAATCAACCGCTACTTCTTTAACAATATTACAGCAGTAAATAAAGCCAACAATCCGGAAATTATCCAAACAGCCGATGTGGCACCAAATACAAATATCATAGTCGCACCGGCCAGCGGAGCAATAAACCGCGGTATGCTGGTGGCCGTTCTGAATGTGCCCATGAATCGCGCCCTGTCTTCTTTTTTTGCAGCGTCAAAAAATAACAGATCGCGTAATGGCTCTATCAGGGCACCCGAAATCTGCCAAAGTACAAATATAACCAGCAATGACCAGCCTTCCGCGAATACTGCACAGAATGAAAGTACGGCGAAAGACAAAAATCCGGTAAGCAAAAAGCCTTTTTTGCCATACTTTTTGGCAAATCTTCCAAGCGGTTCCGACAGTATCACATACGGAATTATTCCAAGTGTCAGAATCAGACCAAGTATGTCTTTTGAAAAGCCTTGTTCTACCACTATAATAGGAACATATATTACACGCATTGCCACCAAGGCATAACTGCCGAACAACACCAGGTATGCACGGACGAATGCCTTGCGGCGGAAAAATAATCTGGTATTACGCCAGACAGCCCGCAACGTCCGATTTGGATCGATGGTTTTTATCTTTTTTTCCTGTTGGATTATTTTCATACGATTGAAATAGAACAAGCCAGCTATATACATAAACGACACTGCAAAGAACGGGGTGCGTATACCGAAACTATCAGCGATAGTCATGGCCAACATCGGTGCAAGCAAAGCACCTATGTTCACCCAAAGCCAGTATCGTCCATTCAATTTTTCCATACCAACATCTTTCGAAAAATCGGCCATGAATAACGGTATCAAAAGACCTATCAGAATTTGGGGGATCAGACTTATGAAATCAAGCGATATGAATGTCGCGGGCTTTATCTGAAAAGCCATCATGAAATACAATATTCCCGCCGCCAGCAGACAGGCGTAAAAAAGCTTTGCCTTTGTAATTCGTTTGAATATCTCTGCCGAAGATAATCCGATTATCAAGGCAAATGCGTAATATATAGATACATATATACCAACAGTCGCAGAATTATGAAATATATCCAACAAAATCAAGGAATACACCGCGCTGATAATACTGCTTGCAAAGCCTGAAAAAATACCAAGGTTTGCAAATGAGAACCCATTTATCTTTTCGCGCATGGATAAATATTTATCGGACATGAATTATTACTTCGTTATCAGTTCATCATATATTTTACTGTCAGTCAATATCTTTGCCGCGACGGCAGCGGCTGCCGCGTCTTCATCGGCACCCGATCTTATTGCCGGACAGCCTTTGCGGATTGCATCGGGATCTATGTTTTCTTCCCTGTTAAAGTCGCGACCGCCAAAATTACCATTGGTAACATTCAAAAAGAACGCTTCGCGCTGGCTGTTGCTGCGTATATTTGAAAGACACACTATTGGAAAAACCCCGCGACCGTCTATAATTCGACCCGCACCGGTCTTTATGACACGATTCATGACTTCCAGCTCTCCGCCATTTTTAAGACCAAGCCGTGTGGCAAGGCGCGCCCTGCCCGCCGTCGGCGTACCGATAAGCACCCCGCGCTTGTTTTCATACATCGCGGATGCTATAGCTTCCGCAGTACCCTGGGTCGCACCGGACACCACAACCACAATTGGGATATCTTCACTTATTACGGCATCGCCGCCAGGCGTGACTTCGATTTCTTCCTGTGCGGTCAAAGTACTACGCAATACTGGAACAGCCCCCATGAACAAGCCTGTGATCTTTGCCGCTGCCCTTTCATCATCGCCACCGCTTGCACGCAAATCAAGAACAATTCCCGTCGCCGGATATTTCCCAAGTGCTTCGTTTATTATAGCAACCGCCCCATCCGAAACCCTGTGAACTATTATTTCCAGTATTCCGGCTTCCTGTTCCTGATCCTTGCTTGTAGAAAGTTGTTCTTTCCATATAATATCCGCATCGGTCATAAGAACTGTCGTGCGTCGCAAGACAACCGGACGAGTACCCGATTCGTTCGCGACCAGGATTTTTACGGTTCCGGAATTAAAACCGGAAAATGCGGCGGTGATCTCTCCCGGCTGCATTGCCATCATCGGCACTCCGTTGATTTCCATAATCAGATCGCCCGCGCGAATTCCGGCAACATCGGCCAATCCGCCCATGAACACCCCGGTTACGCGGAAGTTTCCGCGTTCGTCGCGAAGCCCGTCTATTCCGACAGATGTCAGCAAGCGACCATCTTCCATAATTTCGGCTCTTTTGGAATATATGTATCTGCCATCTTCATCCACACCTTTCATCAGCGCACCGACCACGGTTTCGTAAAGTCTATTTTCTGAAAGATCTCTCAAAGACGGAATTTTTTCCCGCAGCCTTAATATCATTGCCGTGGCAATCTCGCCATAAGCTTTCCAATCACGGTCGGCCGGTCTTGGCCAATTCCCAACTATATCACCTTTCCAAACAAGAAAAGCACGGTTATCGGTCAATGCTATACTTGCGTTGGCATCGATTTTTTCAAGTGCCTCTAATGCAATTCTTATGTCTTTCCCGCCCCATTTGACACTATCCAATTGCTCGAATATATCCGTAAAAGTATTTGATACTTCTACAACATTCAGCCCATCTTGAAATGGTTCTTTAACATCAAAAAGCGAAGTGGCTGACAAAACACATGGCACGACAGTTAAGACTATAACTTTATAAAGCGATTTAAATAATTTGCTCATACAGTCCCTCCTCTGCCCATCTTGGATCACACCCTATTTATCGCCTCTAAGGTTAAAGTGATACAAAATAACATTGGAAATATAGATAGATGTCAGCGTGCCCAAAACCACCGCGAACATCATCGCCAATGAAAATTCGCGCAGAACCGATCCGGCAAAGAAATACAACCCGGCCATGCACAACATAGTTGTAATATTAGTTATAATAGTCCGGCGCATCATTTCGTTTACAGACAAGTCTATAAGTTCTTCTTGGGGCATTTTGTGATATTTTTTCGCATTTTCGTCTATACGGTCATAATTCACAACCTTGTCATTAGTAGAATAGCCAAGTCCCATAAGTATTACTGCAATTGCGGTCTGGTTGAATTCCAACCCTATGATGGAAAAGAATCCGAACATCAATATGAAGTCCAACACCAGAGAAACAAAGGAGCCGACGGCATATCCACCCCTGTACCGTATCCATATGTATATGGACATAAGTGTAAACGAGAATATTACAGCCATTATTCCGCCCCGGATAAGCTCTCCCCCTATTTTTGGCCCAACTATCTGCACCTGGCGGTATTCAACTTTGTCATCCAGGATTTCTTTGATTTCACGGACAACTTGATTTTGTTGTTCCTCGGTGGAATCTTTTTTCAGACCAACACGGACAAGGACTGTCTTGCTTTCGGAAAATTCTTGCAATTCCGGTGAAAAGACCGCCAAGTCATGTCGCATCTTGTCTATGGTATAATCCGCCGATTCCGGCACAATTTCTATCGATATTCCACCGGCAAAATCGATACCATAGTTAAGACCCTTTATACTTAATGACAGCACAGAAACCACAATCATCGCCGCTGATATTACGTATGCCAGTTTCCGATATTTCATAAACTTTAATTGCATGGTAAAAACCTTTATCTATAAATCAAATCTATTTCACAAATCCGATTTTCCTATTCTTTCCACCCATATAAACATCAACCATAACGCGCGACAAGGCGACACAGGTAAACAGGGTGGTAATTATCCCAATGGACAATGTCACGGCAAATCCGCGTATCGGCCCCGCACCGAATTGGAATAATACCAGGGCACAGATAAGCGTAGTAAGGTTGGCATCAAGCACGGTCTTGAATGCACGGGCAAAACCGGCATCCACAGCGCGAAGAGGTGACGAGCCGCCCCGAAGTTCATCCCGCAGCCGTTCGAACTGCAACACGTTCGCATCAACCGCCATACCAAGCGTAAGGGCGATACCCGCAATACCAGGCAACGTCAGTGTTGCGCCCAACAGAGCCGAAATACCAATAATCATCATAAGATTTATCATAAGCGAAACATTCGCGATTATTCCGAACCCGCGATAAATAATCAGCATTGAAATCACAACCAACAACACGCCAATAATAGAGCCCAAGCGTCCAGCAGCGATAGTATCTGCACCAAGACCTGCGCCAACTGTACGTTCTTCAATTACAGTCAAAGGGGCGGGCAAAGCACCCGAACGCAAAAGTACAGCAAGATCTTTGGCCGATTGCACTGTAAAGTTTCCGGAAATCTGACCCCGCCCACCCGGAATAGGTCCGCGTATTACCGGCGCGGACAGGACTTTTCCGTCCAAGACGATTGCAAATCTTTCATTCACGTGCTCGGCTGTAAGCCTTGCAAACCGTCGACCGCCAGCAGAATCAAAAACCATTGTCACAACCGGCATATTGTTCTCGTCAAACGAGGCCTGGGAATCTACCAGACTTTCGCCGGAAACATCTACACGCGTATAAACCGGAACCAACTGTGTCGGGTCGTCTATAAGGGGCATAAATTCCGTACCTGTGGGCGGGCGACCCATTGCCATCTGCTCGCGCGAGATGCCTTCGTTTACCAGATGAAAAGTCATTTTGGCGGTTTGGCCGATAAGATCTTTTATTCGTTCCGGATTATCGACACCGGGCAACTGCACCATTATATATTTGCCACCCTGGGTTTGAATTGATGGCTCTTTTGTGCCAAGCGCGTCGATGCGTTTACGCACAATTTCGATAGAACGACCCAGCGCATCCTCTATCATCTTTGCCTTTTGCTTGTCGGAATAAGAAATTGTTATAGCGTTACCCCTGGTATCTATATCCGCACTGTCGCCGAATTCGGCGCGCAGGCGACCGCGCGCCTTGGATACGTCCGCTGAATCGCGTATAACCACCGATATGCTGTCACCGGTATTACGTAAATCAGAAAAGCGTATGATGCCCTTGTCACGGCTTAAAAGCGATGCGCGCGTAACATCATAAAGTTGAGCGGTTTTTTCCTTGAACATCACATTCGTATCGACTTCCAAAAGAAGCTGTGCCCCACCCTTTAAGTCCAGACCAAGAGATATAGGCTGAATCCATCCCGGAAAATCCCGCGCCATATCGGGAAATATTGTCGGCACAGCCAACAGGCTGCCAAACAGGGCGACAAAAATAATTACGAATTTTTTCAACATGATAAAAACCTTTCGTGACTGCGGTTATGCCACTGTTTGTAAAAGCCCGTTACAGACCACAAACACGGACACGAACACAAGTTATTCCACATTTGCCACGGCACCCTTTGGTATCTCTACCACAACGCCTTTTGCTATTTCTACGGAAAGCGTTTTATCGCCTATTTTCTTTATAACACCATAAATTCCACCGGATACAAGTATCTTGTTTCCGACTTTCAATCCATCAAGCATTTTTTTGTATTCGGCCTGGCGACGTTTGTTCGGCGCGATCATAAAAAAATAAATAATCGCAAATATGACCGCACAATAAAGCAATATTCCAAAAATGTCATTTTTCGGTGCAAGCGGCGCGGCCTGACCAACCATATCGATAACTTCGTTTGCCATGTTTTCTCCTTTGTTTACCTGGAATTTATAGTAAAAAAACAAGAAATAGTAAAGGAGAAAATTAGAGATTAGAACAGCAGAAGTTAACGATTCAATAATTTCTATCTTTCGAACCAATTATCCAATTCTGACACAGGGATGATTTTATACACCGGACGACCGTGATTGCATTGTCCACCACGCATCGTGGATTCTATATCACGCAAAAGAGTATTTTGTTGTGCCAAATCCAATTTTTGACCCGCACGGACAGAATGGTGACATGCATACCCAGCCAGCTTTAAATGCAATTTTTCAGACATCTTTGACGAATGGCCGGTTGATCGTATTTCTGCCGCCATATCGCGCAACACAGAATTCCAATCCAAATCCCAATCGGCGGGCTTTTCATAAATAGCAACCGCATCTTCGCCAAATTCTTCGATTTTTAAACCGCAATCCGACAAATCATTTGCAACTTCCATGACAGCAGCAATTTCTTCGGGCTTTAATTTGACGACCAACGGCGATAACAAAAGCTGTCGTTTTATTTCACGGTTGCGCAAACGTTCGTATATGATTCGTTCGTGCGCCGCATGCTGATCAACCACGACCAATCCGTCGGCACTTTCTGCAATTACATATTTATTGCCAATCTGACCAATGGCGTGTCCCAAAGGCTGATTATGGGGGTTCACAAAGCTTTCGACAGGCGGTGGTTCGTTCCCGACTGACATTCCATTTGCAAAATCATAATTTCTCACAGGCTCGCGGACACGATGATTATTCCAGTCTTTAAATGAAGTATGCGTGAATGAAAACGAACCGGCAGGAATGGTTTGCAAACTATCTTTGCCACTTGCGGAAGTATTCTTGTTAATAAGTGGTATTTCCAGCGCATTCCGCAATGTTCGTATTATGAATGCCCTGACCCGGGATGGTTCCAGAAAATTTACCTCTGTCTTCGCTGGCGATACATTGACATCAACTTCGCGGGGGGAAAGTTCCAAATAAAGCGCGACAACTGGAAATTCGCGCGCGGCCATCACATCCATATACGCGGCACGAAGCGCGCCAACCATAACCTTGTCTTTTACCGGACGGTTATTTACAAACAAGTATTGATCAATTGAAGAAGCGCGCCGCAATGTGGGCTCTGAAATAAAACCGGTTAATTTCAAACCGCCGTCCCCGCTGTCTGGCAATTCAATCATCCGTCCACAAACATCGTCACCCATTACTGAAACGATGCGTTCATGCATTGATTGTCCCTTTGGAAAACGCCATTTATTATTCAATACAAAACCAGCATCTGGTCGTGCCAAAGCCATACGTTTTACTATTTCTGCCACGCTCATCATTTCTGCCCTGTCGGATCTAAGAAATTTCAGACGAGCCGGGGTTTTGGAAAAAAGATTTTCCACCCTGACACGTGTTCCAATCTCCCAGGACGATGGTTTTATTTCAAAAGTTTCGCAATCCAGCCGCAATCCGACGGTATCAATCGTCATGTTGCTGACGCTTGCGATACTGGGCAATGCTTCGCCACGGAATCCCATCGTATTTATATCCAAAAGATCATTCCCGGCCAACTTTGAAGTGGCATGCCGCATTATGCATTTAGAAAGATCATCACGCGACATGCCGCTTCCATTATCCACCACGTTTATAAGCGTCCGTCCGCCATCCGTTATGTCGATAACGATCTGATCCGCACCGGCATCCAGTGCATTTTCGACCAGCTCTTTTACCACGGATGCCGGACGCTCTACCACTTCGCCCGCTGCGATTTGGTTGATCAGATCATCTGGCAGAACGCGCACCGGCATATTTAATTAAACCTTACTTCCAATATTTCGTATTCTTTCTCTCCCCCGGGGGTACGGACAACACATGTGTCACCCCTGCATTTTCCGATAACAGCACGGCCAAATGGGGAAGTGCATGCTATTACGACTTTGCCATCGGCTTCTATATCAGACAACAACTGGCATTGCATTTTGTTGCCGGTATCATCCTCTACCGTTACGGTCGCGCCGAATGTAACACGATCGCCAGAAAGCGACGATATATCGATGACCTGGGCGTTACCTATTATTTCTTCAAGGTGTCTTATGCGTTTGTCTATATGACGTTGACGCTCGCGCGCACTGGAATATTCCGCGTTTTCGCCCAAATCCCCATGTGCGCGCGCAGTCTGAACCGCTTCTATTATAGCGGGACGTTCTATTTCCTGTAATTGTTTAAGTTCTTTCATCAGCGCGTCGAATCCCGCGCGGGATATTGGTTTCTTTTCCATGTCTATGCCTGTTTTACACAATAAACACTCTAATCAAATCATTTGCAAATGTCAATTTCAGCAGATATAATCTGGAAATGGTTTTCAAACCGAAAATATTAACACTATTTCTTATGCGCAGGTTCTTATCGGGTCTGTCATTGGTTCTGCTTATTGTTGGCGGCGTGATATTTTCCATAACATTCATAGAAAAACTTCCCGGCGCGGCCAATGCTGGCGCGGCTCTTTGGACTTCATTCGTATTGCTTTTGGAATACGTGCCACTGTTTTTGCCACTGGCCACATTTATGGGAACACTTCTTGCCTCGTACAATCTTACACGCTCTTCCGAAAGCGTAATAATATCCGGTGCCGGCCTGTCCCCATATCAAAGCACAAGGCCATTTCTTTTTGTGGCGGGCATCGTAGGACTGCTTGCGACCTTTGTACTTAATCCATATACGGTAAGCGTATCCGGTAAAGATGCCACACAGGAATACATAGAGCTTACTGACGATGCCATCTGGCTGCGCGAAACGACGGATTGGGGTACCTTTACACTGCGCGCCGAAAGGGCGCGGCGCGATTCCAAAGGGAATCTTATATTTTCAAATTCCACCGCATTTATATTGTCCGACGATTCCAAATTCAAGACACGAATCGAATCACGTGAAATAACACTGACAGACGACGGGTTTTCTGCAAGAAATGCAACTTCGTTCAGCCCAGAAGGAATCCCGGAACAGAAAAAGTCATGGCATTTGGATTCTATGATAACGCCAGAAACCGTATTGGAACGACATTTGATGCCTAAACAGGTTTCGGTATGGAAGTTGCCCGTTTTTATCCGAAACATGGAAAGGACGGGTCTGAATCCGCGTGCACATTTGGTACAGTTATGGACGCTTCTTTTCCTTCCGCTGACGCTGATTTCCATGGCCACGCTGGGGGTGGCATTTTCACAGACCAGACAACGCCGGAATTTCAGCTTTGGCACGAAATTTAGTATCGGAATTCTGGCTTGCTTCGCGCTTTATTTCACAATAAACGTTTTTGGTGCACTTGGTACCAGTGGCGGTCTTCCGACATTTCTTGCCGTATTGGCACCGCCACTGATAGTGCTGTTCGGTGCCGCGATATTCATAGTGTCCTATGATACCATATAGAATAAGGTTCAGGGCTTAATAAATTATGCAACGAGGTAAAAAATGCCGTTAAAGAAAAAACATACTCTGCGGAACAACATGATAATCATAGCGGCGACGGCCGTTGTTATCACACTGTTGCTTATATATTTTCAACCGACACAACATTTGACCGAAGTCGTGCTGTTTCCATAGGGTCAAGCAATTCATGAACTATATAGATATATTTTTGGAAGCTCTTGCGGCTGAAAAAGGCCGCGCTGTAAAGACTCTCGATTCTTATCGCTCTGACCTTGAACGCGCCCAACAGATATTGGGTGATCTTTCCAAAGTATCCGGCACGGGTATTCAAGACTATCTTGCCGGATTGTCACGTAACGGTGTCATGGCAAGCAGCATTGCAAGAAAGACATCCGTATTTCGCCAGTTCTATAAATTTCTTGCGCTTGAAAAAATTATTTCTAAAAACCCTGCGGTTATCTTAGAGATGCCAAAGCTTTCAAAAAAAATACCCAAATATCTGGATGCCGACGAAATAGAGCTTCTTATATCCAGTGCCGGTGATTTCAGACACTCGCTGCGGCTTCGCGCAATGCTTGAACTTCTTTATGCATCGGGTTTAAGAATATCAGAACTTTGCGAACTTCGGATGAATCAGATCCTTGGGGATAAACTTCTTATTCGCGGCAAGGGCGCGAAAGAACGTTTGGTTCCGATACATGACAGTG
Organism: Alphaproteobacteria bacterium; assembly: GCA_009777955.1. GTDB lineage: Bacteria > Pseudomonadota > Alphaproteobacteria > Rs-D84 > Rs-D84 > WRKW01. The sequence continues at coordinate 100,081 of WRKW01000003.1, read as the reverse complement.
CAAAGCGTGCATTGGAAAATTACCTTGGCATCCGGCACGAATTAATGAAACGCGATCCGGAATATATAAAACATGATAAGGAAAATCCATCCCGATTTGTATTCCCATCTTCCGGCAATGCTGGACATATAACACGCGATGGATTTTTCAAAGCGATAAAAAAATGTGCCGTTTTGGCAGGCATTTCGCCAGATCGTGTAAGCCCGCACGTGTTACGTCATTCATTTGCGTCACATCTGTTGGCGGGCGGCGCGAATCTTCGCGCCATACAGACAATGCTGGGACATGAAGATATTTCTACGACACAGGTATATACCCATGTCATGCCAAACAGGCTTATAGCTGCGGTAACGGAACATCACCCCCTGGCAAATAAAAAATCGAGACAAAGCGATGATTAAAAAATGTGAATATCCCGGTTGCGAAAAGGCTGGCACTTGCCGTGCACCAAAAAGCCGTTCATTGAATGAATATCATAATTTTTGCCAGCTGCATGCGGCCGAATATAACAAGAACTGGAATTATTACCAGAATATGACAGCCGAAGAAATTGAAACTGATTGGGAACGCCAAACCTTTGGCACACCATTGAAAGATAAAAAACAGGCGGATGCGGAAACGTCGGATTATTTAAATTTCCTTAACGACTTTATTACCGGTCGAAATAAATTCGACCAGATGCCATCAAGACCCACCGCGCCGGCACTGGTCATAAAGGCTTTGAAATCATTGGATTTACCACTGACAGCGGGACGTGCAGATGCCCGTGCGGCATATCGCCGTCTTGCGAAACTGTACCATCCAGATACTGCGAAAAAGTTGAATTCTCGTTCGGCAAGCGCGAAGTTTGCGGAAATATCCGAAGCATATAAAGTGCTTGAAAAACATTTCAAATCATAATCCACAAAGGCAGGCATCCACTGTTCAATAAGACATCGTGCGCCGCGCGCACGATACATACATTATTCATTATTCTAGTACTTGACTATTTCCGCGTTTTTCCCTATAATTAACGCGTATCCAGTTTTATCTGGCTTACAAAGGCCGGTTCTTAAATGAGCTGGCAATCCCGGGACAAACGATCTCTTCTTTTACCCGGGATTTTTTGTACCATCTTTTTTCGTAAATTAATGAATAATTAATGCCCGCTTGCCGCGGGCATTAATGTTTTTTGATGGTGGACGATGACGGGCTCGAACCGCCGACCTCCTCGGTGTAAACGAGATGCTCTACCAACTGAGCTAATCGTCCAAATCGGCATTATGCCGGTATCGGCATTCCTGCGGTCGCTTCACCCATAACCTTGTCAATAAGCGTATCCGCCTTTGCCTTTGCGTCGTTAAACGCAGCTGTAACAATTGCAGTAACCGTATCCAAATCTTCTTTCATTAAATCAGGATTCAAAGTAAGCTTTACCAGATCGTACTTGCCGGACATTTCTACGATACAAAGGCCGTTGCCGGCAACCCCCTTTACCGTAGTCTTGCCAAGCATATCCTGTGCCGACGATACTTTTGATTGCAGACTTTTGGCCTGTTCCATCAGCAACTTCATATCCATTGCGTATCTCCTTATTTTTTTTCTTCTATTCCGGTTTTCTGATTTATGCCAACCATCGACAGGCGGGTTTTACCCCTTTTATCTGTGCCAAGATACTTCACAAATACTTTGTCGCCTTCTTTTAATTTGGCATCTTCGATTTTATTCAAACGATCGCCCGTAATTTCAGATATATGCACCAATGATTCGAAATTGCCCATAATCTTCACAAACAAACCGAAATCTTTGATTCCGCTTACCACCCCTTCATAAACCTGGCCTATTTCCGGTTCTGCCGTAATAGCTTTGATTCTAGAAACCGCCGATTCACGATTATCCGCATCGACATAGGAAATTTTTACAGTGCCATCGTCGGACAGATCGATAGAAGTATTTGTTTCCTTTGTAATGCTTTGAATCACAGATCCGCCCTTTCCTATGACATCGCGAATCTTGTCCGGGTTAATCTTCATTACAAATGTCTGGGGGGCAAATTCCGATAATTCCTTACGCGGAGCCTTTATAGCCCTTGTCATGACACCCAGTATATGCAAACGACCGTCTTTCGCCTGACCCAATGCTTTTTCCATAATGTCAAAGGTTACCGACGTTATTTTCAAATCCATTTGCAAGGAAGTTATGCCCTTTTCGGTTCCGGCAACCTTGAAATCCATATCTCCCAAATGATCTTCGTCACCCAGAATATCAGACAATACCGCATACTGGTCGCCTTCTTTTACCAGACCCATGGCAATACCAGCCACCGGCCTGCGCATGGGAACCCCACCATCCATCATGGCCAAAGTTGCGCCACAAACCGTTGCCATGGATGAAGAGCCATTCGATTCCAGAATATCGGAAACTATGCGTACGGCATAATCAAAGTTTGATTTTTCCGGCATCATTGGATGCAATGCGCGCCATGCAAGATTCCCATGGCCTATTTCACGACGACCGGGGGATTTCAACATTTTTGCTTCGCCGACGGAAAAGCCCGGAAAGTTATAATTCAGGAAAAAATCCATTTCCGACTTTCCATCCATGCTTTCAATCGGTAATGCATCGCTTCCGCCACCCAGGGTCATGGTTACAAGTGCCTGGGTCTCGCCACGCGTAAATAATGCCGAACCATGGGTACGGGGAAGAACACCGACTTCTACTTCTATCGGACGGACAGTCTTGTTATCACGGCCATCTATACGGGGTTTGCCGGCCAGGATATTTCCACGCAGTATACGTCCATTCAAGCCATCAATAATTTCCATAGCCCATGATTTCAAAGTACTTTCCGCAATCTTTGTTTCTGGAAACAATTCCGGAATACGGGAAATTGCCTTTTCAATTATTTTATCTTTTGCCGCATAACGGGACATCTTTTCGGAAATACCCATAGCTGCTTCGATTTCATTTGAAAACTGTTCAAAGTCGGACTGCATCTTTTTATATTCATCAGAATTTTCAGCAACAGTCCATGCCGGTTTTCCGGTTTTTTCCTTTAATTCTTCAATCAATTTAATTACTGGCTGGAAAGCATCAAATCCGAACTTTACAGCACCAAGGGTTACGGCTTCGTCCAGTTCCCCGATTTCGGATTCCACCATAAGCACACCGTCTTTCGTTCCCGCGACAACCAAATCCATTTCCAATTCATTGCGGCCTTTGACAACGGGATTCAGAATGTATTTACCGTCTTCAAACCCGACGCGCGCGGCACCGACCGGCCCCATGAATGGAACGCCGGAAATAGCCAACGCCGCACTGCTGGCAATCATTGCAAGTATATCCGGGGAATTCTTGCGGTCATAAGAAAACACTGTGGCTGTAATCTGAACCTTGTTTTTAAAGGTTTCCGGAAACAACGGACGTATCGGCCTGTCGATAAGACGCGCGGTCAGGGTTTCTGCAACGGACGCGCGGCCTTCGCGGCGGTCGCGGCTTCCCGGTATTTTGCCGGCGGATGCGAATTTTTCCTGGTAATCGACTGTAAGCGGGAAAAAGTCCTGACCCTCTATTGCGTTTTTCTCTGCGACAACTGACACAAGTACCATGGTCTGACCCATAGTCGCCATAACAGAACCCGTTGCTTGTTTTGCAAAACGGCCGGTTTCCAGGGTAAGGGTTTCACCGCCCCACTCCATTGATACAGACACAGGATGATTTAAGACACTTTCATTATTGGCAGTCTTGTCGCCAAATAAACCGAATAACATTTCGTTTTTCTCCATTGCTTTGGTTATTATAAGCAGCGAGAAAAATCATTCATCTATATGCATACGCAAAAGCATATAAAGGAACAATCTTTTCCCGTGCTGTGTGATTATAGCTTTTTAGTTTTCATTTAGCAAGCCCCAGCGCAAAAAATTTGATTCATGTTATTTTTACGGGTATAATCAAGGAATGAAAAGAAAAATAATAAAAAAACATAAAGATTTCGCGATGCCGGATAATGCATCGACATTCAAAACAGAACTGTTTGTCGTACGTGCGCGACAAACAAAATGGAAGGATGATGCAAAATACGGAATCATGGTAACAAAAAGGACATTAAGGCTTGCGACGGATCGAAACCGTGCAAAACGACTTTTGCGTGCATGGATAAAAGACAACGAAAAATATATGTTGCCCGATATGGATTATGTATTCAGCGCACGCAGAGAGATATTGAATGCCATTTACACCACTGCAAAAGACCAGATGAAGTCCGCGATAAAAAAGGTGTCATCAAGCCGCATCGCCGATAATAAAGCATCGACACAAACATAGAAAGATGAAGCACGTATTTCTATTCTTTATAAAAATTTATCAATCCGCCATATCCCCGATTATTGGCGGGCGGGCCGCGTGCAGATTCATCCCAACTTGCAGCGAATATTCAAAACAAGCTATTGAAAAATATGGTGTTTTTCATGGCGGATGGTTGGCTGTCCGGCGAATCGCCAGATGCCGTCCCGGCGGCGGATTTGGGCATGACCCGGTCGTTTGATATACGGGCATATTGGCCAAATATATTTGACTTGCCATACAACTATGGTACAATGGAAGTCGCTCTCACAAAAAAAAGGAAAATAAATGCCGTCTTATAAAGAGATCGAAAAAATGTCCCAAATGATGGACAAGATGGGACTTTCAGAGATGAAGATTGAAACATCCGCACTGTGGGGCGTAATCCGCGAAGAAATCCACCTTTCAAAAAAACAAAATGCGGCCACGGCCACAACACCCGCTTCTAACGAGGTTCACGTACAAAAACCCGAAGTCGTGGCTTCGGAACAAGAAAAGACTGAATCCGACAAAAAGGCCGTAAATTTTACTGGGGCACTGCGTTCCCCGATGGTTGGGGTTGCATACCTGTCGCCGGAACCGGGATCAAAGACATTTACCACGGTCGGCACAGCGGTAAAGGCGGGCGACACACTGGCACTTATAGAAGCCATGAAGACTTTTAACCCGGTAAAGGCCGACAAGGACGGAATTGTAAAAGAAATTCTGGTGGCCGATGGCCAGGCGGTCGAATTTGACCAACCACTTATAATAATTGAATGAGGAATTATGGACAAGAAGCGAAAGATGTTCTGCCATTCATGATATCTCGTCCTTGATTAATTAAAATGCCACAAATAAGAAAAATACTAATTGCAAACCGGGGTGAAATAGCACTGCGGATAATTCGTGCATGCCGCGACATGGGGATACGTTCTGTGGCCGTGTATTCCACCGCAGACCGGGAATCTATGCATGTAAAGTTGGCTGATGAATCCGTATGCATCGGACCTGCCCCATCCAAAGAATCATATCTTAACGAGGCCGCTGTTTTGACCGCCGCCCTGTTGACCAATGCGGATGCTATTCATCCCGGATATGGATTCTTGTCCGAACGCGCCGGATTCGTAGAAAAAGTTGAACGACACAAACTTATATGGATTGGCCCCACAGCGGCAATGATTTCCCAAATGGGGGACAAGGTTGCGGCAAAAAAAACCGCCATTGAATGCGGTCTGCCGGTGGTACCGGGATCCGACGACGCTGTTGATACATTGGAAGATGCACTGTCCTGGGCCGAAAAAATCGGATACCCAGTTATGTTGAAAGCGGCGGCGGGCGGTGGCGGAAAAGGAATACGCCCTGTTTTAAATGCGGAAGAAATGCCGGAAGCATTCCAAATGACAAAGGCCGAAGCACGCGCCGGATTCGGTGATGATGCCTTATACATAGAAAAACTTTTATCGCATCCGCGGCACATAGAATTCCAGGTTTTGGGCGACCAGCATGGTAATGCGGTCATATTCGGCGAACGCGATTGCAGTCTGCAACGCAAGAACCAGAAAGTTATGGAAGAATGCCCCGCATCCGCCCTTACCCAAAAGCAGCGCGATGACATGATAGAAATCTGCAAGACAGCAGTTAAAAAAATGGGATATACCAATGCCGGAACCCTGGAATTCATGTTTGAAGATGGAAAATTCTATTTCTTGGAAATGAACACCCGACTGCAAGTAGAGCACCCGGCCACTGAAATGGTTTACGGCGTGGATCTTGTACGGGAACAGATACGGATAGCCATGGGGGAACCGCTTGGGTATTCCCAAGCAAATCTGGTCGCGAACGGCCATGCAATAGAATTCAGAATCAATGCCGAAGATCCGGAAACATTTGTTCCAAATCCCGGCACCATTACGTTATACAGCCCGCCCGGCGGACTGGGCGTGCGTGTTGATTCGGCGGCTTATACCGGATGGAAAATTCCGCCAACATATGATTCTTTGATCGCAAAGCTGATTGTTTGGGCACCGAATCGTCCATCATGTCTGTTGCGTTCACAAAGGGCATTGGAAGAGTTCAGTATCGAAGGTGTAAAGACGACAATACCGCTTCAACAAAAACTGCTGGCACAGAAAGATGTAAAACAGTTGAATATAGACAATCACTGGTTGGAAAATTTCCTGACCGATGAAACAAAGTAATAATGCCGCGGACGCGGCATTATTTCTGGGCGAAAGGCGGGGGATCGTTATGCCTGTTTATATCAATTAATTCGTGGACAAATTCTTAACGGCAACAAAGTTGCCGGCATGACAATACTATGGGAACAATTGTATTCCAATATAACATTTCGTGTCATTGCGATCCGTGTCATTGCGAGTCGCGGCACCGCCTGCGGTGACGAACGAAGCAATCTTTCCAGGCATTTTGTGTCATTGCGAGTGGTCAAAGACCGCGAAGCAATCTTTCCGGGCAATGGAATTTTTACACTTCCCTTGTTGGAAAAGATTGCTTCGTCCGCCTGGCGGCGTGACTCGCAATGACATCAGACTGCAATGGCATCAAAGGCCGAGACCCGCAAACAGCGCCGACCGGAAGCCGGAACTGACCCGGGCGTTGTCCGCGCAAATGAACGCACAGTAATACGCGCAATCGGACGGAGAGCCGCGGACGTTCACGAAAACCCAAGCCGACGAAGCGACACTAAACCCGGGAATGCTTGTAAGCTTACACCAACAGTTGCTTCCGCTATCGGCAACAGGGTTGCCAAAGTTAGGGTATGTTCCGCTTGTGCTTGAACACAGGCTTGTTCCACTGAACTCTGATACATTACTTCCGGTACAATTCGTTAATTTCCAATCCCCAAGGGATAGGTTATTACAATCATTACTATAACCACCCGTACCAAGGACGGAACAATAGGTCATGCCATTACTTGGACAACTACTCGGGCTATTGGGCGGTTGTGGCACGCACGCAACCGCGGCAATGGACTGATGTAATGGGATTATCGTTAATACAGCAATGATGCTTGTTAGCTTTATGGTTTTGTTAAATGTATTCATGATACTCTCTCCTTTGGGTATATTTATATTATACCATATACCATGACAAAGGTCAATTTGTATTTAGTCATGTAAAGTGAGCGGAATTGAGAGATGATGTCATTGCGAGTCGCGGCACCGCTTGCGGTGACGGACGAAGCAATCTTTCCAGGCACTTTGTGTCATTGCGAGTGGTCGAAGACCACGAAGCAATCTTTTCCAACATTTCGTGTCATTGCGAGTGGTCGAAGACCGCGAAGCAATCTTTTCAGGCACTTTGTGTCATTGCGAGTCGCGTCACCGCTTGCGGTGACGGACGAAGCAATCTTTCCAGGCAATGGAATTCTTACACTTCCCCTATTGGAAAAGATTGCTTCGCCACTTTGTGGCTCGCAATGACACGAAATAGTCGCGGCACCGCAAGCGGTGACGGACGAAGCAATCTTTTCCAGCATTCCGTGTCATTGCGAGTGGTCAAAGACCGCGAAGCAATCTTTCCAGGCACTTTGTGTCATTGCGAGTGGTCGAAGACCGCGAAGCAATCTTTTCAGGCAATGGAATTATTATACTTCCCTTTTTGAAAAAGATTGCTTCGCCCGCCTGACGGCGTGACTCGCAATGACACCAGACTACAATGACATCAGACTGCAATGACGTGAATTTTTCTTTAAATACCCTACATAAATCGTAATGCCGCCGCCGGACTGACAAACAGGATAAAAAATATACTTACTTGATATTTGAGCGTAAAACACAAATCACAAAGTCGCTTTGATATTTTCCACTTCGTAACATTCCACGCGATCGCCCTCTCTCAGGTCATTATATTTATCAAACGACATTCCAAATTCGGCACCGATAGATACTTCTTTTACTTCGTTTTTTTCACGCTTTAACATGCCGATTTTACCATCATAAATAACCACATTGTCGCGCAACAGGCGCAGATAGGCATCCTTCTTTATGATGCCTTCGGTCACACGGCAACCAGCTACACGGGTACCCTTGCCCACAGTAAACAAAGCGATAACATCCGCATATCCGATAAAATTCTCGCGACGTTCGGGTGCCAACTTTCCGGTTAATATATCTTTCAATTCATCCGTTATGCGATAAACTATCGAATGATAGCGTATTTCGACACCAAGCGACCGCGCCAATTCCCGCACCACGGCATCGGCACGGACATTAAACGCTATGATGACCGCATTGCTGGCTGCGGCCAGGCGGACATCGCCTTCACGGATTTGACCAACACCAGCGGACAAAAGATCGATTCCGGCCTTTTCAGAACTTACACCATTTAACATGTCACGTATAGCCTCTACACTGCCCTGGACATCCGCACGCAACACAACGGGCAGCATCAGCTTTTTTGTTTCGTCACGTTTTGCGAACAACTCTTCCAATGACGAACGTTTAACCATGTTCGCTTTTTCCTGTTTCTTGTGCTGGCGGTATGCCGCGACTTCACGTGCCTGGGCCTCTGATTCTATTCCACGCAGCTCATCACCGGCCTGTGGCACGGTTTCAAGCCCCAATACTATCGCCGGCTGACCCGGGCCGACAGATTTAACACGGTCACCTTTGGAATTTATTAAACCGCGCACACGACCCCATGTTTCGCCAACTATGAATACATCACCAACTTTCAAAGTTCCCTGTTGCATCAAGATGGTCGCGGTAGACCCCAACCCCTTTTCCATTTTGGCCTCTACAATCGTTGCCTGTGCCGGCATATCCGGGTCGGCCTTTAAATCCATAAGTTCTGATTGGATAAGAATAGCGGTTTCCAATTTATCCAGATTGGTTTTATTCTTTGCAGAAATTTCAACAGACTGAATGTCGCCGCCCATTTCTTCAACCTGAACCTCGTGCTGTAATAAATCTGTTTTGACCTTTGCAGGATTGGCATCGGGCAAATCAATTTTATTTATAGCAACAATAAATGGAACTTTTGCGGCACGAATGTGGCTTATCGCTTCTACGGTCTGTGGCATTATGGAATCATTCGCCGCAACGACAAGAACAACTATATCGGCCATATTGGCACCGCGTGCACGCATGGCTGAAAAGGTTTCGTGCCCCGGGGTATCCAGAAATGTAATCATTTTGCCACATGCGGATTTTTCTTCATAGGCCGCGATGTGCTGGGTTATTCCGCCGGCTTCTTTTGACACTACATTCGCATCACGAAAAGCATCCAATAAAGATGTCTTTCCATGATCCACATGGCCGACAACGGTAACGACCGGGGCACGTGGGCACATACGTTCAGGATTCGGAACACGTTCCAGCAATTCAGCATGTGGCGCGGTGACTATGCGTTTGACCGTGGCACCAAATTCTGTCGCGACCAGCTCTGCGGTATCTGCATCCAAAGACTGGTTTTGGGATGCCATCATCCCCATTTCCATTAATTTCTTTATGACCGAACCAACTTTTTCAGAAAGCTGTGCCGCCAAATCTTTTACGGAAATTGAATCGCCAAGCTGGACTTCGCGCGCAACTTTTGCCGGGGTATTGAAAATCTGACGCGCCTTATCTCGAAAACGTTTAAGCGATGCTTCGGATCGGCGATGACTGCCACTGCGAAGACCTATACCATCATCACCGTCATCACCACCGGACATTACTATGTCGCGTATGGAAATCTTGCCTTTGGAGAAATCTTTTTTCTTTTCTTTTTTTCTTTTTCCTGGACGGCCACGATCATCTTCATCTTCTCCGCGGGCGGTACCAACAGGGCGCGAAAACGCGGGGCGGGTTGCTGCTTTTGCATCGTCTGTTTCTTCTTTTCCGGCAACTTCCCTGGCACGCAACTGTTCCTTGACACCCTCGTATTCTTCGGCATCCCGCGCGATTTCTGCGGCGCGGCGCGCAAGAGATGCTTCCTCTTCAGCTTGCTGTTTTGCGCGTTCAGTTTCGCGGGCTTTTGCGGCTTCCAGCACGGCGCGCAACTTTTCATCCGCGGCGGACTTTACAACCGGGGACTTTGGTTCGTCCCTAAGCACGCGTTCCCCCGGCAAAGCGACTTTACGCCGACGCTCTACTGATATCACTGCGCCTTTTGCACTGGCCACCTGACCGGTATCGACAGATTTTTTTAATGTAAGAGTTGCCATATTTGCTTATTCCTCTTCGTTTCCTATCCCGTATTCTATCTCTCTCGCCTTCATGATAATCCGACCCGCAAGACGTTCGGAAATATTGTCCGCACCCAATATCTCTATCAGTTCATCAGATGCAAGATCCGCAAGATCAGACAAGGAACGCACGCCGGCACGGCCAAGTGCCAATAATGTCGGACGTTTTACAAAATCGAATTTTAAAAGATCGTCCGACATGCCGATCGCATGCCCAGTGTCGAAATAATCCTGTTCCAACTTTTCTATATGTGTCTTTGCCCTGCCCTGCAACTCTGCGGCAAGGTCTGTATCAAATCCCTGAATGCCCGCTAATTCTGTCAGATCCACGAATGCAATTTCCTCGATAGTGCGAAATCCTTCGGTAATCAAAAGATGCGCTATCATCTCGTCAACATCAAGGCCTTTGGTAAATAATTCGGTTTTTTCTTTGAATTCTTTTGCGCGGCGTTCCTGTTCTTCTGTTTCATTCATGATATCGATATTCCAGCTGGTAAGCTGTGATGCAAGCCGCACATTCTGTCCGCGTCGACCAATTGCCAGCGACTGTTGATCTTCATTGACCACAACTGCCGCAGTACGTGTATCTTCGTCGACAATAATTTTTGCAACCTTTGCTGGCTGTATTGCATTGACTATGAATACTGCGGGATCTTCCGAATAAAGGATTACATCAATTTTTTCGCCGTGACATTCGTTAATTACGGGCTGTATGCGGGTTCCTTTCATACCGACGGTCATACCCACGGCATCTATGGATGGATCGTCCGTGGTAACCGCGACTTTCGCATGACTTCCGGGCGCACGCGCAACAGCCTTTATCTTTATTACGCCTTCGTATATTTCCGGCACTTCTTGGAAGAATAATTTTTCCATAAATAGTGGATGCGTCCGGGTAAGGAATATCTGTGGCCCGCTGTTGCTGCGCGCAACATCCATAATAAGCGCGCGGACACGATCGCCCGGTTGCAGGCGTTCGCCTGGAATAAGCTCAGTAGATTTAATATATCCTTCGGCCTTGCCGCTGATGTCGACAAATACGTTTCCAAATTCTATGCGCTTTACAACCCCATTGGCTATGTCGCCAATAGTGTCTTTGAATTCTTCGAACTGGCGACCTTTTTCAGCATCGCGAACACGCGCTGTCATTATCTGTTTTGCGGTTTGGAAAGCCATGCGTCCAAATTCGGGTTCCGGCAACTGATCTTCGACCACATCGCCGACCTTTGGGCTTTTTGTATATTTTTTCGCACCAGCCTCTGTAAGCATTATATCAGGATTGAATTCTATTGGTTCGCCTTCCTCGTTGACACCAAGGTCGTCGGGATTGACTATATTAAACAGGCGTTTCACATGTATCGCGCCGTTTTTTCGGTCTATTTTTGCAACTATGTTGAATTCCTGGCCGTATTTTTGCCCCGCTATTTTTGCAATGGCGGCTTCTAGACTTTCGATTACGATTTCACGGTCTATCATCTTTTCGGTCGCCAAAGCTTCGATGGCAAACAACAGATCCTGGCGCGGCATTGATTCAAGTGGCACTTTATACTCCTTTTTGTCTCTATGGAAAGAGCGGGGCTTTTCAGCCCCGCTCTTAAAAAAACTTATTTAAGAACAAGTCCATTATTATATACGAATCGGAACATGTCAAGTGCTTGCACTTTATTGATTCATATTATATACTCGGTTCCATGAAAACCCTATCCCGCTATTCTACCAAACAGCTTGTCGCATTTTTCGTTATGCTGCTTTTGGTTCTATCCGGTCTTGCATGGATGATGCAGATACTTACCCTGCTTAGATTTCTTATCCAATACGGGATAAGTATCTGGGAGTTTTTGGGTCTGACATCAATGATGTTACCAATGATAATATCTATCATTATGCCTTTTTCGGCATTCATATCCGTCATGTTTGTTTACAACAAACTTATCGCCGATCGGGAAATTACCGTGATGGCAAGTGCCGGCATGTCACCCATGCAGATAGCACGACCCGCCCTGTGGTTCGCCGGAATATTGATGGCATTGCATTTCGTGCTGAATATATTCGCCGTTCCCGCGACCCAGGCGAAATTTTACGACACCCAATGGGAAATGAGATATGGCCTTGCCCATATGAAATTGCAAGAAGCCACCTTTACGCAAATGGCGCGCGGACTGGTGGTGTTCGTGGAAAAGGTCAGCGGGCACGACTTGTCCGGACTTATGCTTTATGACAGCCGTTCGGTGGCGGGCGGCCAGATTATAATTTCCGCTGAAAAAGGAAAATTGGTAAACACCGACCGTGGTCTTTCGATAGTAATGACAACCGGAAGCGTCCAAATTCGGAATGACGGTTTCGCAATCGGAACATTCGACAGTTTTGATATGGATTTGAATGTATCAGACAGAGAACCCGGCAGTGCATTTAAAGTACGGCGGCTTTCAACACCGGAACTTATACGCGATGCAATGGCACCGGAATCACTTAATGAACGAAACCAGCGGCGTATAATATCGGAACTTTCTACCAGATTTCTCAGCCCGCTTATGAACATGATGCTGGTGCTTATTGGGTTGACCATGCTTTTAAAATCTTCCCTGTTGCGGCGGGGCGGATTCAATATGACAGCCCCCATTGCAGTCGCTGGCATGGCTGGCGCACAATCCCTATTTATGGTAATGACAGACAAGGCGGCAACGCTTACCGGATTTTTCATGCTGTTTTCGGCACAGGCAATCATAATCATAATGCTGTTTTTCGTGCTGTCGGATGTAAATAAGAAAGGACGAAGGAAGGGCACATGAAGCATTTCCTGACATCCTGTATCTTTTTCCTTATCTCCGTTTCATTTGCTTTCGGAATCACGCTTGATACGGATTCGCCAAAAGAAATTGTCGCCGATAAAATTGAATTCAATCCAAAAACCGGATCTATAAAAACTGTCGGGGCTGCATCCATTTCTCTCGAAGGGGGGCAAAGAATGACCCTGTATGATGCATACATGGATGAAAAAGGCCGGTTTGCCGGTGGACGAAATGCAGACCTTACCCTTTCGCACCGTACGCATATATCGGCCGATGTTCTGGAAAAAGATGATACCATAACCAATGCCAGCGGCATAGTATACACCGCATGCCACAACTGTGATGAAAATATAAACGCATGGGAAATATCGGCATCCCGCCTGCGGCACGATGTAGAAGCCCAGTACATAGAATTCTATAATCCGATATTCTGGATCTATGATATTCCCATATTCTGGTTCCCGTATTTAAACTATCCGGATCCGACCGTCCGGCATAAAAGCGGCTTTCTTATCCCAGATATGAACACTACAAACGACATGGGGTCACAATTAAACCTTCCGTTCTATATCGCGTTTTCTGATACTCATGACGCGACAATAACCGCATCATATCTTACTTCGGAAAACTTGTTATGGCAGGCAGAGCATCAATTGAACGCACGCCGTTCTTCATTTCGCACCAAGGGATCATATACCAATAACAAATCCGGCGATACCAGATGGCATATTTTTAACGACGATCTTGTCGAACTTGGCGACCATGCCCGGATAAACATGTTTCTGCAACGCACATCCGACCAGACATATTTGCAAAAATATGGATTCTATGATGATCAACCCTATCTGGATTCGGGCGCGCGCGCCGAAGTATTCGGGGAATATGGATACGTTGCAAGCGAAATACATGTATTCCAGGAACTGCGCGCATCCGCCGGGAATAAATCAAATCCTTCGGGCGATATACTTCCCAATATACACGGCGTGTACCAAACAGCACCGTTGTTCGGTGACACATACGCATCGCTGATGGGGGATTTCATAGGCATAAGCAATATGGAAAACGGCGCAAGTATACAAAGAATGCTGGGTCAGGCCAGCGTGACTTCGCCCTGGACAGTTTGGGGTGGAAGTCGTATAACCTTGTCAGCATCGGCAAGATATGATGCTTATAATTTCAACAATACAATCATGCTTGATGGGGCGGGATTTTCCGGTACCGAAACCCGCTTTCTGCCAAGCGGCTATGCCGAATGGGCTTTACCCCTGGTTAACAACAGAAACGACTGGACGCATGTGCTTACCCCCCAGGTAAGGATGACTGTCATGCGCAGACTGGAAACACCCGCGTTCGCCAATATAGATTCTTCCGGTACCCTGCTTTCGGATGCGACACTGTTTGCTAATAAACGTTATTCCGGTTACGACCTTTGGGAAAATGGCGAATTTATGGATTATGGGTTGGGTTGGTCGTCATTCTACGACGGCGGGATATCCGTTTCAGGATTCGCAGGACAAACATTTGACTTTTCCCAATCCAACGATCTGGATCCTAATTCTGGATTTCACAACGGGGCTTCTGACCTGGTTGGACGATTGGGCGTTGAGTACAAGGATTGGTTTTCCATAAACAACAGGATACGTGTATCAAATAACACTTTGTCACCGCGGCATTTCGAATCAGTCGCCAGAACCGGGACACGAAGAAATTATCTGGAATCTGGATATATGTATGCGGTACAATTAGAAGATGCCAACACTATCGCCAACCGAACCAACGAAATTGTCGCCGGATTCGGTATCGGCATTACCGGACGCTTTTTGTTGCACGCACGGACGACATATAATATAACAGAAGATAAAATACAGAAACAGAATGCGGGAATTTATTACGACCATCCATGCTATATGGTGGGATTCGAATATCAGAAAGACGGCGCGATAAGGTATAACCAGGATACAGATGAAACATACATAGGCCGAACAACATTCAAATTACAATTCAGCTTGAAGCTTACAGAAGGGAAACAAGGGAATTTAGAATGAAAAAACTATTAATAGCACTTTGCGCAATACACTTTGCATTTAATGCGAATGCGGCAACCGTGGTCGCAACCGTCGACGGAATCCCAATTACAGATAAAGATATAACCGCACGTATAAGACTTATGGAATTACAGGGTCAGCGCAGCACGGACAACCGAATCCGCGCTTTGTCCAACATAATCGACGACAGTATAAAGATATCATATGCGGAATCCATTAAAATTTCGCCATCAGAATCGGATATAAAAAACGAGGTGGGCGCGCTGAAAGAACGCGGATTCGATACCAGCGGCCTGGATAAAACCGGAATGGAAGTGCTTCGTTCCGCGCTGCGCGCAAATATTGCATGGCAAATGGTCATAGGCCGAACAATAATGCCGACCATAGATGTGGCCGAAGAAGATATTGAATCAGAAATTTTGGAACTTGGACGCGCACGCGGTTTGCCAATAGAAATCACTCTTATCCGTCTTGTCGGAATCCCGGCGGCAACAGCGGCGCGGCTTTCCACGCCCAGTGATTGTGCGGCAGCGGAAAAGATGGCGCGTGATTTGGGCGGTGCCCCACAAAAAATTACCGCACCCGAATACGAACTGTCAGAAGAAATACGTATACGCATATCGGGTCAGCCTATACTTACCTGGGGATCGCGGGAAAACGATTCTGTACTTTTAATATGCGAAAGAAAAAAAATGAACGAATATGGTAACCTGGATGAAATCATAAAACAGAATGCAATCTGGAAACGTGCGATGTTCGTCGGCGATCAACAGCTTAAACAACTGCGCCGCCGCGCCGTGATAATAATCAATGATGCGAAATACAGGGGCGCGATTAGTTAAGGTGAAGCAAAGGCCAATTCTTTTCAACATGACGCTTTGCGAATTGGAACAGTTCGTAATAGCTCTTGGCCAGCCACGGTTCCGCGCGAAACAGATTCAAGAATGGCTTTGGCGCGGCGCGCCGGATTTTTCCGACATGAAAAACTTGCCGGAAAATCTGCGCCTGGATCTGAACGCCGCCGCGCGAACTTTGCCTGTTGAAATCTTGAATGAAATTGAATCAGCTGATGGCCAGACCATAAAATTTTTATTAAAATTAGATGATTCCGATACAATCGAAACCGTGCTTATGCGCACAAGCTATGGCAACAGCGTATGCGTATCGTCCCAAGCCGGTTGTGCGATGGGATGTAAATTTTGTGCAAGCACCCTGCTTGGCCTGCGCCGCAATCTGACTGCAAATGAAATGCTGGCGCAAATATTGGTCGCACAGTGGAAGCTTAGACAGCAAAATCACACTATCAAACCCAATGGCGATCCGAATAATAACGATGTTTCGCACATAGTTGTCATGGGTACCGGGGAACCTTTGCAAAATACTGAAAATTTAAAATGCTTTTTGGAATACGCCAATTCGCGGCTTTGCATTTCATGGCGACGCATGACCGTATCGACTTGCGGGATAATTCCCGGAATAAAAGAACTGACCGAATGGGGAAAACCAGTAAATCTGGCGATTTCCCTGCACGCGCCAAATGATGAATTGCGCTCGCATCTTATGCCGGTCAATAACAAATATAAAGTCGCAGAAATACTTGCCGCCGCATTCGAATATACCGAAAAGACCGGCCGCCAGCTGATGATAGAATATATTATGCTTGCTGGTGTGAATGATTCGCCGGAATTGGCAAAAGAGCTTTCAGATCTATTTCGTGGCAAAAATACAATGATAAATTTGATTCCTTGGAATACTGTGGCGGAACGAAAATTCACAGCCCCCAGCAGCAACGCGGTTCACAGGTTTCAAGACGTACTTATAAAGGAAGGAATCCATGTGCGCATAAGACGTGAACGCGGCGCAGACATCGGTTCAGCATGCGGACAGCTTCGACTTAGGTCAGAAAAATACACGGCATGATACACAAAATAAAATATTCGTTTTATACTTTATTTTCCTAAGCACAACTGCCCGAATACAGAATCCATAACTTCATCTGCCCCTATGATACCAAGTACTTTGCCAATAGCATCAGATGCAGCACGAATGTGTTCAGCAAATAAATCCATATTGTTCTCTTGTCCTTTTGCCTTTGCCAATTCATTCGCAGCAATTTGCAAATTATCCCGCGCACGCGCATTAACAACCACATCATGCATGGAATTATTCAACCTGGCACGAACTTCTGACCGGATGCGCGCAAACAATTCTGGAATACCCTTGCCGGTAAGGGCAGATACATTAATCTGTCCTTTCTTTTCACCCAAATCGCATTTGTTATGAACAAATATTTCATTATCTTTACAGTTCCCGCTTTCTCCGATTCTTAATATCAAATCAGCTTTTTCGATCTCCGCATTCGTTCGTTCTATTCCGATTTTTTCAACAACATCATTTGTATCCCGCAGACCGGCTGTATCAGACAATCGCACCAAATACCCATCAATGTCGATTTCCGTGGACACCACGTCGCGGGTAGTTCCGGGAATATCGGAAACTATGGCGCGCGATTCCCCGATCAGACGGTTGAACAGCGAAGACTTTCCCGCGTTAACAGGACCGACAAGAACTATATTAAATCCTGTCCGGACAGCACGTGCCGCATCCGTACGGGCAAGTGCCATGGATATTTCATCACACAAAGCATTTGTGCGTGCCAATAATGTTCCACCAATACCAACAGGCAAATCTTCTGTCGGGTAATCCAACATTGCGGCCGAATACGCCGCAATCTCTATCATATCATTACGCCAACGCATATATACGGCACTATCTGTCCCCGCCGCAGTACGCAACGCTGCCCGCCGTTGGGCTTCGGTGCGCGAATCCAGTAACGCGGCCAGCCCCTCGGCTTCCAGCATATCCATCTTGCCATTGTTAAAAGCACGGCGCGCGAATTCGCCCGGCTCTGCCAGCCGCGCACCCCTTAATCCCAATACATCAAAAAGCTTTTCGATAACAGCCACCGACCCATGGACGTGAAATTCTATTACATCTTCACCGGTAAATGAATTTGGTGCGGAAAAATAAATTGCTATGGCGCGGTCGATAACATCGCCATCTGAATCGACCAGATCGGAAAGATACGCATGACGTGGCATCGGCCACGCATCGTTGCTTTTCGGGGAACGTACAATATCTTTGAATAACCCACACAAATATTCCCCGCTGATACGCACCACTGCAACACCAGCCTTTCCATGTCCCGATGATAATGCGAATATAATGTCTGTCACTTTGCAATTTCTTTCAATGCCAAACGAACCAATGCCCCAACATCCGCATCGGGGTTCTCTTTTGCCAGACGCTGTGCCATTTCGGCGATATCCGCGCGGCGATATCCCAATGATTCCAGGGCAGACAACAGATCCGGTAACACTGAACCGCCATCTCCATCACCGGCACCCAAAGCCCAATGTTCAGAACCTATCCTTCCTTTTAACTCTACAATTATCTTTTCTGCGACTTTTTTACCGACACCGGGGGCGGCAGAAATCGTTTTAGCATCACCGGCCGCAATAGCGGACAACAAAACATCCGGTTTCAAAATAGACAGTATGGCCATCGCGACCTTTGGCCCCACCCCGGATACTGTCGTCAGCTGGTTGAATAATTCCTGTTGTGCCAATGATGTGAATCCAAACAGTCTGAGCGAATCTTCACGCACAACTGTTTCGATCCACAATGTGATCGCTGATTGATGGCCACCAAATGCAGATTGCATCGGTACAAATACTTTGTATCCCACCCCGTTAACCATCATAATCACAAATCCGTCGCCGACATAATCAACTATCCCTTGCAATTTTCCTATCATAGTATAACCTTGTTTCTGGTTACCGATCTATAGTTGTTGATACTCAAAATAAATCAGCAATTCTTAGATTCAGGAATCATTATAATCTACAAAATAAGAAAAGGCAATATTCATGGCCGGTCACAGCAAATGGCATAATATCATGCATAGAAAGGGATCCCAAGACGCGGTGCGGTCGGGATTATTTACAAAACTCGCACGCGAAATCACCATGGCGGCAAAATTGGGCGACCCGAATCCAGACAATAACCCGCGACTGCGCGTAGCGATACTTAACGCGCGTAAAAATTCTATGCCGAATGACAATATAAAACGCGCAATAGAAAAAGCATCCGGCGGAAATACCGAAAACTATGAATCCGTACGATACGAAGGGTACGGCCCGGACAGCGTTCCAGTTATAGTCGAAGCATTGACCGATAATCCGCGCCGAACGGTTCCAGAGATCCGCAACATATTTTCTAAGAACGGTGGAAACATGGGCGAAGAGGGCAGCGTGGCATTTCTTTTTACCCGCGCCGGACTTATATTCTATCCACCGGGGGTGGCCGAAAACGAAGATACGATGACCGAAATCATCATGGAAACAGGCGCAGACGATTTGGAAACATCACCAGACGGATATATAGTAAAAACAAAACCCGACGATTTTATGGCGGTTCAGAAAGCACTCGCAGATAAACTGGGAGAGCCTGAAAAGGCAGAACTTACCTGGATACCAAATATGCCGATGGATTTGGATGACACAGCATACGCCAGGCTTGAAAAATTAATCTATGCACTGGATGCGAACGATGATGTTCAAAAAGTTATTACGGCGGCAAGCTGATGAAACGGATACTTGGGATTGACCCCGGACTTTTGCACACCGGATGGGCGATTATTGAATCAACCGGTAATACGCGGCAATATATAGCATCGGGCGTAATAAAGCCGCCGGCAAAGTCGCTGTTGCCCGAACGATTGGCAATTATATTTTCCGACATAGACAAGATTTGCAAAGACTATTCACCGGATGAATGCTGTATAGAAATTACATTCGTAAACAAGAACCCGACCACAACGCTGTTGCTTGGCCATGCGCGCGCGGCCGCAATGGTGGCGGTTGGAACAAACAAAATCCCAATTTACGAATACGAACCAACAATGATAAAAAAATCAATCACCGCTTCCGGAAGGGCTGACAAGGCGCAAGTCGCCACGATGTTAAAAATTTTACTACCCGATGCGAAACCAAAAACTGACGATGAATCCGATGCTATTGCAACCGCGTTGGCACACAGTAACATGAACAGGTTCGCAATCCACTGATTACAGTTCATCGACTTTTCTATCATTTTTCACCAAAAATTATGATAAAATACATACATCGTGGAATCATCCGCGCAAACAAAAGGATGCTGAAATGAAAAAAGAATTTATCGAACATCAGTACAACAAAATGCTAATGAAACGCAATTTTCTCTTCAAGGCGTTTTTAATAAATTATCTGGCGGTATTTCTTGTTTGGCTTATTACGATTACACCAATATTTGATTTGTTGATGGCATTGCTTACAAGCTTTTCAAAAGCCGAAGCGGACGCATACATCATGATTTTGCTTGGCATCATGAAAATTGCAGGTTTTGTAATATTCCTGGCACCTGCATTTGCCGCATGGTGGGAAATGAACGCGTTGAAAAAAATAAAGAAGTGATAACGGATATGTTACC
Source organism: Alphaproteobacteria bacterium (assembly GCA_009777955.1). Taxonomy (GTDB): domain Bacteria; phylum Pseudomonadota; class Alphaproteobacteria; order Rs-D84; family Rs-D84; genus WRKW01. The sequence goes on along the minus strand of WRKW01000003.1, from coordinate 79,229 downwards.
AGACCAGCCGTCATGCCTGCTATCCGGTCGCAGGAATGACGGCTGGTCTAGTAAACATATATGCACTTGGGTCTATTTTTTTATAGTGATTTTATCAATCGCGGCATAGCCGAAATATTTATTCACAGCTTTTATAATATCATCTTTGCGATAGGACAGTGCCAAGGCACCCGCCGGGTTTATAGCCTTGACTATCAGCGTCCGACCAGTTTTTTTTACACCTGTTCCTTTTGACAATCCGTAAAGCGTTGCCTGTCCTGCAAGCTCTGCCCCCATGATTTCATGCCATCTTGCGGCCAAGTCCGCATCGGATGCACGCACCCCAAACAAGCGCAAAAGACCGCCGAACGCACCACCCAGACTTTGCGGACGAGATTTACGGACAGAAAGATTTGGGGCTTTGTTCATAAATTTATTTTTGGCTGAAAAGACGGAAATGTATTTTTTTAGACCTTATTTCGCAGCCTGTAAAACTTTTTCAAATCGTGCCTCCCCCTGTTTTCCAATGCTTATAGATTGCGCCGATTTCTATCATTTAATAATCCTTTTCAAGTTAGATTATAGGAATTTTGTGGGCTAAGACAACCAAATTATTCTGGAAAGGTATATTCTGATACCAAAGCCTTATTTTTTCGGCATAAGGATATATTTCTCGCCCTGGGCATATTGGCCTTGGGCAACTTCGAATGCCTCGTCCCCGACACCAAAGAATATATCAACACGCACCCATCCCCTTATCGCGCCACCGGTATCCTGTGCGACCATAAGACGCTGGAACTTGCGCCCATCGGAAAGCGAAGTATCAACATACACCGGCAGACCCAGCGTATAAATCGTGTTGTCTATCGCAATAGAGCGAATTTTCGACAATGGCGTGCCGATTGTTCCAATCACATCATGCGCCTGGGCTTCTACAAAATATACATAACGCTGGTTGTTGTTAATGACCTCTTGTGCCAGCGCAGGATTCTGACGCAAGTGCGTCCATACTGCATCGGCACCGAATCCGCCAGACGGCCTTATACCTCTTTCCTGTAATTGGCCGCCAATGGATTTGAACGGCATGTCATTTACACCCGCAAAGTTCAGCTTTACCAATGATCCATCTTCAAGCCGTATGGTGCCGCTGCCCTGAATTTGTATATTCTGGACATCAACTATGTTCGCCCAGTAAAGCGGACGACCTATTTGTTTTGATACTATTTCGCGACGCTCTATACCTTTGAAGTTCTGTCCGTCCGCTGGCGGGGCCATCAAAGGTTCGTTACACTGGGTCGTCCTGTTACGGCAAGCCGGAATAATTGGGGAATAATATCCTGTGAACAATCCTTTTGAATTTCCTGATTCATTATGGACTTTATATGGTTGGAAATGGATTTCAAACCATTGACGTACTTCATCCCTGCTTGCGGACTCGCGCGGCAACATGCCGCATTTTTCTTCCAAAAGCTGTCTATCGGGAACAACAGCACCGCTATATTGCAACCTGGCCTGGCAGGTGTTACGGAATGCACGAAGGGCGTACCGATGGTCATCTTCCCGCCAGCCCGGCAAATCGGAATAACGGACAGGTTTTATGTGTTGCGGGGATTTTGCCGTGCCAGATGAACCAGATGTAGATGCAGATGATCTGCCGGAATCTGAATCAGAAAACAGGCCGGACCAGAACGAATGACGTGTCATATCGCCACAACCAGACAAAAAAAGTGCAAAGCCCATTGCGGCAAGCATAAATTTTTTCACATCAACCCCCTTGAAATATTCCATACACGTGATATATTAGCATAAGCAACTGCGAAAAAAAAGGATAAACTATGCCGCAATTCAATCTTATGTCTCAATTTTTAAAGGACTTTTCCTTTGAAAGCCCAAATGTGCCGGAACTGTTCTTTAAACAAGAGAACGGCCAGGCAAAGATGGAAATCAACATTGATATCCAAATAAAAGGAACCGAGAACAATCTTTACATGGTTGATCTTATAGTAAAGCTACATTCCAAATTGGAACAAGATGACAAGTCGATATTCATGATCGAGACTACATACTCTGGGCTTGTCCAGGTGGAAAAGACCGATAAAGAAGAAGAATTAAAACGCACTTTGCTTATCGATATTCCGGCATTGCTGTTTCCATCCGTCCGTGCATTGGTGGTTCGCACTACCGCAGAAAGTGGTTTTCCGCCATTCGCAATGCAGCCAGTGGATTTTCAGAAATTGTACGAAGAAAAGAATAAAAAATAAGAAAATCCGGCTTTGCCGGATTTTTTACTCGATTTCCAAAACCAACCCGCAATGATCCGTCGGTTTATCAGCCATGCGCGGACGCATGTCTATATCACAGCTTTTTAACAATTTGACCGCCGCCCTATTCGCAAGGAAATAATCAAGGCGAAGCCCGTTGCCCTTACCCAGGCTACCACCCCGGTATCCTATCCAGGTCCAGGCATTTTCGGCATCGGGATGAAAATGTCTATAACAATCAAGCCAACCGGCATCCAGCCATTTCCGCATTATCTTGCGTGCAGCGGGCGCGGAAATAGAGCTTCCCTCATATTGTTTCGGATTCCAAATATCTCTATCTTCTATCGCAACATTAAAATCCCCACCAATTATTACCGGCTCTTCAGAATCCAGCATCTGTACTATATGATTTGAAAAATGCTCCATCCATTCTATCTTGCCGGGGAATTTTGGACTATCTATCGATTCCCCGTTCGGCATATAGACATTGATAATCCGAATGCGGCCATCTATGACGCATTCCATCATTCGGGCGGCCGGATCAGAGCAACCAGGAAGGTTGCGCGTAACATCTTCTATGGAAAGTTTTGAAAATATCGCGACACCATTCCAAGATTTCTGTCCGAAAATCTTTATGTTATACCCAAGATGTTCGAATAATATGTGTGGAAATATATGATCTTCGACTTTTGTTTCCTGAACCAGCACTATATCCGGCTGGATTTCCCTTAATGAATCCAGAAAGCTTTCGGCATGCGCACGGATGGAATTTATATTAAGAGTAAGAATTTTCATCGAAAAACCCTTTGTGATTTTTTTTGCTATTTAACAATATTATCCCTATAATACACGCACGCTTAACCCAAAAACAAGGAAAATGATATGACAATGTATCAACTTTTGGAACAAACCGCAAAAAAATACCCCGATAATGTATTTATCGTTCGCGAAGGAATCAAATTCAAAGATTTCCCCGAACTGGTAAAGGCGCGCGCAACATCGCTCGCGGCACTTGGTGTCAAACAAAATGACACAGTCGGCATTCTTTCGCATAATATAATGGAATTTCCACTGACCCTGTTCGCGATTTGGTATCTGGGTGCACGGGCACTTTTACTTGATACCAACCTTACTCCGTTTGAGTACGATAATATGGCGAACCTGACTGATACAAAGCTTATCATCGCAGAAAAATCATTCTTTTACAAAACCACCGGATTCAAATTCTATGACATCGAAACAAAAGATAGCAAAACAGACCCCAAATTGGCACCCGCGACGATAGCATCCAAAGACATTGCGACACTATCATTCACAAGTGGTTCCACCGGAATACCCAAAATTGTGCCGCTTACTCACTTTAATCTTACCGAATGCGCTGCATCTCTTCAAGACATGTCCGATTACATAAAGCCGGGCGATATAGTCTATGGATTTCTGCCTATGTACCACGTATTCGGATTTGCTGTGGAACTGTTGGCAACTTTGCATTACGGGGCAGGAACGCTTTTACAGCCAACCGTAAATCCAACAGAAATTTTGGAAGACTTTAAAAAATTCCAACCACAAATCATCCCAGCCGTACCGCGGGTATTCGAAATATTCCGCAATAAAATCATCGACGGTATGAAAAAGAAAAAGATTTGGTGGCTGGCGCGATTTATACTGCGGTTCGGGTCGTTCTTTAAAAAAATCGGATTGGGCGGTCTTGTACGAAAAATACAGGATCCGGTGCTGGCCGTATTCGGCGGAAAGGCCACATTGCTAATCGCGGGAGGGGCTTCGACAAAACCGGAGGTGGAAAATTTTTACCTGCGATTGGGGCTTGCCTTTATCCAGGGATACGGATTAACTGAAACCGTCGGTCCCATCTGCATTTCAAAACCGGAAAAATACCGTCTGCCTTATTCGGTCGGCGCGCCGATTATCAATAACGAATGCGAAGTCCGGGACAAGGACGAAGAAGGTATCGGAATCCTTTGGATGCGCGGGCGACAGGTGTTTGATGGATATCTTAATAACCCGGAAGCAAACGCAGAAGTATTTGACGAGCGCGGATTTTTTAACACCGGCGACATGGTATCAATGGACAAGAACGGAGAAATCCATTTTCACAGTCGCAAAAAGCAGATAATAGTTTTGGATTCCGGCAAGAACGTGTACCCAGATGAACTGGAAGCCATGTATCTGGAAATCCCGGGCGTAAAGAACGTCGCAGTGTTCGAGCATACGGTAAAGAATAAAACCGTATCCTATGGAGTGTTCCAGATAGAACCGGGTATGACCCTGAATCGCCTTGCAAATGCTATAACCGAAAAGAACAAAAAGATCGCCAGTTATAAATGGGTGATTCACTTTGCGATAACTACGAATGATCTGCCGCTGACATCGACGCAAAAAATCAAGCATCATGTAGTTCGCGAAAGGCTGATAAATGGAGAATACCCAGAAAAAAAAGAAATCTAGAATCGCTGCATACGCGGCGATTTTTTTATCGCCTTGCCAAATCGTCATAAAGTTTGTATTTATCGTCGCCCGTTTCGCGGTATTCGTACGGTTCGAAATCCTGGCCGTATTGTTTGAATAATGCCGTTGTCTTCGCGACGGCGGCATCTATCATTCCCCGGACTTCTGCACCACTGTATTCGATCAGCCGCACATCACGGTTGCGTAATTGTAAAAACTGTATTATTTTTGCCCCACGCATATAAGCTTCAAGTGGCAATTGGGGCATGTTGCCTTCTTCTAATTGGCGGCGGTTCGGCGCAGCACCAGTCTTTACATCAAGCACAGTATTATCATAAGCCATGTCCGCACGGGCTTTCACCCCGCGTCCGGCTATCTTGCATTCCATGGATACTTCAATTTCCGGATTTTCGATTTTACTTAACAGATTTGTCACAGCAGGTGCGATTTCCAGAAATCGCTTGTGCCAGAAATGAAATAAAACTGAACCTTCGGGCAGAATTTCGCGTGCACACTTGTCCAGTTCCGCAACAATATTATCAACATTGCCCTTTGCATATCTTTCTATAACCGAATGCACCATAATTCCGAAATCCCTTGCATCCGGATCACGTTCAAAATTATCTTTCGGCTTTAACCGCAATATATGTCGCGCATAAAAAGCATAAGGGTTATGAATCAGCAATTCCAATTCGGTAACATAAACATCATCGTTAACTGCTGGCGGACGCGGCGGGGCACGATCCAATGGCTTGTATGGAACTTCGTCCAATGCGCGGACACACGCCAGCCAATCAACAGCATCAAGGGAAGAAGCAAAAGCAGCATTCCGCGATGACACTGCGACACGCGATAAAAAACGAGATTCCGTAGTTTCCCCACCACCGGACATTTTGCTTCGCGTCCAATAAACTTCAGAACCACAGGATAAAGTGATAAAATCCATAGCCATCAGTGATACTTTTCGTTCTGGTGGTGGCAGACCTATGGCATCAGCGACCCGGCGTGGCAGCCATGGGTTTTCGTAACCCAATGCCGGAAACATACCTTCGTTAAGCCCAGTCAGTATAATTACATCGGCAGACTGCATACGAGATTCGATAGTGCCGACCAGTGAAACCAGACATCCATCAACCATTGGTGGTCGAACAGATACTCCATTCAAAGCCTCTGCGGTTACCGCACGCAAATCGGCCAAAGATAATTCTAGTCCATTTGATTTTAAAATATCCGAAAGACTTTTCATCGCTTCTATAACTTTAAGGGATTCCTCGCTGACAATATTTTCGCCACTTGCTTCTATCATGGGCAACAATGTATCAAATATGTTTTTTTTATCGTCCAGCTGTCGCAGAATCCATCGACCCAGCGAGGTAACCGATCCTTTTTTACCACCGGAAAAATCAAATTCCACCCCCCGCCTGTCCAGAGATTCGCAAATACGTTGCGCCGCGGAAATGTCGGGCGATACTATAAGTACGGTTTTACCCTGCCCCGACTTACTGGTGGCTATTTCTGCAACCACTTCGGCTTCTTCTGATTCACGGTCACAGTCGATACGGTTGAACCGCGATGCAAATTGTGCATCACACCTGGTATGAATTGTATCGGAAAATGCATCATTAAAAAAATCGATCGGACTCTCGCCGACATCAATAGTTTTCACATATCCTGGAATGACATTAATGCGTTCCAAAAACTTTAATTCAGAATAATATGGATTGCATATGTTTGGATTTGGATTTTGAATACAACCAGGCAGTATTATATAACCATTGTCCAATCCCGCAATATATTCCATCAAATCAGATGTTGCCGGAACGCTTGCTGTAGAACCACAAACTATGATTTTTGATCTCCGGTTGTCGATAACCAACTTATGCTTTTCCAGATATGTTATCCATTGCCTTATATCCATATTCCGTTTTTGAACAATCGTATCACGCCCTTTGAATACAAGGGGCATAACGGTACACGCCAAATTAAGAAACCTGGCTTTTTCTTGAAAATGTTCGGCATATTTCTCGCCGATAAGTTCAATCCAATCTATATGTCGGGATGCATTTTCGTTTTCTAAATAATCCATCATTCTTATTAAATCCTTGGCAACGGGAATAGTACCAACAATACCGCTATCATCCTGCGCCGACAGCATTTTGGCAAGAACAATAACACGTTCAAGATTTGATACTGTATCTCTGCCAGCATCATATTCGTCATCATCGATACCTTCGCCCAATGCTATAAGTTTTGGCAGCAAAACCGCCCCACCAGCTTTTTCGACCAACATTTTTTCAACTGACCGTACGGCACGGCGGCTTGGAAGAAAAATTATATCGCTGGAAAAATCACGATGTTCCAGAAACGACCATAACGCTTCGGACAATTTTGCTGGATTTGATGCGCAAAAAATATTTTTATTCGTATTCATTGGATACTGTTTGCAAAACCGTATATGTGTTATTTTGTTTGTTTATCATATCCATTGCCCGTCGCAACTTTCCCGAATAGATCTGGTCATATAGTTTTTTTATTTTTTTGATTTCATCGACATACTTGCTTTTAATTTCTGGCCAGATATTACGCAATATCCGCACAGTACCCGGCGACCATATGAACGATTTATCCACGCTATCAGGCAACTGCTGTAAAAGCTGTGGCAAAGGTTTTGAAAAATCCATTTTTACAATTAGATCAGACATATCCGTCGGATCATTGGCATGTATTCCGGTCATAACCCCTATTTCATTGGCATATTTGTCTACGGCACCCTGAAACTTACTGTCATGAGAATAATGCGATCCACCTGTAACAGTATGATATCCCAAATGATGCAAAACTTTGTTAATTGCCATATCCATACCCTTTGCATTCATTTCGCTTTCTGTGGCATCTAAAACAATTTGCTCCAAAGCGCGGTCATATTTTGCATCTCTTTTGTCCCCAAGAACCCGGATAAACATGTCGATGATGATTCGAGATAATTCTGTTGCGCTGAAATTCTGTTTATCTTCAAAAAATTCATGCGGTTTTTCAAAAATATCCAAAAATTCTCTGGCAGACAATACTTCATACGACATCGCGTATGTTTCCGGCACCATACGCGCAGCCTGCTCCCAATATAAAGCATTGTCAGTAACGGCATTAATCCCGGTTGCAATTATATCGACAATAGCTTTTGCATCATCAAAGTCAGAAACTTTAAAGTTTTCGGATTTTATTGTTATATGGCTTTTTGAATCGACCTTTAACGGTTCGGAATTTTTCGAAAGTGATTTGGCAGTAACCAGAACAGCATCCGGTATATCTAATGCGCCAGTACCGACATTCCAATAAGTATCGACCGGATTTATCATCAATGGACAACCATTTCTCTGAATAACTTCATGCATATTGCCAATGATGGTATATTTCGCATCTTTCCAATTTCCAGCCATATGGCTTGCAACTTTGTGGTTTAATGTGAAATGAATATTTGTCCTGAATGCCAAAGTTTTTTCGGAATAAATATCTCCGGCGATTTTGCCGCCTTTATCTGATGTCTGTTTTGACAACAGTCCACCCAGTTCTTGCAAACCGGCAATCTTGCTATGAATACGAATGATGCCGTCTTCTAGAATCTCTATACCACGTAAATCACGAACTGTCCGCACCAATGCGCCGCCGCATGGATCAAAGTTTCCATTTTTATCATAAAGATTTCGCATTTTTACTCTCTGAAAATTTCTTTATTTAATTCTTTAATCCCGATTTTTTTTTCCGCGCTTGTCACAATGACCGTATCGCATGCCGCACCACGATTTGCCATTTCCGCTTCTATTTCCAATTGCCGATCGTTGACTTCGGATTTTTTAATCTTGTCAGTCTTGGTCAAGACGGCTTGGTATTTTATCGCATTCGCATCGCAAAAATCCATCATATCCAGGTCGGATTCCTTTAAACCATGGCGGCTATCAATCAAAACAAATAAACGTGTAAGTTGTGTGCGCGACAACAGATATTTTTCAAGCCGCAACGCCCATTTTTCAATTTCTGTTTTTGATGCCCGCGCATATCCGTATCCGGGAAGATCGACAAGTACCACATCGTTCCATTCGAACAAATTAATTTGTTGTGTACGGCCGGGGGTATTTGATATCCGCGCCGCCTTTTGCCCTACCAAGGCATTAAGCAACGAAGACTTGCCGACATTACTGCGCCCGATAAATGCATACTCTGGCAACTTACCCCTTGGCAATGATTCAACCGTTTCAAAAGAACCTATAAATTCAACCATTTTTTATCACCTTTTCATAAGCTTTTGATTTAGACAGTCCCGTACGTTGTGCGATTTCTGCGGCGGCAGATTTTGCACTATTGGCATCACTAACAATATCACGAACAATTTCGTTTATTTCGGCATCGGACATTTTTACTTCTGGCGCTGGTTCTACGACTATGACTATTTCGCCCTTTAATTCTTTTAATCCCATCAATTCATAGGGGTAACCAATTATTGTTTCTTCATGAATTTTTGTTATTTCGCGCACTATGGCTATGCGACGTTCCGGCATTACGCGTGCCATTTCGGCAATCGTATTTTTAAGGCGTTTCGGCGATTCATAATAGATTATGGTATGGCGAATTTTATTGTCTTCGCGCAGTCGTTTTTCATCTTTATAAAATCCACAGAATGTGAACCTGTCGGTTGGAAATCCAGATAGAGCCAATGCGGAAACAAGCGCGGTCGGTCCCGGCACCACAAATATCGGCACATTCGCATCACGACATGCGCGTATCAAACAAAATCCCGGATCGGAAATCCCCGGCATCCCGGAATCAGAAACCAACGCAATAGCCATTCCGCCCGATATCCGCATGACCAGGTCATCCGTGATTTCACGCTCGTTATGCTCGTGCAGCGGGATACGGCGGGTTTTTATATCAAACCGCGCGGCAAGCTTTCCGGCCACGCGGGTATCTTCGGCCGCAATAATATCCACAGCACGCAAAGTTTCAATCGCACGCTCTGAGATGTCTGACAAATTCCCTATCGGTGTCCCAACTATGTAAAGTCCTGATTGCATTATAAAACCTTTTACTTTATAATACCCCTTATCAGGGGAAATTTCAAATGTTTACGACTAAAATAAAATTATTTGTTTTGTGCTTTGCGCTTTGTGTTTTTTTGGCTGGGTGCACCGGACAAAAAGGAGAATGGCATCCGGAATATGTTGAAACGGAAACAACCGGACACCCACACAACATGGCACCCGGATTTTATTCAAGTGAATACGGGGAACTGGTCGCGTCAACCGGATTCACACAAAACGAAGAAAGGATAAAAACAGTCGCGGTACTTTTGCCATTGTCTGGCAATAATGCCATATTGGGCACCGGAATCCAGCGTTCGATAGAAATAGCATTTTTCCAAAAACAACCCAGCAACATACTGGTATCATTTAATGATCTATCGGGTACAGCCGCGCAAAAAACAGATACGATAGACAAAATTATCGCGCGCCAACCGGATATTATAATCGGACCAATATTCAGCGAAGATGTGAATCTGCTTAAAAGGGCAAAACCGGACACATTGCCGGCCATTGCGTTCACTTCGGATGCATCGGTTCTGGGCGATGGAATATTCACATTCGCGCTGTTGCCTAATCAGGGGGTTGAAGCCATAGTAAAGCACATGGCGACCAGGGATAACCGGCGGCTTTTGATTCTGGCCCCGAATACAAAGGCCGGCCACATGCTGGCCAATTCCGCACTTGAATCGGCAAGTATACACGGCGTTCGTCCTGTTGGACTTTACTATTATTTAGAAGGCGATATGGCGAACATGAAATCCGTGGCGGAAAAAGCATCCATGTTCAAACCACGCGAATCTGCGAACAAAAGGGCAAAGGAAATAATGGCTGACGTTCTTATGTCTCATAACCTTAATTCAGCAGAAAAAACTTTGGCCAGCCAACAATTGGAAGCTTTGAACAAAGCTGATACGGTTGGGCGGCTCCCCTATGATGCTGTGCTTTTCCTTGGCGGCCCACATGATTCAAAAGCATTGGCATCATTTTTGAGATATTTCGATGTGCCGACCAATACCGTAAGGTTTTATGGAACCGCAATGTGGGATGCAGATTCCATGTTCGGTGATCTGACGCTTAATGGGGCGGAATTCGCATCACTTTCACCCATATCCAAAGATTTTACACGAATATATACAGATATCGAAGGCATTCCACCAAACCGCATGAATTCCATGGGATATGATGCGGCGATGCTGGCCATTGGCGCATTATCCGGCAATAAAAGTTCAGCGGCACATTTGTTGGATCCATCTGGATACAATGGCTTGGACGGCCTTATCCGGTTGCGCCCAAACGGACATAGCGAACGGGCTTTGCAGATAATGCGGCTGAATGCTAGCGGCACCCCAAGAGTATCTGTCCCGGCGGCGACAAATTTCATAATACCTTTGTATCAAACCCCACCACCGAATGACCGAAAACCGTACGAGATATATTTGACACATGGATTCAACGCCCTGGATTATATCCAATTACCCACATCGGCAGAAGGCAAGTACAGATCAACCACATACAGGCTATCCGGTGTATCCGCAACAAAAGAACAGGAAATTGCGCCGCATGTTATGACGATGCTGCCCGAAGATGATTCTGATGAAACTATATTTTCAGACCCGGATTTTCAACCGAACCAAATGGACGTTATCGACCGGCGGATTATAGAAGATGTCGAGATACGTGTCAGATAGTCATAATTAGTTAAGACAGTTTTCTTATTTTATATCCCACACAACTTTTTCAATTATCTATCGTACAGTTCTATTTTTAATTTACAATACTGGTACGTTTATACTGTTCTTATAGATTTCAAACCCGATTTAATATATAATTCTGAATATGTTAGATCAAGCCCAGAAAATTTTTGATAAATTTAACTATCACTGGCACCGCGATTCTGACCAGTCCGTCAGTGCAGTCTTTTCCGCACGCGCAAATCTTTCTGAAATAGCTAAGACATTCGAAGAGTTTGGCATAGATTTTGAAATAAATCCCCGACCGAACCATAAAAAGTGGACTGTTCGTTCTGTTCCAAACAGTCCGAATTACGGCAAAACAGAAATCGTATCGCCCTTTTTTACATATAATAAAGGAAAACTTGAAATTCCGAAAGTATTTGAAATTCTAGAAAAAAATAAAATAGAAATTTCAGATAAAATCCGTTTTTTGGAACCGCGCGATTTGATTCTTGATAAATCGGATTCGCTTACACAGCAAGAAATCAAAGAGATATTTGGCGATATGGATGTCGAAAATAAATTTTTTGAAACAAAATGGAATTTTAAGACCACCGAACAAATAGAATCCGAATTTAGCAATCAAGAACATCTGTCTTGGTTATTTTCCAAAGGAAGGTTACCCGATCCGTATGTATCGCCCACTATACGGCTATTTGCCTATGGCGCAAAATATGCGGCTCCTTATATCCCCGGAAATGCTAGCGGCAGTCAAGACCTGAATTTTCTTCATATTTATCGCGCCGGCGATACGGCTCAAGGCCGACTTTATGGCAATTTCGGATATGAGAGTGATGAACCATCATTAAGAATATCCCAAAATTATAACACGCCATATTATACTCGGGATAAATATCAGGAATTACGAAAAGCCAATCCAAATACAGACGTTCAAATGGAAACAGTAATTGATAGATATACCGACCATTTCCATGCATTATACATACACAAAGGCGGAAACATTTGGATACCAGTACCAAATAAAAATCTGCTTAAAAAAGCGGTTAGATTTTATAGAGCCAAGAAAAAATTATCCAGTGCACAACAAGACCACCTAAAGTTTGCTGCATTCTTGGCACACAAAAATCAATTAGACTTATGAACCCGTCCTGGTCACACTCACCTACGACCCGATGAATTATTATCGAACCATCCGGTTCTGACCACGGATTTTGAAAATTCGAAGATTTTTCGCCGGAAATTACAAATTTATAATCAAAGATTGCAAGCATCGTGATTTTTGGTATTATCACTTCAAACGAGGTATTGATTATGAAAAAAGCGATTATATGTCACGGTGTCAGCCCAAGTTTTGAAAGCAATGCAGAAAATGATTTTCCGGGATGTTCGCGCAGTTGGCTTGGCTGGTTGCAACAACGATATATCATCGCGGGCGTTAACTGTCAAAATCCTTGTTTTCCAAATTCTTGGCGACCGGCCAGAAAATATCCAGATGATGTCAATGTATTTTCACGTCTGGAACTGGATGCAGATACACGTTTGGTTGGGCATTCTTGCGGTGCCGGATTTTTATTAAAATATTTGGGCGAAAATCCTGAATTAAAAGCCAGACATTTGGTTCTGGTCGCACCTTGGATTGGGTTTGGCGAACCTTTGAACTATTATTTTGAAAATCTTGAATTAGATCCTGATTTGCCAAATCGTATTAATCGAATTGATTTATTTTATTCAACAAATGATATAGCGGGAGTCCAAGAATCAGTTAAAAAGATTATGGAAATATATCCAAATATAAATATGCACAATATGGGCGATAAAGGCCATTTGCGCGCGGATGATTTTGGAACGCATGAATTTCCAGAATTGTGGGAAGTGTGCAAATCTGAAATTTAGACCACTGATATAAAAACAAGCGTTTATCTGAAATCGATTCGAATCTACTTTTTTAAACACTCCCCCAACTCTCCTACCGTTTCGACATAAAAATCTGCCGTTGATTTTAACGCCAGTTTGTCGGGCTCATAGCCATAAGCGACCGCAATCGTTTTTATCTTTGCGGTGTTTCCGGCAATTATATCACCAAGTCCGTCGCCAACCATAACTGTTTTTGATTTATCAAGATTATGCACCGCAATCAAATCTGCAATCATCTCTAACTTGGTTCCCGTTTGCGCACGAGTATCGTCAAATGGACTTTCTTTAAAAAATAATTCAAGTTTCTTTGCAAAACTGTCTTTGGAACTGTTTGTCGCAATGAATAATTTCCGCCCAGAAGACTTTAATTCTTTCAATAGATTTTCGATTCCCGGATAGACGCGGTCTTCTTTATCAATACTGTCGCTTCTGAGTACACGAAATCTTAGCAACGCCGAATCCATTTTGTCTGACGGAATACTGTTGGCAAGATGTTGGTTGAGTTCTGAGACCGGCACCACAAATATTCTCTCGTTGAATATTGTTTCGTCATAAAAAATATCAAGTTCTTGAAACACTTGGCGCATGGCTTTTAAAAAACTCTGTACCGTATCCGCCAAAGTTCCGTCAAAATCAAAAATAATATTTTCAAACATATAAATTTCCTTTTTTGAATTATAAATACTGTTTCGAAAAAACAAAGATAAATCGCAAAATAAGGCCGATAGATTCAAATGCTTGGAAATCCGGCAAAGAGTTCGAATCCACTCCTAAAAATGCAGTTTTTGATAACTCGACATTCGGATCGGAAAAATAGAGCCGTAATTTGTGTACAGCCCACCTACGCCAAGGCTTCGGCGGGCACTCAAAAATTTTAAGCACCCCTTCGAGTGCTAACAATTTTTGGTGGTGGGCGTGGATAGATTCGAACCATCTCAGTCAAAGACAACAGATTTACAGTCTGCCCCGGCTCTCCAACTCCGGCGCACGCCCAGAACTGAATACCTGCATAGCCCTTCCAATTTGTATTATAAAGGATGAAGCTATGAACTTATACTCAACTTTCGTTATCGGTATAACCGATTAAGAAAACTGATGGTGCGGGCAGAGGGAATCGAACCCTCATCTCAAGCTTGGAAGGCTCGCATACTAGCCTTTGTACTATGCCCGCCGGTATTACAGCCCGCCAATTATAACTATATTTTCGAATAATGCAAGTTTTTATGAAATTACCGCGCACCAGCGATAAAAGATACGAATATTATTCAGACAATATTCTTTCTATTTCTCCTATAAACTCCAATGCGGGTTCCCCCAAACGGTTCGCCATTTCCATAATCCGGCGGGCTTCACGTACAAATTCACCCTGTTCTGCAAGATCCCTATAAACACGCAATTTATCTTTATAGAATCCCACATTGTGATATATATCATATTCACTAAGCATATCCCCATTCATGGCATTTGCTATATTTATCTGGCGGATCGCCAGCTGTTTGAATTTTTCCATATTTTCCGGACAACCATATTTTACCAGATGAGAGTAATTAACAGCATTGTACACAAGGTCATTCGCAGACGCATTCATTTCATCGAATATCAATTCAAGCCTTTTTCTTTCGATAACTTCGCAAGTCCGCTCTGGACGTTTTTCACTTTCAACCATCACGGGTTCGGATACTGGCGCGGAAACTGTTTTTGCTGGTTTGAACCTTTTTCCTTTGCAATTGGCTTCATAAATTTTATTAAGTTCGCGCAATTTGTTGGTAACGCTTTCATCTATGCCCATTATGGCCAGGCTGCCGATTTCGGCATTTATGTTGTCACACGTATTTTTGGACAATCCAATCTTTTCAGTTCTGTTCCCAGAAAATGCACCAATAAATATACCAATTCCCAATGCAACAATTATCGCGCAATAAAACACAACCTTTGGCTTTCGTTCGACTGCACCACAGAAACTTTCGGCTTTTTTGATTATCATAGTTTCCCCCCTTTTTTTATCAACAAAGTTTTTCGCTTTTTGGCATCGGCGATATAACCCCATTCTTTATTGTGATAATTCTGTCTGCCCTTTGAGCCAAACCCATGTCATGGGTAACAAACAACATCGCCATTTTATGTTCCCGTGCCTGAGCCAATAAAAGGTCAAAAACAACAGACGCATGTTTAGGATCAAGCGATCCGGTCGGTTCATCGGCAAGAATTATATCGGGATTATTGGCCAGCGCACGCGCAACCGCTGTTCTTTGTTGTTCTCCGCCGGACATTTCGTTCGGTCTGTGGGTCGCACGATGAAGTATGTTTACCGACTTTAACAATTTCTTTGCGCGCACAGCCGCAGTATCTTCATCAATCCCAGCCGCCAGCATAGGCAACATTACATTTTCAAGCGCGGAAAAATCTTCCAAAAGATTATGGCGTTGATATACGAACCCAAGTTTTTCGCGACGTATTACTGTCCGTTGATCTTCGGTCATTTTGTGCGCGGGTGCGCCAGACATTATTATATATCCGTGTGTTGGCTGTTCCAAAAGCCCGACGCATTGTAACAGAGTAGACTTTCCGCAGCCCGACGGTCCGACCAAGGCCATAATTTCACCCCGTGCCAATTCGAATCCGCCACCACGCAGAATCGGCAAGGGCTGGCCGCCTTCTATAAATGTTTTTCCCAGCTCTTGCACTGACATAACTATGTCACGTTTCGCTTTTTTCAATGATTTTAAAATATTAGCCATTAATAATTCTCTTATTCGTATCTTAACACTTCAACCGGATCCATTTTGGCGGCCTTCCACGCGGGATACAATGTCGCCAGAAACGACAATAGTACCGCAACAATAGCAATTCCGGCAACATTCACAGGATCGATTTTGGACGGAAGTTCCGACAAGAAATACATTTCCGGTGGAAATAAATCGCGACCTGTGAACCATTGAAAAAACTGTCTTATTTGTTCGACATACTTTGCCAAGACCAAACCAAGCACGGTTCCAAATACAGAACCTATGACACCGATACAGACCCCGTTCAGCATGAATATCTTCATCATAGATTTGCGTGACACACCGAATGTCCGCAAGACCGCAATATCGCGGGATTTATCTTTCACTATCATAACCAAAGAAGAAACTATATTGAACGCCGCAACTATTATGATAAGCATAAGGATAAGGAACATGACATTTCGTTCTACCTGTAATGCGCCGACAAAACCTTTGTTAAGTTCTCGCCAATCGCGAACTACAAACCCATGTGGCAAAAATCCACGCAGGACATCGCGCACCGCATCCGTCCGCCCGGGATCGCGCAAGAACAGGTCTATGTGTGAAACACCACCGGGGGAATTCATATACTTTTGCGCCGTTTCCAGATTCATGAATACATAACCAGAATCATATTCGTACATACCCATCATAAAGGTGGATTTCACAGGATAAGACATCATACGCGGAATGGTTCCGAATGCTGTCGGCGTACCGCTGTTCGCGGCAATAAGCGTAACGGTATCATCCATGGTAAGCCTTAGCCGCCGTGACAAAACCGCCCCCATCACAAGCTGGCCATCGCCCACATCGCGCAAAGCGGTTCCGAAGATTTTGGTACCGACACCGGTAACCCGCGACAAATCATCCATACGTATTCCGCGTACCATTGCGCCAGAATTTACCCCGTTCGCTGATGCCATTGCCTGACCTTCCAATACAGGAATGACACCTATCATGCTGGACGATACAATTTTATTCTGCTTTATCTTATCAATAAGAAAATCATAATCTTCTATCGCACCATCTTGGTGATAAACTACTACATGTCCATTCATTCCGACTATGCGGGAAAGCAATGCATCGTGGAACCCGGCCATGACGGACATTACTACGATAAGCGTCGCAACCCCCAACATGATGCCCAGCAAAGACACCCAAGATATGACGGAAATAAACCCTTCTTTTCTTTTTGCCCGCAAATAGCGGAATGCGATTTTTTTTTCAAGTTTCGTAAACAGCATTTTCACCAACTTATTTTATATATCGTGTTCTTTGCAAATTTATTCATCTAAGAAATCTCTTAAATCTTGGCCTGACAGCGGCGCGGCGGCCTGAAATTCGCCTTGTCTTACCACTGATATTACCCGCGGCGACATAAACACCACAAGTTCTGCAAACGGACTTATCAATGTTTCCGGGGCCTCTATAAACGAATGTGTCGGAATTCCTATAATCACATAGTTGTCGCCCAGGCTGGACGGTATCGAAAACGATGCGATTTCTCCCGCTGGCGTACGCAAGGCTATTTTTGCATCGATTTTTTTCATACCGGCATAGTCCCCGAACTTTCCTGTTGCGCCGACTATCAGCCCTGTTTCTAAACGTTCTTCACGCGAACACTGTCCTATATCGAACCGCGACTGCCATCCATTGGGCACCGAAAATGTTCCCTGAGAGATAAGCACCACATTCGCTTGTTGTGAAAGGAAATGTTGTAATGTCTTGGTATTGATTTCTGGACTGACCACAAGTGTGCGACCGACAACCCCTGGGATCGACATTTTTATATTCTTGTTACCGAACGCGGGCAACATATTCATCCAAACAATCGGATTTTCTGTCCGTGGATACACGCGATAAACATCTATATCCCACGCGATTATGTATTTTTGCGCGCCAAGGTCAGCAACAATCTGACGTACTTCTCTTTCGGTTTGATAATTCCCCTCTAATTGCATTGTCCTATCTTCCCAATTGACAAGCATATTACGCATGTCTGCACCACGCATCGCGTCCAACAGTGCCATTATAACACCCTGGTCTTTTGGCATCTTCATCAGCCATCTGGCGCGACGACCTATGTACAGCTCTTTCAAATCGGCATCATAGGAATAATAAGCCCTTCCCATTTTTGCAATCAATTCCACCGCATCAGGCAGGTTACCAGATCTTATCGTTCCACTTATCTTGTCTGGTAACGATTCTTTTTCTATTACACGAATATTTGTACCATCAAGAAGCTTTTCCAGTACATCTTTTACAAGAAGCTTTTCAAATGAATAATTTTCCACGTTGAATTCCGGCAAGGCTCCACCGACATCAAGGCGGACAATTTCAACATGCTCTTCCGGTAATACAGACAGGACACGCTGGTTGTCCCAGTCCACTTGGCAACGCTTTGGCAGATCCAGCGCGAACCTGCGCGCGGTATCGGTGGTCAGCGCAGCCTTGCGCGGATAAATTGGAACCGAACGCTCGTCAATAACCAGTTTTTCAACCACATGAACAGTATCAAACGATGGTTGCACCGGCTGACAGGCGCAAAGGAGCAAAAAACAAGGAACCGCAATCCCGAACTTTATTCTTGTCTTATAAAATAAGTTTTTCATTTTTCCCTCGTTCCTGTTCCCTATATATTCATTGCTTTTTCAAATTCTTCCAATGTCATTTCATGAATGGGCTTTTGCGACGGAGTGACCAAATCTTTGACGCGTTCGAATTCATCGCGGTATTGTTTTAATCGCTCGCCCCCACCATTTTCCGAAACCAACATTTCTAAAACATCGGCGGCAAAAAAGCGTCCGACATAACTGTCAATCGGAATAGATCCCTTTCGCACAGATATTGCAGCCATTACGGTTTTAAGTTGTTCGTAAAAGGCCGCAAGGGCGTTGAACTTTTCTGCCGGGGTCATAAGCCATCTCCTATCTTTCGTACATTATAAAAACTATTGCCCCGCTTATGCAATTAAATTATAATGTCGGCATGAAACTAAATCCCTGTGTCATATTTGCCGCGCTTTGCGTTCTTGTCGGTTGCTCGTCACCCCGTGGCGGCTCTATTGAAAACGCCACGGTTTTGAACTGGGAAAACGAAATGGTAACGACGGAACAGTTTGTGCGTGATCATAAAGTTTGCCTTGGCATAACAAAACCCGCACATCAGCCCAGATCCCGTGCGGCAAAACTTTTGATGCCCAATCAGGCATCTCAAATGCCGGATTGGGACGGGCTTTGGGTAACGTTCCAATCAAACGAATACAGGGATACGGGACAAAGAATGCTCCTTTCCGTTCCGCCGAACACGGCATCAAGATCCATTGGTTCTTACCGTAAATGCATGTTCAGACGGGGGTACCTGTTGCGCGCGGCTTAATCATGAAATCACAACCTTTCCTTTTTATAGCACCAAAGCTTTCCCGCGGACTTATCACACTTGCCGTAAGTATGCAAAAAAAGGGAATGCGTGTGATTATCGCGTCACCCGCAAAACATGCCCAGACATATAAACTGCGCACGCGGCATGTTCGGATTGGCCACATCCGCCTGTTTAACAAAGTTTTTTTATTTTCCACAAGTGAATTAAGAAAGCTTATAAAATCAGAAAAGCCACGCATTCTTGTAATTGAACAGTCGGGAAAAGACCTTGCGCGGCGTATGCGGCTGAACCACAAAGATGTACCGCCAGAATTCGGAATAGACCTTTCTGTATTTAACCCAAAATCTGTTGCCAGCCTTTTACAATCAAGATTTTTGTCGGAATTCAACATTGCGCCGCATCAAAAGCTTGTGACTGTAATAAGTCCGTTGGGTCTTGGACTGGATACACTTTTAAAGGCTTTGGCACATATTAATTCTGATGAATTACTGGTCGCGCTTTACGGTTCCACGGGATCAATGCGCGCACGAAAGATCATAAGGCAAATATCCCGCGCAGGACAAAATCACAGAATTACTTTCATTGGACAGGACGAAGATCTTGCAACCATTATGCGATCATCATATGCGGTGATGTCGCTTTGCTGGCACGACCGGTCACTTTTGATGGCGGCGACAGCAATGGGGCGACCCACTATATGGCCGGATAATTCCGGCATCGCGCCAAATATAAAGCTTAAAGATGCGAATTCTCCGACTGGAATTGCAGAAGCATTATCCAAAACGCTTTCTCTTTCGGTTACAGATAGATCTTCCATTGAAAAGAACAATGTCATTACGGCAAAGAAATTTGACATAGAAAAAATTGTAAATGCTTTGGTATAAAAAATCATTCTGAATTTTGCGTTTTTCTGTTATAATATTTTCATGAGAAAAAATCTTATATTTTGGCTTACATTCGCGCTGGCTATGATTGTTGCGCTTTACTTCACAGTACGTATGTCTATGGCCGTGATGGGTATATCCAATATTGCACCAACGGGACGAATTTCAATATATCCCGGAACATCCAGCGGACGCGGAAATTCGGGTATACAAGAAATTGCAGATGCATTGAATATACGCCCCAAAAGCTCTGCATATTCCGTAAATATCAAAATCGCCCTGGCAAATATATCCGCTTTGCCCGATGTAAAAAATGCGGCCATACGACGACTTCCGAACGGGCGAATCATGGTGCGCGTAGCGCAAAGAGATATCGTGGCGGCCTGGACCGACGGATTGAATTTTTACCCGTTGTCTGATGATGGTCGGACTGTCGCGCGTTATTTGGATGTGTTGCCAGCAGGAACGCTTGTTTTTACCGGCGAATTGCCGGGTGGCGTGGGTCTGGTCGCGGGTACGATAAAAAGGGAAACCGCACTGTCAAAGGAAGTGGCGCGCATCGAATGGGTCGAAGGAAGGCGTTGGAACATTTATACCAATTCCGGCGTAAAGATTATGCTGCCAGAAACCAATTGGGATAAAGCCATTGCAAAAGTCGGGGCGCAACAAAAACAAAGCAAAATCCTGAACCGTGAAATATCCGTGTTGGATATGCGGGACGAAAACAGGACGCTGGTTAAAATCAACCGGATGAAATGAACCTGCTAGATTCATCTTTTCTGTGCCTTGATGTCGGCACATCGCACGCGACCGGTATTGGTGTACGCATGTCTTCGGGTCGTATATCCGCATCTTATATCCAGTCTTTTGAATCCCCGGATACTGCTTTTGCGATAAAGCGTGTTACGGATGCATTGGAATCCCGGCTTGGCATTCGATTCGACTCAGCATATATTACCGGTAACTTTGGCCCCACAGAATTAAAAATAGCACAAAGAACCGCTGACTGGGGAAAAGAACACAAAATTACGGGTCAGGATATAATAACTATGGTATCGGATATGAAAGAGCTGGCACCAGAATTTTTCCCGATGCACATAATTCCATTAAGATATGATCTGGAAGATTTCGCAAATCTTGCAACCCCGATCGGACAGCATGGTCGGCAATTATCCGCACTTTTTGGCATCATAGCGGCAAGCCGGGATGGAATAAAAAACGTACGGGAACATTTACGAACAGCACACATGATGGGACTGGAATTTTCCGATCCATCTTTTTTGATTGCGAACTCTGCCCGGCCAAAGAAAGAATCATCAATGCTTGTCGACCTTGGCGCATCTGCGACAACTGTATCCATCTGGACCGCAAGGGGTCCCGTATTCATAGAAAAAATCCCGACTGGTCAATCGATGCTTACAGATGCAATTGCCGGGGGACTATGCTTGCAATGGGTTGCTGCGGAACGAATAAAGCGGGAAAATTTATCACTCTCTTCCGGTGAAATGGATCGGTTTACTCCCGCCAGTGCTAAACATGAATTTACCCGCGCAGATGTCAACAACCTGGCACTGCCAGTCTTTGATGATATAATAAAAAATGTCCATACTGCCGCGGGCGACGCAATAGAAAAATACCAACCTGTAAAAATATATGTATACGGCGGCGGCGCAAACATTCCTGGAATTGAAACGGCTTTGCAAAACGAATTCCGAATTCCGATAGAAAATATCGGTGCGGTTGCCGCAGCACAGGCCTGCACCGCTTATGTATGGGGACGAATAAAACCACATTTCGATGCTATTGCCGCACGGCGGGCGCGCCGGGCGCGCATCGGCCAGCTGATTCTGAAAACACTTTCAAAACTTTTTAAACGACAAAAAAAGCCGGCCTTTTTACCAATTATGCCCAGCACGCTTACGTTTGATATGCGCGATGACGCGACCTATGCAAAGTTCCGCGCCGGACATATTTCCATGATTCATATAGATATAATGGACGGTTTGTTTGTAGATAGAATCACAAGCGGCATAGACGAACTTAAACTTATACGAAGCAAGACAGATGCACATCTTAGCGTCCACCTTATGACCGAGAACCCACGATCTTGGGCAAACAGCGCAGCTGAAGCGGGTGCGGACACCATTATAATATCGGCTGGAACTTATGGGGTACGGGCAACGCTTTCCGACATAAAGGCAGCTGGAAAAAGATCCGGAATAGCGATCAGTCCCGATGCAACATTGGACATATTAAAACCAGTCTTGCGCAACATTGATGAAGTGTTGGTAATGTCGGCGCAACCAGGCGCAAGTGGACAAGAATTTATGCCGTCTGCACTTTTGCATATAAAAGCCCTGGCCGCGACAAGAAAAAAATACGGTTTGAAATTCAAAATTTCCGTGGACTGTGGGATTAACAAAGAAACGGCAAAATTATGTTGGGCAGCGGGGGCGGATTTTTTGATATCGGGAAGCTATCTTGCAAAAGCAACAGATTTTCCGGCTGCGGTTCAATCATTGCTGCGTAAAAATTAAACCCTTAGACCCTGTTTATTTTTATCGCCCTTTCGCCATTTTCTTCTGTGATATAAATATGAATAGTATCAAGTGGCAGGATATGCGAAGCTATTTCCGGCCATTCTATAAGCACGATATCATTTGCACAGGCATGTTCTAAACCGATCTCGGTCAATTCCGACGGGTCTGATATTCTATACAAATCAAAGTGTGAAATTCTGTAACCCAGCGCATCGTATGATTGAACAAGTGTAAACGTAGGACTGGGCACAACAGTATCAGAACCGCAAAGTTCCTGGATGATAGAGCGTGCAACCTCGCTTTTCCCCATGCCCAAATCACCATGCAACGCAACCACCACGGGCATCTGCAATGTTCTTGCAAATTCACGTCCCCACGCGCGGGTTTCATCAAGATTTTTTAGAATTATTTTCATTTTGCCAAATAATTTCGGGTATTATCGCACAGCTTATATAAAAGTCAATAATTTCATAGATAGGGTATATTTATCCCAGCAACAACAAATCATTTTCCAGCCTGCGTATAGTATCGCGGATTTCGCCGGCACGTTCAAATTCCAGGTCTTCGGCAGATTTATACATCAGCTTTGTCAGCTTTGCAATCTCTTTTGTAATACTTTCTGCATCCATCACACCGGAATCAGTATACACAAACAGCCGCTTTTTGTCTGTCTTTTCCTGTTTATCACCAACCTCTTCAAACACGGCCTTTGTTACTGACTTTGGTACGATTCCATATTTTTTATTATGATCCATCTGTTTTGTGCGGCGGCGCGCAGTTTCTCCCAATGCTATATTCATAGATTCTGTGATTTTATCCGCGTATAAAATTACCCTGCCCTTTTCATTACGTGCGGCACGACCAATAGTCTGAATCAAAGAACGTGCGGAACGCAAAAATCCTTCCTTGTCCGCATCCATTATTGCAACCAAACAGCATTCGGGAATATCCAATCCTTCACGCAAAAGATTAATCCCAACCAAGACATCGAATTTACCCATGCGCAATTCCCGCAATAATTCTATGCGTTCCAAAGTTTCTATATCCGAATGAAGATAACGTGCCTTAACGCCATTTTCCACCAGATAATCGGTCAGTTGTTCGGCCATTTTCTTGGTAAGGGTAGTAACCAAAACCCGGCCTTTTGTTTCTTTTATTTCGTTCAAAAGATCATCGACCTGTTTCGAAATCGGCCGGACAAAACATTCCGGATCCAACAATCCTGTCGGGCGAATTACCTGTTCTACAACTATGCCTTTTGCCTGTTCTATTTCCCAATCATTTGGCGTGGCGGATACAAATATAGTTTGTGGACGAAATCTATCCCACTCTTCGAAAGTTAATGGACGGTTATCCAGGGCACTGGGCAATCGGAACCCATATTGTGAAAGCGTTTCCTTTCTGGCCCTATCCCCGCGGGACATCGCGCCTATTTGCGGAATTGTGGCATGGCTTTCATCCACAAACAAAATCGCGTCCTTTGGCAAATATTCAAAGAATGTTGGTGGCGGATCACCCGGCATCCTTCCCGATAGATAGCGGGAATAATTTTCAATCCCGCGGCACGTTCCGGTTGCTTCCATCATTTCCAAATCAAAGTTAGTCCGTTCACGCAGACGCTGTTCTTCGATATACTTCATATTATCATGAAAGTATTTAAGCCTGTCTGTTAAATCTAATCTGATTTGACGCGCCGCAGACAGCACAGACGGCATGGGCATGGCATAATGGGTATTTGGATATACGACCGTTTGTTCAATTCGCCGGATTTTCTGACCGGTTAATATATCAAATTCCCAAATATCTTCTATCTCGTCCCCAAAGAATGAAATTTTCCAACCCGTATCCTGGGAATGCGAAGGATATACATCCAACGAATCCCCCCGCACACGGAACTCGCCCCGGTTGAACCCGACATCATTGCGCTTGTATTGCATCCTTACCAATTCGTCGACAACTGCACGCGCGCTTATCTTGTCACCCGCATTCAGCAAAAGTCGCATTTCGGAATACATATCCGGGCTGCCCAAACCGTAAATTGATGACACGCTTGATACAACTATTACATCACGCTTTTCCAGCATGGCACGGGTGGCCGAATGCCGCATGCGATCCAGCTGGTCGTTTATGGCGGCATCTTTGTCTATATATGTATCCGTTGTCGGAACATACGCTTCCGGCTGATAATAATCATAGTATGATACAAAATATTCAACATGGTTGTTCGGGAAAAACGCTTTCATTTCCGTATACAACTGTGCCGCCAGGATTTTATTATGCGCCATTATCAGTGCCGGTCGGCCAATGTCCGCAATTATATTGGCCATAGTGAATGTTTTACCGGAACCGGTAACACCCAAAAGAACTTGATTTTGCGCGCCGGAACGAATACCTGTTGTTAATTCACGTATGGCATCGGGCTGATCACCCGCAGGCTTATAATTTGATTGAATATCGAATATTTTGTTTTTCATTTGACTTTTAAATTTTGCTTTACCCGCGCAATATAGACCATTATAATAAAATTACAAGGGAGAAGGGATTGAAAGCAAGAACCCGTCGTAAATTATTCTGGACTTTTGTCGCCATGCTTTTGTCGGCAATTGCGGCAGTTATCATAGCCCCCCCGTTCATAGACATGGGTCGTCTGAAACCACAGATAGAATCAGCTGTGCTGGCCCAGACCGGAATGAATATAAAGATAGGCGGATCTGTCCGGTTATCATTGGTAGGACGCGCGACGCTTAGCGCGCGCGACGTATCGGTTTCCGATTACAAAGGTCGTATAGAATATGTATCTTTCCGCATTCCATACAGGGCGTTGCTTGACCTGAATATGGCCGCCCACACAAGCACGATTATTCTAGAAGGTGCGAATTTTCATATCGACAGTCTTGCCCCGACCTCCATTCCTGCGCGTCTGGTATTCCGAAACGGCATAGTCACTTTCAAAGGCAAGACATACGACCATATTAACGGGGTATTCCGAAACGGGATATTTAATGGTACGTTAAGAACCGACGAACATAAATACACCCTGGAATCCGATGGACAATATTTCATAATAACCAATCCGAATGTCCGACTGAATTTAAAAGGCCAGCTATCGACCGACAATGCCGGCAATGTCGTTGCAAGTGGAAAAATATCACTGGATACGAACGATATAAATCGTTTTTTTGCATTCAGCACCACTTTGGTACCGGGGCGCGTAAAATTCCAATCCGATTTTGAATGGGCGGATCAGATTTTTAAATTCCACAACATATCCGGCGAAACATTGGGCGGTGATTTCAACGGTGATGTGGAATTCGGACGCAATCATTGGCGAATAAACATGGTTGCGAACAATGTTGATTTCGACCTGTCATTTCTTGATAAAAACCCGGGGTTTTTGCATAATTCTGACATAAACTTTGCGGGAAACGGAAAGTTCAGAACCGGAAATATTATTCCTGTATTCGGCAATAAATACATGACCGGTGATTTTAACAGAATCAGATTTGTATCAAGCGCGGATGCCGACACAATAAATATAAAGGAACTTGACGCATCCGGAAATGATTTTAATATTTCCGCACGCGGGCAAATTAAAGACGGTACCGCTTTGGGTCTGGATACAATATTCCAAAACCCCAATTCATCTGTCCGATGCATATTGAATGGCAAGGGTCACAACTGGTCTTGCAGTCGTTGGGATTATGCCGACAGCGATTTTTCAGCGCATGGAATATTAACCGTGACAAAAGATGGTTTCGATATTAATTTCAATTCGAATAATTACGATTTTTCCAGAACGTCTATAAATTCGCAATTTTCTTCTTTGCCTGTTTTGCTTTCTCGAAAACACGGCACGGTAAAATTTGCCATAAATGATGAAATCACAGGAATGGCACAAATTGACGGCAAAAATATCAACATAGAATATGGCGGACATTCCGATACAAGCCTTTCCGCATTGCCGGCGCGGCATGACATTATAAATCTGTTGCCGGAATCATTATTGCGTTCCCGTGGAACTATTCATTCGGCCGTTATCAAAAGCGGAAAGCTTTTGGCTTTCGATTTTGAACGCTTTGGCAGAAACAATTCTTGGCGACTGACCGTTGGTCAAGACGGGGATTTTCAATTAGAAATCGACGCACGGCATCTGTTGTCCGCACAATATCCGAATATCGAAACAAAATTCCTGCATGACAATCTGCCCATGCTTGTGACGGGGCGATATTCACAACCATACATATCGGATCTTAACATAGTGATACGCGATAATAATGTTGCATCGCTTGCCGGAAAATTTGACGGCAACGTGTTTGATCTGAATACCGAATTTATTGATTTGGATGCGCTTTTAAATCCAGAATATATACAAAATTACGATGCAGAAAAATATGTGACGGCAGAACCCCTGACCTTTCCATTTGCAATTAATATGTCGCTGACGCTATCTGCGGACAAAGTAAAGTTCAGGGACGAAGAGTATAGGGGATTCGTATACTCGCTTAAACCGAATAGCCAAAAGATGTCGATTACAGACAACGCGCGTGGCAATCTTTTGGTAACCATAGAAAAAAACATGACCCGGTACAATATGCTTGTCCGGCTGAATAAATTTGAAATTCTTGGTATGATTTTACCATCGGCATCACCGCTTAATATTGCTGACACCATGCTTACTGCGCGAGCCACATTTACCACACACGGAATTACATCCGCAGATTTTTGGCGCAATATTACGGGCGATATTGATGCCGCATTTGACGGCGGAACATTGATAGGATTTGACACGGACAAATTTTACGACAGGGCTGGTGCCCTTACCCGCATGAACGCAGAATATGCTATATCGGATGCGTTCGAGGGCGGATACACAAAGCTTAGAACCCTTAATATAACCGGACTATATGAAAATGGCGGGTTCAAGACCACCGCACCACTGACTGCCACTACACGACATACCGAATACAGCGGACAATTGCAAACCATGGGCGGATATCCGTCACAAAGTCGTGGGGGCGCGCGGATATCCGCACAGTTAAGGATTCTGCTTCGCGGAACATCACCCGTACCTGTGCCGATATCTCTTAACATATTGCCGAATGGAGAACGCGAATTTTCACTATCTGAAATAATGCGTACTTTGGATCCAGATTTTCTTCGAGAATTTGTTAAGTTGAATAATAGGTTCTAAATAGTTGCCGTCATGCCTGCGCAGGCAGGCATCCACTGTTCAATAAGGCATCGTGCGCAAAGCGCACGATACATACATTATTCATTATTCATTATTCATTTTTTACGCACCTGTATATGAACTTCCCGCAATTGTTTTTCACTGACTTCACGCGGCGCGCCCAACATCAAATCCTGACCCCGTTGGTTGGTTGGAAACGCGACAACTTCACGCAGATTCGCTTCGCCCAACATTATACAGATTATGCGATCAATTCCGAACGCACAACCACCATGCGGGGGGGCACCATATTGGAAAGCACCGTACAGACCCGCAAATTTTTCTTTTACTTCCGATTCTTCCATTCCTGTGGCTGCAAACAATTGCAACATGACGCGCGGGTTATAATTGCGCAGACCGCCAGAACAAATTTCGTGCCCATTCATAACCATGTCATACTGAAACGCCTTTAATTTCAATGGATCGGACATATCAAGGTTTTCCAAATCGCCCTGGGGACGTGAAAATGGATTGTGTCCAAACGATATACCCGTTGGCGATTCTTCATCTTCTTCAAAAAATGGGAAATCTTCTACCCAGCAAAGACGAAATTCTTTTGGATCTATTAATCCCAAATCTTCGCCAAACCGTATTCGCAATTTCCCCGCGGCTTTTGCCGCAACAGCTTCCTTTTCACATATGAAAAAAATGCTGTCGCCTGTGGCCACACCCGTTTTGGTACGCAATGCTTCGATTTGTTCAGATGACAGTTTTTTTGCAACGGGTCCTTTTGCTTCTTCTGCAAATACTATGTATCCCAAACCGGCCAGCCCCAATTCCTCTTTTGCATACGATTCTGTTTTGTCGAACCAGCTGCGCGCACGATCGGCGGATTTTGGTGCCGGGATTGCGCGCACGACTCCGCCGTCCTTTACGGCATCGGCAAATATCCCAAAATCAGAATCACGGAATATATCGGACACATCTGATATTACTATCGGATTGCGCAGATCCGGCTTGTCTATGCCGTATTTCAACATGACTTCTTCAAAAGTAAAGTGCGGTATTTCATCGGCGACTTTGGCATCCGGAACCAGCTCTTTTATAAGCGTCGGCATCAATGCATCGCCAACCGCCTGGACATCGCGCTGTTCTACAAATGACATTTCCAGATCCAACTGGTAAAACTCTAACATGCGGTCGGATCGCAAATCTTCGTCCCGCATGCATGGTGCGATTTGAAAATACCTATCAAAACCGGCAATCTGCAATATCTGTTTGAACACTTGCGGTGCCTGGGGCAACGCATAGAACATTCCATGGTGCATGCGGCTGGGCACGATAAAATCGCGTGCGCCTTCGGGACTGCTGGCCGTAAGTATCGGCGTTTGAAATTCGGAAAAGCCCAATTCCCACATTTTGTCGCGTATGAACTTTATCGCACGATTACGGAACAAAATATTACGATGAAGCGTTTCCCGCCGCAAATCGATATACCGATATCTAAGACGCAAATCTTCTGTGACACTGCCATCGTCCCCGAATACCTGGAACGGAAGAACATCGGCTTCGGTCAAAACCTTGTACTCTTTGGTCTTGATTTCAATTTCCCCGGTCGGAATTTTTTCATTAACAGCGGCGGTATCACGCGCAACAACGACACCCTTTACCGTGATTACAGATTCGGGTCGAATTTTTTCAATGCCGGACAATCCGGCATCCGCCAAATCAAACACGCACTGGGTAATTCCATAATTAT
This sequence comes from Alphaproteobacteria bacterium, assembly GCA_009777955.1. Classification (GTDB taxonomy): domain Bacteria; phylum Pseudomonadota; class Alphaproteobacteria; order Rs-D84; family Rs-D84; genus WRKW01. The sequence continues at coordinate 49,341 of WRKW01000003.1, read as the reverse complement.
CACGCAGGTCGACAAACAACAGACCGCCATGATCGCGCTTGCGATGTATCCAACCAGACAAAGTAACTTCTGCGCCGACATCGGATTTGCGCGGCGCGCCACAGGTATGGGAACGATAAATATTAGATTTCATTTTTTGGCACCTTTTGTTATTTAATCAGCAAGCAGGGGCGCTTGATTTACAGCGCGGTGCCACCCTGTTTTTTATCTTTTGTCGCAAGAACAATTGCTATCCGGTCGTCAATCGGGTTATCGCAGTATTGTAATCACGAAACCATTATAAATGGAGCAACACAAAGCAATGCTTTGGATTGTCAGAACAGTTTATACAATGAAACTTTGAAAAATGCAAGGTTTTTTGAATAATTAATGCATCGCGCAAAGCGCGACACCATCGTCATGTCTGCGACAGCCAATTACTTCATGAACAGATTCTTAACGGCAACTTCGTTGCAGTCATGACAATAATGTCACTCCGGCGCAGGCCGGAATGACAGACAGAGATTAATTTGGAAAAAATGTACTTTCTTGATAATTGAGCATCGAACTATAACAGCAACGAAGTTGCCGTTAAAAATATATCCACGGATTATTTGACAGTTGATTTTTGGGTTTATATTGTTATAATCAGCCCCACTGCCCCCATAGTATAATGGTAGAACAGGTCCTTGGTAAGGACCAGACGCAAGTTCGATTCTTGCTGGGGGCACCACCAATTTTCCCTGTATATGTCAAAAACTTAGTGGACAGAATTATAACCTGAACGGCTCTTTTAAAAGAGCCGTCATGCCTGCTGCGGCGGACATCCACTGTTTAATACGGCATCGTGCGCATAGCGCACGATACATACATTATTCATTATTCACTATTCATTATTCATTCAAACACTACCATTCTATCGGTTCTTTCCCCTGGCTTATCAAATATTGATTTGCACGGGAAAAATGATTATTACCAAAAAATCCCCGGGACGCAGACAATGGCGACGGATGCACAGACTTTAAAACAAGATTTTCCACGGGGTTAACAAATTCGGCCTTGCGCTGTGCATAATTTCCCCACAGTAAATAGACAATTCCGGTGCGCGCGGAAAGTGATTTTATCACCGCATCCGTAAACTGTTCCCACCCTTTGCCTGCATGGCTTGCAGCGGCATGTGCCTGTACAGTCAAAGATGAATTTAAAAGCAGAACGCCCTGCCCCGCCCATTTGGTAAGATCACCGCAAGTAACAGATGGACGACCCAAATCGGACTGAATTTCCTTGTAAATATTCTGCAAGCTTGGCGGAAATGCAACACCTTCCCTTACCGAAAAGCAAAGACCGTGCGCCTGTCCCGGTTCGTGATACGGATCTTGCCCGATTATGACAACCTTTACATTATCAAACGGACACATATTGAAAGCGTTGAAAATCTCTGCCGGCTTTGGATAAACCGCAACCCCACCATTCGCCCATTTGTGATACTGTTCACGTACAAAATCAGTCAATGCGATAAAATAAGGTTTTTCAAATTCATCGCCCAATACTTGTTTCCATGATTCTTCAATTTTTACGTTCATTTTAAACCCCGTCTATCATGTGATTTTGGCACGCTTTCCATAATACAACGTCAATATAGCCGCGCGGCAAACCGGTTTCGTGTTCAAGATGTGCGAACATGTCGTCGCATGCTTTCTTTATCTCTGGGGCAAGATTTTTATTATCAATCTTGGGTCTAAGTTCATCTGCACCGGAAAACGCAACGCCCAACCTTTGTATCCATATATCGTATTTTACAACATTTTCGCCCAGATTTCGCGCCAAATGATGCGCAGTGATTTTTCCGATATGGGGAAGATTCGACAGATAAGATAATTTGGATTCAATGTCGGAAAGATTATAGTATCCGTCGCAATAATGATGCCTGTTTTCCCATATTTTTATAATGGCATTTATTTTATTTCTGTTATTAAAAATTTTTATAAGACTGTCAAACGAAGTGTCATGCTGGACATGTTCCATGATTTTCTGATGAACGGCCTTTGCGGTCTTTTGCGAAAAACCACCGGCCAGAATTACATAAACAGCCTGTTTTGCAAAATCGTCTGCCCCTGTTTTTCCGGGGGATTGAATCTTTTTTTTAATAGCGTCAAAACTTTCTGCATCGGAATCCAGCCCAGTGTCTTTAAGCCGCCGTTCCAGATCAAAGAAAAACTTTTTATCCAGCCGCATATTCTTCTTTTATTTTAAATTAATTTCTATTTGTTACCCCGACCCGCGCCGGGGTGATAATCTTTGGGGCAATTGTTTTCCAAAGAGATATTCTCTTGATACTTGGTATTCCGTCTGTCCAGACGTTCTATTTTTGAATCGATAACCTGTTGGATTTTGGAATCTTCTATCCCAAGCGTTGGCTTCAGCCCCTCTAAAACTATGAAACAATCTGCGATTTCTTCGGTTATGTCGTAAATATTTTCCTTTCCGCGTTTATGCTTCATCAATTCTTTGGTCAGTTCGGCCATTTCTTCGACCGCCATGCTTATGCGAATATCCGACCCGCGCAAACGCAGATTTTCTTTTAATACGGCTATTTGTTCGGGGGTCAATTTCATGCTTTAAACCATAAATGGAAGATTTTCTAATGTTCCTTCCCCCACCCTTACATTTACATCTATCATCAGGAACAAACGCTCTTCTTCACTGGTGGTTGGTTCCGGTGCTTCGCCACACTTGTCAAACATAATCGGCGAAAGAAAGTGGCTGGTGTTTACTGAAAGTTTTGTAACCAGATGATCATCGTCCAAAAGGGTATAAACCGGTCCGATATTTTTGGGTTGGTTTTCGCCAATTTCGTGATCGTTCTGTGGACAGCGCAACGCATCCAGTAAAGTTTTAATACGGTTATCTATGTCCGCGCGCGCAACACCGACTATTTCGGGATGCAACAACTGAATATCCAATTCCGCAATAAGCTTTAAATTCGGCGTTATGATTGGATTAAAATCGACCCCGCCGACGCGTTTTGTAGATACCGGCGATTTGGTCGGATTCGGCATCATATATTTTTGCAGGTTGTTCCAGGGCGAATGTTCCACCAGTTTTTTTAACTGATGATGAAAATGCATGCGAATATCGGTTACATGTTGGGCGCGTTTTTTCGGGTTGGTACGCAATTCTCCGAAATATAAAAGTTTGAACTTCATGGCCGCTCCTTTTTTAAATATCAATATTCGCATTCAATGCATTGTCTACGATAAAGTCACGTCGTGGTTCTACCACATCGCCCATAAGCATAGAAAATACTTCATCTGCCCTGGTCGCATCTGCAACTTTAACCTGGAACAGGGCGCGATTATTCGGATCCATGGTGGTTTCCCACAGCTGATCCGAATTCATTTCACCCAATCCTTTGTAACGCTGGATGGATAATCCGGTTTTGGCATATTCGAATGCGGTATCCAACAACTGTGTCGCATTTAGTATTTTTTGCGTCTTGTTTTTGACACGCAATTCTGTTGGTGCGGCAAACATGGCGACCAATTCTTCACGACCGGCCATACGTTCCCATGTATGCACTTCCGGCGAATCCAGCTTTTCGGCCGATATGAAATAATTTTCGGTAACAGAACGCAAAGTCCGGCTGATGGTAATTCCCTCTGGCCCTTCCAGTAATCCCCCCATTGATTCTGAAACTTTCCAACCCCGTTCAAATTCCATTTCCTGGGAATCCAACAGTTTTTCGACAAAGTCCAATTTCGCCCTTTGTTCTTTGCTTTCCGCTTTTTGCGATCGCAGTGCGCTTGAAAGTGCCAACGCCTCTATAAACCGCATCGGCATAATATCCGACAATGGCGACAGAATATTTTTCGCGCCCAGACAAAGACCCAAAATGCGCTTTAAATCGTTGCCCGCTATTTGGGTGCCGTCGGATAAAGACAATGCACCATCATTTGCAATCGCATCCATAAGATAGTCGTCGAATTCCCGCTGGTTTTGCAAATAGCGTTCCTGCTTTCCCTTTGAAACACGGTAAAGCGGCGGTTTCGCGACATATATATATCCTTTGTTAATGGCTTCGGGCATATGACGATAAAAGAATGTCAAAAGCAAGGTTTGTATATGGCTTCCGTCGACATCGGCATCGGTCATGATTACAACCTTGTGATAACGCATTTTGTTGATGTCAAAATCATCCGCCCCTATTCCCGCGCCCAGCGCACTGATAAGCGTGCCGATTGTTTCAGATCCCAGCATGCGGTCAAACCGCACGCGTTCAACGTTAAGAATCTTTCCACGCAACGGAAGTATCGCCTGGAACTTTCGGTCGCGTCCCTGTTTTGCTGTGCCACCGGCAGAATCCCCCTCTACAATAAACAATTCGCATTTCGCGGGATCTTTTTCGGAACATTGCGCCAGTTTGCCGGAAATAACATTCAGATCGGGACCATTTTTCTTTCGCGAAAGTTCACGCGCCTTTCGTGCGGCTTCGCGCGCGGTCGCGGCCTCTATAATCTTGTCTATGATTGTTTTTCCAACAACCGGGTTTTCATCCAAATACTGGTACAGCAAATCCGACACCGCAGATTCTACAACGGGACGCACCTCACTGGATACAAGCTTGTCTTTGGTTTGCGATGAAAACTTGGGATCCGGGATCTTCACGGACACAATGCTGGTAAGGCCTTCGCGAAAATCTTCCCCCGAAAGAGTGATGTCTTTCTTTGTATTTTTTTCTGCAATGTATTTGTTCAACGCCCTGGTCAATCCCGCGCGAAACCCGGCAAGATGCGTACCACCATCGCGATTTGGAATATTGTTGGTAAAACACAAAGACGTTTCATTATACGCCGTGGTCCATTCCAGAACCACTTCGACACACATGCCGTCTTTCTGCTGGGCTATGTGTATTGGTTCTTTTGTTAAAAGCTCTTTCGAACGATCCAGGTACGAAACAAATCCCTTTAATCCGTCGACAGAATGGAATTCGCGGGTTTTCTTGTCCGCACCGCGCAGGTCTTCCAGAACAATTTTGACATTGGCATTCAGAAAAGATTGCTCTCTAAGCCAGGTTTCCAAAGTATCAAAAGAAAATTCGGTAAATGCGAAAGTATCCGGGCTGGGCAAAAATGTGATTTCGGTTCCGCGCTTGTCACCGATATTTTCGGATATCACGGACAACCCACCGACCGGCGCGCCGCCTTCGAATTTCAGCATAACTTCCTGGCCATCGCGCCATATCCGCAGTTCCAGCCAAATTGATAATGCGTTTACCACGGAAACACCAACGCCGTGCAATCCACCGGATACTTTGTACGCGCCGTCGCATTCGTTATCGAATTTGCCGCCGGCATGCAGTTCGCACATTATAAGCTCTGCCGCACTGCGACCCGTTTCTTTATTGATGGCAAACGGAATTCCGCGGCCATTATCGCGAATTGTCGCGGATCCATCGGAATTTAATGAAACATACACTTCGTCGGCATATCCGGCCAAAGCCTCGTCAATGGAATTGTTCACGACTTCATAAATCATGTGGTGCAGTCCGTCCCCACTGCCCGTATCCCCGATATACATTCCCGGGCGTTTTTTTACCGCATCCAAACCCTTTAATACTTTGATTGAATCTGCTGAATATTCATTATTAACTGACATAAAATTCATCCTTTTTTTTATCGCTTTGACCCGTCAAAACAAAACCTGTTTTTGTCTGGAAAATATAGCAATTTTCCGGCTTTTTAGCAACAAAAAAATACCCGAAAAAACGCCCGGAAATTTACAATGCCGGAATCTTTATATCCGTTCGCGCGTGCATTGCCCAACCGCGCATCGCGGCAATCTGGCCGACCAGATGCGGGTCGCCGCGTCGCACACACAGGGGTATCGTGTTGATTTTTTTAATCCTGTGATTGATTCTTTTCAATGTGGATTTGCGCAATTGGACGGATCGCCGTTGTCGTTCATGAAAACCCAAGCCGACGAAGCGACACCGACAAACGAACACCACTGCATACGGCGATTTGCCAATTCCCGACGCTTAACCGGGAACCTCTTTTTATACACCCCCAAAAAGGGGGGTTCTATGGGGGGCGGGGTACCCGCCCCCCATACCCCCCACCTATTTACGTTATACGGTTATCAAAGGCCGAGACCCGCAAACAGCGCCGGCCGGAAGCCGGGAGCGTTCCGGGCGCCGTCCGCGCAATAGTACGCGCAGTAAATCGCGCAACCGGACGGACCGCCGAAGTCGGACATGAAAACCCAAGCCGACGAAGCGACACTAAACCCAGGAATGCTTGTCAGCTTACACCAACAGTTGCTTCTGCTGTCTGCAACAGGGTTACCAAAGTTAGGGGTAGTTCCGCTTGTGCTTGAACACAAACTTGTTCCGCTGAACTCTGATACATTACTACCCGTACAATTCGTTAATTTCCAATCCCCAAGGGATAGGTTATTACAATCATTACTATTATAACCATCAATACCAAGGGCGGAACAATAGGTGGCATCACTCCATGGACAACTGCTCGGGCTATTAGGTTTCGGCACACACGCAACGGCGGCAATAGACCCATGCAATGGGATTATCGTTAATACAGCAAGGATGCTTGTTATCTTTATTGTTTTGTTAAATGTATTCATGATACTCTCTCCTTTGGGTATATTTATATTATACCATATACCATGACAAAGGTCAATTTGTATTTAGTCATGTAAATTAGACAGAATGGAGAAAATTACACAAATCACTGCTTTTCAAATTATAATCCGCTGTTTTTTATTGATAATAGTAAAATCTTTGTTATAATTCGACCCGCTGGACGCGTAGCTCAGTTGGTTAGAGTATCTCCTTGACATGGAGGGGGTCGGAAGTTCGAGTCTTCTCGCGTCCACCAAGGTTTTTCGTTATAAAGTAAAACAGGGTTAAAAAAATTATCCGCCTTTGTTTCATTATGACGGACAAGGTTAACCACAAAAATAGAAACATGAATTACGATATATTCATCTTTTCTGCCCGAATGATGCGCTGCGCGCGCAACTGATTCCCATACCCAAAATTTTTCCAAATAACAATTGTATCAACCAGCCTTGTCCTGTATGATAAGGCCGAAAAATATGGATACCAAACATGAAAAACAAATATCTTATAACTTCCGCCCTGCCCTATGTTAATAATGTCATGCATATCGGACATTTCTGCGGGGTCTATTTGCCGGCCGATGTATACGCACGATTCTGCCGCGCACGCGGCCGCGACGTTCTGTTTGTATGCGGTGCCGATGAACATGGAACCGCATCAGAAATAGGTGCCTTGAAAGAAAATATACCAATTGAAGAATATGTCGATAAATACCGCATACTCCAAGAACAAGACTTTTGTAATTTTAATATGCAGTTTGACTTTTACGGTCGGACACATACAGAACTGCACAAAGATCTGATACAAAATTTATTTACCCGTCTGGACGAACAGGGCCTGATTGAAGAACGAACAACGCGACAGCCCTATTCCGTCGACGATAAAATGTTCCTGGCCGACCGATTTATAGAGGGCACCTGTCCCAAATGTGGCAATGATAAAGCACGGGGAGATCAATGCGATTCAGGTTGTGGAAGCGTGCTGGAACCAACAGATTTGATAAATCCACGTTCTGTAATTTCCGGAAGCCATAATATAGATTGGCGCGATACGAAACACCTGTACTTTCGCGCCAGCGCGATGGAAGGAAAACTGCGCGAATGGATAGGTACACGACGCGGCTGGCCCAAAACAGCACTTTCAATCGCCAATAAATGGCTGGACGAAGGACTGCGCGACACACCCATTACACGCGATCTGAAATGGGGCATTCCGGTAAATAAACCCGGTTATGAAGACAAGGTTTTTTATGTCTGGTTTGATGCCCCGTGGGGATATGTTTCTATATCACAGGCCGCGACACCAAACTGGGCAGAATGGTGGAAGGCCGGTGACGACTGTCATTACACCCAGTTTATGGGAAAGGATAATGTGGCATTCCATTCGGTGTTTTTTCCAGAACAACAATTGGCTATGAACGACAACTGGAAAACCGTCGATGTATTAAAAGCGAACAACTTTCTGAATTTCGAAGGCGGAAAAACTTCTAAATCCACGGGTCATGGGGTGTTCTTGAACGACGCAATAAATGACGCACCGGCGGATTGTTGGCGTTATTCATTGATAGCAAGTACGCCCGAAACCGACGATACGGATTTTACCATCCAACGGTTCGCCGACATAGTGAACAAGGATTTGAACGGAATTCTTGGAAATTTTGTTTCGCGTGTCTGCAAGCTGACCGAAAAGAATTTTGGAAATTTGTGCCCGCCATCCCGGGGATTTGATGTTGCCGGATTCGAAAGCACCCTTAACGAAAAACTTTCCGAACTGACTGGTTCGCTGGAAGCATGCGAATTTCGCAAAGCTGTCGCCGCATTGCGAGAGCTGTGGGCGACCGGCAACGAATTCATGGCACAAAATGAACCCTGGACTTTGGTCAAAAACGGCGATATGGATAGGGCAGGGGCGATATTAAACGAATGCTTTCAGCTTATCGATTTTTATGCCAGAGTATCCGCGCCATTTATTCCAAAAACCTCAGAAAAGATGAAAAAAATATTTGTCGGGGCAGATGATTATCTGTCATCAAACTGGCCCGATAAATACGAACGCCGAATCAAAGACGGGCAAGAGTTCACAGTTCCGGAAAATCTATTCGACCGGATAGATGCCGAAAAAATCGCAGAAATGACAACAAAGTATGTCAAAAAATAATTTGCGCATTTGTCTGATGTCGTGTTGCGCGCCATGCAGTGCCGGTGCGATTTTGCAACTTAAAGAACAGGGCGCGGATTTCTGCGTCCTGTTCTATAATCCCAATATATTTCCCGAATCGGAATACCAGCGGCGATTGACGGAACAAATCCGTCTTTGCGAATCGCTTTGCGTTCGATACGCGGTCGGCGATTGGGCACATGATGAATGGCTGTCATGTATCCGTGGAAAAGAGGCCGGGCCGGAACGCGGCCAGCGTTGCACGGAATGTTTTAAGCATCGATTCGCTTTCGGGGCAAAATGGGCAAAGCAAAATGGATATGATGCAATTGCATCAGTATTCGGATTATCACGCCATAAAGATCAATCACAGGTGGATGATGCGGCCAAAAACATCACCGGATCTATAAGATATATTCCCATAAATTGGGATAAACAAATCGGACAGAAAATGATCGAAAAAGCCGGTTTTTATCGTCAAAATTATTGCGGATGCGAATTTTCTGTAAAAACAACCGGCAATACTTAATGTAATTTTCCAACCGCCATGACCGCCCTGTTTACATATACTGTCACGACCCATCTGTAAAGATGCATGTTCGTATGATCAAACAGGTATGTTATCCCAGTATCCTGTTTACCATATCCCAAATCGCCATTTTCTGAATCCGGATTATGTTCACTGCCATGGGTAAAATTTAAATTTTCCTTTGTAACCCCCTGGAGCCCGCCGTATATCTGCGTCCAGCTGGTACTGATGGAACGGGTGGTGCCAGAATTATTAATAATGCGAACAGACCAATAGTTCGCCTGGCCTTGCTTTATCGCACTGAATATTAATCCATCCATTTCAACCGAAAATGAATTTCCAGTAACCGCATCAGAAATTGAATTCGACCGGACTTCGTAAATACTTGCATGGCTGTTGTCCGGCTTGTTTGCCAGGTCGTTATAGTCACCGCTGAACGCAACCTGTGACAAATCCGCAACAGATGCCTTTTCATCCAAAGCAGAAACAATGCTGGCAACGGCACCCCTGACATAGGATGTAGACGCAATGTCGATCTCTGTATTTTCCGGGATTGCGGCAAACACGGATTGCGTTGCAATAGCAAGTGCAACGACAACCATTCGAAATAAAAAACGTCCGCTTTTTAACATAATGCTTTAATCATAAAAAATTACCATATATCTTTGCAAGAATAGATTTATTATTAATCACACAATTTTTTAAATTAAGTCCAAAATTCGGGCATTATTTTATGATTGATAGCTGCAAAATATTGTCTTACAATTGGCCAAAGGAGTTCACGTATGTCTTCTATTTTCATATTCCCGGGACAGGGATCACAATTTGTCGGCATGGGAAAAGATCTTTATGACAATTATCCGATCGCCCGTGCGGTTTTCGACGAAGTTGATGATGCGCTGAACCAAAAGCTATCCCGTGTAATATTCAATGGGTCTATGGACGAACTTACCATGACGGCCAATGTCCAGCCAGCCATTATGACAGTAAGCATCGCAATTTTACGTGCCGCAAATCCAGAACTGACACCATTTGTGGCCGGCCACAGCCTGGGCGAATATACCGCGCTTTGCGCTGCGGATGCATTGTCATTGTCTGATGCCGCACGACTGCTCCGCTTGCGCGGGGATTCCATGCAACGGGCCGTACCAGCGGGGCAGGGCGCGATGGCGGTTATACTTGGCCTGAATTTTGAAGTATTGATCGACATCTGTCGTGACGCTGAATCAGAAATAGGCGGCGTATGTGATATAGCAAACGACAATGCGCCGGGACAGATAGTAATTTCCGGAAGCAAGGCAACAATTCTGCACGCAATGGAAAAAGCAAAAAATGCCGGCGCAAAGCGCGCGATGCTGTTGCCACTATCGGTACCGCCGCATTCGCGTCTGATGGAACCGGTTGCAATCGAAATGCACAAAGCACTTGAAAATATAGAACTGAAAACCCCACGGGTTCCGATGATTTCCAACAAAACCTGTGCCCCCATGACCGATCCCATGGAAATCAAGGACGCGCTGGTTTACCAGATAACACACGGTGTCCGTTGGCGTGAAACCATCCTGGCTTTGCCAGCACTTGGAATTACAGAAACAATCGAAGTCGGACCCGGCAACATACTGACCGGCATGACCCAAAGAATAGTTCCCGAATTGACGGCAAATAAATTGGAAGTTTGAAATGGCAAAAGAAAGAGAACATAAACGCGAATACCGCCAATGCAAAACATTAACGGAGTTCAAGCTAAATTTGATAAAATTGGAATATGAAGCGGATATAGATATCGAATTAACAGACGGTATGAAGGAAAGAATCAAACCGAAAAAATATCCGAAAATTATCAAATACAGACCCAGCTCTGCCCATATCGGACGAATCAGAGAATTGAGAGAGCAAAACAATTGGTCCCAGATTCATAAAGTAAAATTACAAAAGTATTTAGAAAAAAATAAATAGCATGAGCAAACTTCACTTTTTTTACGGAACTATGAGTGCTGGAAAATCAGTGCAACTGATCCAGACCCATTATACTTCAACAAAATCGGGAATCCGAACAATCGCTATAAAACCGGAGCTGGACAACCGTTTTTCTGAAAACAAAATAGTATCTCGGATGGGTATAGAATGCCCCGCCCAACCACTGGTCAGCATAAAGGTCGATTATATACTTTGCAGCTTCCCGGATGTCCGCAGGATTCTTGTCGACGAAGCACAATTTTTCACACCGGATTCCATCGAAAGCCTGGTTACACTGGCCGACGTTCATGGCAAGACCATAATGTGCTATGGCCTTATGGTTGATTCCGATGGAACCATGTTTCCGGGTGCAAAAAAACTTATCGAATCCGGCGCAGTTCTTCACCAGCTTCGCACCAGCTGCCAGATTCAAAATTGTGAAAGCCTTGCGACACATCATCTGCGCTTTGACAGCAACGGTAATATAATCCGTAAAGGCGCGCAAATATGTATCGGCGACGACATTTATATGTCCGTTTGCAGACCGCATTTTTATGAAAAATATCATGGGCAAAAAATAAAGGAGTAAAAAATGTTTTCATTAAAAAACAAAACGGCATTGGTCACCGGGGCAACCGGGGGAATCGGCGAAGCAATCGCCAAAGGACTTTCCGCCCAGGGCGCAACCATAGTTCTGACGGGTCGGAATGAATCTAAACTTAACGAGCTTGCAAATCAGATTCACGGATCAATAGTTATCCCGACAAATCTTGATGCAACCGGCGCGGCGGCGGATTTAATTGTAAAAACCATAGAAAAAGCCGGTAAAATCGACATTCTGGTCAATAATGCCGGATTAACCCGGGATACCCTTTTGATGCGCATGACAGACGAACAATTCGATGAAGTTATTCGCGTAAACCTGCGCGCTGCGTTTCAACTTTGCCGCGCGGCAATTATGCCGATGATGAAAAACAAGTTCGGGCGTATAATAAATATATCATCTATAATCGGACATATCGGCGGACCGGGACAATCCAATTACGCAGCCAGCAAAGGCGCGATTGCCGCCATGACGAAAAGCATCGCCGCCGAAGTAGCAAGCCGCGGCATAACAGCCAACTGTATAGCACCGGGTTTTATCAAGACCGCAATGACAGATGTATTACCAGAAGAACTTAAAGATACATATATGAAACAAATTCCAGTCGGCCGATTCGGTACACCGGAAGATATAGCGGCGGCAACGATATATCTTGCATCGGACGAAGCTTCATACGTAAATGGTCAAACAATACATGTAAATGGCGGATTGGGTCGATTTTAAAAAAATCCGCAACGATTGCATCGCGCGGATTTTTTATCAACCAGCCCTTAACTTTCTTAAAACAACCATTATTCCCGCCGGGGTTATTCCCGGAATTTTTGACAACGCGGCGATATTTTCCGGTCGTGCGCGGGTCAATTTTTCGACCAGCTCATTTGTAAGGCCAGATAAGGATTTATAGTCGAAATCCTTTGGGATTTTTATATTTTTATCCCTGTTATACGATTCAATTTCACGCTGATTTCGCGCGATATATCCGGCATATATTTTATCGATCGAACTGCTGATTTCCGATTGCTGACTTCTGATATTTTCGTACTGTTCCTGTGTCAGCAGACCCAGTTTGACCGCGATTTCCCCCAAACGAAAAATCGCATTATCCGACCGCAGACTTAACCGATATTCGGCACGGCTTGTGAACATGCGGTATGGCTCATCCACCCCCAATGTTGTTATATCATCAATCATTACCCCTATCATGGAATTGGTGCGATCCAATTGTAACGAATCTTTATTCATTGCAAGGGCGGCGGCATTCGCCCCCGCGACAAGACCCTGGGCGGCGGCTTCTTCGTATCCGCTTGTACCATTGATCTGACCGGCGAAAAACAAACCCGGAATATCTTTGGATTCCAATGTCGATTTCAACGCCCGCGCATCTATGGCATCATATTCGATCGCATATCCATATCGCGCAACCTTTACATTTTCAAGTGCCGGGATACTGCGTAAAAATTTGTCCTGAACATCGGCAGACATGCTGGTAGAAAGGCCGTTTGGATAAATTAGTTCGCCATCGGCTGTTTCTGGTTCTAGAAATATCTGATGACTTTCGTGTTCTGGAAAACGCATAACCTTGTCTTCAAGTGACGGACAGTACCGTGGACCGGTGCCAGTGATGCCGCCGTTATACATCGGTGCGTCCGAGATGTTATCACGAATAATTTCATGGGTGTAAGCGGTCGTTCTTGTTATATAACAATTTAATCGCCGATTGTTGGTTGAATTCTTTTTATTTTTCGAAAAATATTCGTGGTTTTCATCGCCCGGCTGTATTTGGCATTTGGAAAAATCTATGCTGTTTGCATACAGTCGCGCGGGAGTTCCTGTTTTAAGCCTGATCAAAGAAAATCCGGCTTTTTCGAGTATTTTTGATATATTTTTGTCGGGCTGTTGATATGTCCCATCATCTTGCAATCGACCCGATTCGATTTTTTCAATCCCGCGATGGACAAGACCATTTAAAAATGTTCCAGCGGTTATGACAAGCGTCTGTGCTTTATATTTTCCGTTTATAATTTTGTTTTCCAGATCGACAACTTCAACGGATTCATAAATAACCGACAGTCGGCTATCAAGTAGTGACAATTCATTTTGTATAGCTTTGCGGTATAAAATACGGTCAATCTGCGCCCTTAATGCGCGGGTTGCAAAACCATTGGACATGTTCAGCATACGAAAATGAATCCCGGAATAATCAGCGGCAAAAGGCATTATGCCGCCAAAAGCATCGATTTCCGCGACCAGTTGGGATTTTCCAGGCCCGCCGATAGACGGATTACATGACAATGCCCCCAGATCATCCCGGGATTTTGTGAACAATGCAACAAATGCACCCATTCGCGCAGCGGCGGCGGCGGCCTCGATCCCGGCATGCCCACCGCCTATAACAATTACATCAAATTTTTTCATAGAACAGACTTTATCACGCTTGACATTGATTTCAAGTTGTTTATAATCCCGGACATGTACGGTAAAAACACCATTATCATAGGATAAACAGCAAACGCGCTTTGGCGGTTGCTGGGGCGCATATGCGCCTTTTTTATATGGAAAAACAGTGACACAAGAAAAACAAATATTTATTCGTGACGTAATCCCAGCGGACAGACCAGACATCAACCGCATAAATGCCGATGGCTGGGAATATGCCTATCGCGGAATAATCAGCGACGGGCTTCTTGATACCATGCTGGAAAAGATACGCAATTACACACCAAGGCTCGCCGGAAAAACCTCTGCGGAAAACGATTACAAAATCGCACTGGTTTCTACAAATTCGGCCGGCAAAATCACGGGATTTGCCATCGGCGGATTGGGACGATCGCAAACTATATCTGAAACCAATGATGTATGGATACTTGATGCCCTTTATGTTGATCCAAATGTCATAGGAACCGGAATAGGGCGTAAATTATTTTCCGAATGGGCGCGCAGGGCTATAACAGCGGGTGCAGAAAAATTTATAATTAGATGCGCTTCTGCAAATAAATCCTGTGGATTTTATGATAAAATCGGCTGTAAAAGGATAGCAGAAACAACCGACCCGAATTTTGAAAATAAACCTGTGACATTTTTTGAATTTGATTTGAAAGATTTTAAATAAAAAGGATAAGTGAAATGAAATTTCCAAAAACAGAACCAAAAGCAAACTTCCCAGAATTAGAACACCAAATATTGAACCTTTGGCGCAAAAACGATACTTTTCGCAAATCGTCAGAGCAAACAAAAAATGGCGTGCCGTTTTCATTCTATGATGGCCCGCCGACACCATCTTCAAAACCCCATGTCGGACACATTGGCGTATCGGCTGTAAAGGATATGGTTGTGCGTTTTCAAACCATGCTGGGGCGTTGTGTCATACATCAATTTGGATGGGATGTTCATGGACTGCCGACAGAGGTTACAGTTGAAAAGCAAACCGGAAAATCTGCAAACGATATAGTCAAAGAAAAAGGTGTTGAAGAATTTTGTGACATGTGCAGAAACGGCGTTATGCTCTATGCGAATGAATGGCGAAACTATATTAAGCGTATTGGCCGCTGGGTTGAATTTGGCGACACAGGACAAGAATATATCACCATGGATGTAAATTATATGGAATCTGTACTTTGGGCGTTGAAAGAGCTATATAACAAAGGCCTTTTATTCGAAGATTATAAAGTTAATCCATATTCTTGGAAGCTTGGAACCGTAGTATCAAACGCCGATGCCGCAAAGCAATACCAAGATGTGGTCGATGATGCGATAACTGTTTGGTTCGAACTGGAAAATGGTCGACGATTGCTTGCATGGACCACCACGCCCTGGACTTTGCCGGGAAATTCATTGTTGGCCGTAAATCCGAAAATGAATTATATTGTGATGAAGGACGAAGATGGCAAAGAATATATCATTGCCGAATCGCGTTTGAAAGCGTATGAAAAGCAATTCGCCAAAGCCAATAAAATTGGAAATCTTATGGGTTCAGAACTGGTCGGTCTTTCATACAGGCCGTTGTTCGACTATTATAAAGATCACAAAGACCGCACGAAATTGTATAAAATAATCCCGGCCGATTATGTATCTGATTCCAGCGGTACGGGAATTGTTCATATAGCACCCGCGTACGGCGAAGAAGATTTTCTTGCCGCGCGTGCACTGGATTCCAAATTCCCGGTAATCTTGAATGTGGATAATTATGGTAATTTCACAAAAGAAGTTGAAAATTGGGCGGGCGAAAATATATTCGAAGCAAACCCGAAAATCATAGAATTTTTGAAAAAAGCCGGTGTTTTGATAAAAAAAGAACAATATGTCCATTCTTATCCGTTTGATGACCGCACACATACCAAATTAATATACCGCGCCACCGATTCTTGGTACATTGACGTACCCGCGATTCGCGATCGTTTGATAAAAAATAACAAACTGGTCAATTGGACATCCGCCGGCGAACGATTCACTAAATGGATAGAAAACGCACGCCCCTGGGCAATTACCAGAAACCGTTTTTGGGGAACCCCGTTGCCTATATGGAAAACAGACAATCCCGATGATGGCATAAAATTTTTTGGCTCTGTCGCAGAATTGGAAGAATTTTTTGGCGTAAATATAGACGATTTGCATCGACCGACCTTAGACAAACTGGAAAAAGACGGGTGGAAACGCATCCCGGATGTTTTGGACTGTTGGTTCGACGCGGGTTCTATGCCGTTTGCCGCATTGCATTACCCATTCGAAAACGCAGAAAAATTCAATACAACTTTCCCAACCGACTATATTATCGAAGGAATAGATCAAACACGCGGCTGGTTCTATACTTTGATGGTTCTGGCAACTGCATTGTTTGACAAGCCCGCGTTTAAAACCGTTACCGCAAATGGAATGACATTGGATGAAGATAAGCAAAAAATGTCAAAATCGCTTGGTAACTTTGAAGATCCGCAGAAATTATTTGACATATATGGCGCAGATGCCGTACGCATTTATCTGTTGGGTTCTAATTTTATAAAGGCAGAGCCAGTTCTTATAGACAAAGCAGGCAAAGTGTTTAATGAACCTATAAAAAACATACTGGTTCCCCTTTGGAACGCATATCATTTCTTTACATTGTATGCAAATGCAGGAAACGTAACAATAAATTTTGAAAGTCATACCGAAAATAGAAACATCTTAGATACATATATTCTGACAGAGCTGGATGAATTATATGGAACGGTAATTCATACCCTGAATATATACAAACCGGATATAGCTATCAAAGAATTTATAAAATTCTTAGATACTTTGAATAATTGGTATATCCGCCGCTCGCGCGAACGTTTTTGGAATGAAGACCAGGGTGCTTTTGGTACTTTATGGCATGTGCTGACAACGCTTTGCAAGCTTTTGGCACCATTTGCGCCATTTATCAGTGATTATATTTATCGCAATCTTACAAACAAGGAATCGGTTCATCTTGCCCGGTTAAATGATACAAAAGACTGGGATGTTAATTACGATCTGTTAACATATATGCGTCATACACAATCTATAATCTCGACCGGGAAAAAACTGCGCGAAACATACAAATTGCGAAACAGATTGCCCCTGGCAAAACTGACAATTATAGGCAAAAGCCTGTCCGAATATACGGATATTATCAAAGACGAATTAAATATTAAAAACGTGGAATTTTCGGATGATATTTCGTCTGTCGCCGATTCATTTGTATATTTAGTCACACCCAAAATCGGCGCGCGACTGGGCAGTAAATTAAAAGAAATCATGGCCGCATCAAAACAGCCCGGCTTTAATCCCGCAGATTGGGATCTGTTGCCCGATGAATTTGAAACCCGCCTGAATATCAAACCCGGCGTAACCGGGGCGGCACTTCCAGACAATACAGCTGTTGTGATGCTTGATACAAATATCACACCGGAATTAATTTCCGAAGGATTGGCCCGTGATGCTTTGCGGTTTATTCAAGATTCGCGGAAAGAAAAAGACCTTGACGTATCCGACAGGATAATACTGGAATATTCTGCTGATACAGAATTGGCCGACGCAATAAACACACATTCGGAAATGATAAAAGAAAACGCATTGATTACCGATATGCGATTATCACCGGTTGGCGGTGGCGATTATTCTATTATAATAGAAGGCTATAAATTCGAAGTAAAAATTAAAAAGATATAAACCATGAAATTTACGAAAACGCATATTGAGAGTCTGATAATCATAGAGCCGAAAATATTCCGAGATTCGCGCGGATATTTTTTCGAATCATATAATTATAAAGAATTCGGTAAAAACGGAATACCGAATGTATTTGTACAGGATAATCAATCATATTCAACCCATGGCACAATTCGCGGACTGCATTTTCAAAAGGGCAAATATGCCCAGGCAAAGCTGGTTCGCGTAATAAAGGGCACCGTACTGGATGTCGCGGTTGATTTGCGACCGGACAGCCCAACATACGGACAGTATATAACCGCGGAATTAAGTGCCGAAAAAAAGAACATGCTGTTTATTCCGCGCGGCTTTGCACATGGTTTTTCTGTTTTGTCCGGCGAAGCCACATTATTTTACAAGTGCGATAATTTTTATAACCCAAGGGCCGACGGCGGAATACGTTTTGACGACCCGATATTGAATATAAACTGGCGTATTCCAGAAAACTTGACGATAGTTTCGAATAAAGACCGGAACTTGCCGTATCTGGATAGCAAAATTTTTCAAAAAGGCCGGTAAAATCGCAAATGAAACTGACCCCGCAAATTTATTTCACCAAAGTTCCGCCAACCATCGATATGTCTGTACGGTCGGAACTATATTCGGTAAACGAATTCACTTTTGCGGTGGCGGTTATCCTGTCGGCACAGGCAACAGATAAAAAAGTCAACGAAGTCACACCCGGTTTGTTTGCTGTTGCGGATAATCCGGAAAGAATGCTGACGCTTGGCGAAAATGGATTAAAAAAACATATAAAGGTTATTTCGTTTTTTAACAACAAAGCGAAAAATATTATCGGGCTTGCGCGGGAATTGGCCGCCACCGGCGGAATTTTGCCACGGACACAGGATGAATTAATGGCCCTTCCCGGAATAGGGCGCAAGACCGCAAATGTAATAATGAATGTGCTTTGGGATGCGCCGATGGTGGGGGTTGATACCCATGTATTCCGTCTGGCACATAGATTCGGCTGGGTCGGTTCTATGGATAATACCCCGGAAAAGGTCGAAGTACAGCTTTTGAAAACAATTCCCAGAAAATACCATGGAATGGTAAATCACACTATGGTTCTGCATGGACGTTATACCTGTAAGGCATTAAAACCAAAATGTATCGAATGTCCTGTGGCAAAATGGTGTCCATATAGGAATGTTATGGGCAAATCCGATTGATATTATTATAATGATATCATCTCTCAATTCTGCTCACTTTACATGACTAAATACAAATTGACCTTTGTCATGGCATGTGGTATAATATAAATATACCCAAAGGAGAGGGTATCATGAATACATTTAACAAAACTATAAAGCTAACAAGCATCCTTGCTGTATTAACGATAATCCCATTGCATGGGTCTATTGCCGCTGTGGCATGTGTGCCGAAACCCAATAGCCCGAGTAGTTGCGGTAGTTACACCCAGTGTCCTGCTAACGGCACTAGTGGTAGTGGCACAAATCGTGATTGTACCAACCTGTCCCTTGGCGATTGGAGAGTAGCAAGTTGTACTGGAAGTAATGTATCAGAGTTCAGTGGAACAAGCCTGTGTTCAAGCACAAGCGGAACATACCTTAATATTGGAAATCCTGTTGCCGACAGCGGAAATAGATGTTGGTGTAAGCTGACAAGCATTCCTGGGTTTAGTGTCGCTTCGTCGGCTTGGGTTTTCCTGTACGGCTACAGCGCTCCGTCCGATTGCGCGTCTAACTGCGCGCGCTATTGCGCGTTCAGCGCCCTGTACGATTCCGGTTCCGACTTCCGGTCGGCGCTGTTTGCGGGTCTCGGCCTTTGATGTTATGGCGAGTGGTCATTGCGAGTCACGCCGCCAGGCGGACGAAGCAATCTTTTCAGACATTTCGTGTCATTGCGAGTGGTCGAAGACAGCGAAGCAATCTTTTCCAACATTTTGTGTCATTGCGAGCGGTCAAAGACCGCGAAGCAATCTTTCCAGACAATGGAATTCTTATAATTCCCCTTTGGGAAAAGATTGCTTCGTCCGCCTGACGGCGTGACTCGCAATGACATTAAACCGCAATGACACGATGGGAATATATTATCTATCACGAATCTTTGCATCAAACTTATTTTCTATATCGCGGATAATTTTATTTTGCAAATCAAGCAGATCCGTATCAGACATGTTTGTTACCGGCTGTATCACTATTTCCAATGCAACCGATTTTTTTCCGCCGCCCATATCAAATACATCGAAAACATTGGTTTCATAAACCAATGTATTTTCGGCGGATATGGCCGCGACAATATCATCTGACGATATCTTATTATCCACAATAAAAGCAAAATCGCGCGTTATCATGGGAAAGTCTGGAAAATCGTTAATTGATGGCTGATTATTAATGTCTGATTGTTGATTCACTTTTTGTGTCGGCAATACATTAATATTATCAACAACACCCAAAACAACCCGCGTCTTGATTCCGAATTTTTTTGCGATTACCGGATGCAATTCCGCGAATCGCGCCACTATAACGCCATCTTTAATCACACAACCCGCACGGTATGGATTGGCCCATTTTTGCGGCACCGGATCATTTTCTATAACCCCGCCATCAAACAGCGAAATTAAATCTGCGCGCACATCATAAATTTCAACCGGCCGACCATGTTTTACGCCGATATTACTGCCCGTGATTCCCGTGCGTGATATTATCAATTGAGTATGTTGTTCCCCCGGCTGATCGCCGCTAAATACCGTTCCAATTTCGAATAGGTTAAGGTTTGATCTTTTGAACCGATCATTTGCAGCGATAATATCCAACATGTTCTGAACCAAACTGCTTCGCGCTGTATCAAAAGTCGCGACAATAGGATTCTTTACCATTATACAATCCATAGATGACAACAGTTTTTCCTTTTCCGAATCGCCAAATCCATAAGATACCGATTCGGTTAAACCCAAAGATGCCAATTTTAACTTTATCGCCGATTTGTCTATACGAACGGGTTGTCGGTCTTTATATAAAGATGAATTTCCGATACTTTCAATTTTATCATAACCGTAAATTCGAATTAATTCAGATATTATATTTTCCGGGATTTCTATATCAATACGCGCAGGCGGTGGAATTATCGTCCATTCATCACCCTTTATAACAACCGAAAAATCCAATTTTTCTAAAATTTCTTTCTGTTTTTCAACCGCTAAATCAATACCGGTTTTCTGTTTGAACAGGTTCGGAAAATACTTAATTTCGCGCGATTCGGCCGGGTTTTCACCCGCGGTATAAGCACCCACAATCCCCCCACCGCAAGCATCGGTAATTATTTTAACCGCCATATCCAACGCCTTTTCCGTAATTGTCGGATCAATACCACGTTCATATCTATAAGATGAATCGGTCGATAGACAAAGCCGGCGGCGAGTCTTGCGGATTCCGACCGGTTCAAAATACGCACTTTCCAACAATATATTTTTTGTATCCGGGGTGGTCATGCCACGCGCACCACCAACTATTCCGGCAAGTGCCAAAATACCGTCCTGGTCGGCTATTACCAAATCATCTGTGCTTAAAATATGATCCGATCCGAATAGATCGGTAAATTTTTCGCCATCAATCGCATTTCGTATTATTATATCGCCCTTGATTTCATCGGCATCAAAGCAATGCATCGGCTGACCCAGATCATAGCAAACATAGTTCGTGGCATCCACAGGCACGCTTTTTGGATTTATTCCGATGGCAGCAAGTCGTCTGGCTATAACCGGATTCGACGATGCCATTTTTATACCATGTATTTCGCACAAACGATACACTGGACACGCGGCCAGATTTTTTATTTCGGCTTTACGATGTCCGAATTCTTTTATACCCCATGTATTATTTTGATTTTTAAAATCACCCATGCCGGCAGAAGCCAAATCGCGTGCAATGCCTTTTACCGCCAAATAATCCGGTCGATTCGGGGTAATTCCCGCTTCAAATACAATTGTCGATTCTGAAATTGGATTTCCGATTTCATAATTTTCCGAAAGCTCTATAATTCCGGTATGATCATCGCCGCGCCCCAGTTCTTTTTCAGAACACATCATTCCATCGGACAATACCCCGCGGATTTTTCCAGACTTTATTTCCACATCGCCGATTTTACAACCGGGCAGGGCAAGTGCAGATACAAGGCCGACGCGAACATTGGGCGCGCCACAAACAATCTGGCGCAAAACCCCGGTGCCATCATCAACCTGTAACACCGACAAGCGATCGCTTCCCGAAACCGGATCGCATTCGATAATTTTTGCAGCAATCGGAACAACCGGAATATCAACGCTGTCTATTTCCAATCCTATCGAAGTCAAACACCCGGCAATTTCATCCGGCGATGCATTTGTATCCAAATAATCTTTAATCCAATCCAATGTAAATTTCATGATAAAAACCTTTTTATTAAAACCCGTTCTGTTTCAGCCATCTGACATCGCCTTTGAAAAATTCGCGCAAATCATTCAGACCGTATTTCAACATTGCCATTCTGTCCAAACCAAATCCAAATGCAAATCCCTGGTATTCATTTGGATCAACGCCGACATTACGCAATACATTCGGATGTACCATTCCCGCGCCGCCAATTTCCAGCCATTTTCCCGGCTGCCATTCTATATCGGGTTCAATGGACGGTTCTGTAAAAGGAAAATACGAGGGGCGAATACGCATATTAAATTCGCGCCCAAAAAACCGAGTGACAAATTCCTTTATGTCGCCTATCAAATCGGCAAGGGTTATATTTTTATCTATATTCAAACCCTCGAACTGATGAAACATGGGGGAATGCGTAGCATCCATGTCGCGCCGATATGTCGCGCCGGGAACAAATATTTTTATCGGCACGCCATCTTTTTCCATTGAACGAATCTGCACCGGGCTGGTATGGGTTCGCAATAAATTCCCGCTTTCCATGAAAAAGGTGTCGTGCATATCGCGGGCGGGATGATGCGGCGGAACATTCAATGCCGTAAAGTTGTGCCAGTCATTCTCTATTTCGGGTCCCGTACGCATTTCATATCCCATATCGGCCAGTATTGCGGATATTTCGGCCAATGCCTGTGATAAAGGATGAAGCTTTCCGGTGTCAAAATTCCGTGCTGTATCAAATTTTGCTGTCGCGTCCAGCTTATGCGCCTTTAACCCCGATAGAACAGAAAGTTCTTCCAGTTGCGTTTGTCGGACTTTGAAAGCTTCGCGCAGATCTGCAACTTCGGCATTCAATAACACCCTGGCATCATTATCCAGATTTTTCATATCTTTTAAACGCACGGTCATACTGCCGTTTTTACCAAATATCGACGAGTGCAATGCTGTCAATTCTTCTGTGGATTTTATATTTCTTATTTGCTCTATCATTATTTACCCCCAAATGAAAAACCGCCTTTTGGCGGTTTTATTGTTGCATACCATGCAAAATATCGCCACCGAATTATTTTTCATCGGTGCCGGTAAATCGTTTTGCGGTATCCACCAGCTTTGCAAAGCCAGTATCGCCAGCATACGCCATTTCGGCCAATACTTTGCGATCCAGCTCTATACCGGCTTTTTTCAGACCATTCATGAATTTGGAATAGGTCAAACCGGCAGAACGCACAGCGGCATTAATACGGATAATCCATAAAGAACGAAATTCGCGTTTTTTTACACGGCGGTCGCGGTATGCGTATTGTCCGGCTTTTTCGGTTTTTTCACGCGCGGCGCGAAAAGTCGTACTGTGCCGACCCTGGTATCCCTTTGCCCGCACCAGTATTTTTTTATGCTTTTGTTTTACGGTTGTCCCGCGTTTTACACGTGCCATTTCAGCCCCCTTTATTTCAGACCATACGGAGCCATAAGTTTTACCTGACCCTCGTGGCTTTCGTTAAGATAGTTGACTTTGGCACCAGCTTTGTTGGCACGTTTGGATTTTTGACGCAAGAAGTGGTTATGTCCGCTACGTCCGGTTTTTACTTTTCCGGTCGCAGTCAGGGACATACGCTTTTTCACGCCCGACTTTGTTTTCATTTTTGGCATTTTATCCTCGTTTTTCGTGGTTCGTATTCGTGGCTTACAGGCCACGGTTTCCTAGCGGCATGCCTTTTGCCGGGTCAGAACCCATGCATTATGGCCGAAAATTTTGGAAAATCAAGATAAATCTCTGAACAAACCATAGAAACAAATAGGAAACAGTTGCTTTTCCCGTAATATTATCCTATAAATGTTCCCATTGGAAAAAGGCGCGAAAATGGCAACAAAATCAACCACTTCCCGGATATCGAACCGCCTTAAAGAATTGGCGCGGGCTGGTGCTACGGCATGCCTGCTTCCTATTTTTTTCCTGTATATACTGTTGGACAAACCAGATTATAAGATTATGAATGCGGTACAGGGCGTTGTTGTACCGGTGGCAAAAACCGTGGGCGATGGGCTTTCATGGCCTTTTCGGACAATCAACCGTTTGGGCGATACTTTTCGCACCTATATGCGCGCAGTGGAAGAGAATGAAGAATTGCGCGCACGACTGAATGACACGTTGCGGAATCGTGCTTTATGCGACATAGCTTTATTGGAAAATCAGCGGTTGGAAAAACAGCTGGATATTGTTGAAAATATGCCCCAAAAAGCAATTGTCGCACGCGTGATTATAGAAAATTCCGCATTCCGGCATACCACGCTGATTATCAGCAAGGGGGAACAAGAAGGAATACAACCAGGTCAAGCGGTAGTATCCATGGATGGAAACTTAGTTGGTATAATAGCCGATAGTTACAAATCCAGCGCGCGCGTCCGCGGACTGGAAGATGCAAAATCAAATATTCCGGTGCGCGTCGCTGGCAGCAATGTTTATGGATTTATTCGCGGCAACGGCGATGCCATGCCCAGTTTCGAATTTTTCAGCGACCAGGAATTCATACCAACAAAGGGCATTCGTTTGGTATCCAGCGGAGTGAACGGAAATTTACCAAACGGCATTCCCGTTGGCATCGTGTCAAAAGACGGAAGAAAAGACGCAAAGGTAACACTGGGCGCACCAGCCGGCGGCGTACACGAAGTCATGGTGCTTATGTTTGATGCGAAAGATGCTTATAAATAAATGCAAACTCTGAAACAAATATTAAATATTATCTTTCCATTTGCCATAACGATTTTGTTGTGGCGGATGTCTGCACCGGTATGGAATCCGTGTGGCATATTGGTCATGGTGCCTGTTTTTTATTATTCTTTCGTTCGTCCAAGATCGGAATTTTTACCCATGGCTATAATTGGAAGCCTGATTCTGGATTATAATTTCGATACCATGTTGTTCTGGACGATATTGTTTTGCGCGGCGTACGCCGCGCACTATTTTCAAACAGCACTGCGGGGCGCAGTACAACGGGCAGGTGGATTTTGGGCTTTTTCCGCCTTTATGTGCTTTGGTCTTTTTTCCTTGGGGATTTCCGCGGGTTCTTTGCAATCCATTGGAACAGCCGCATGGACTTTGATGCTGACAATGGCCGGATATTGTATATGGATTAGAATAATCAAATGATAGATAAACAGATACCTTTGACATTTGATCGACGATCCGCCCTTTTTATTACGGGCGGGCTGATTCTGACAAGTGCGCTTGTCATGCGCATGTTGCAAATGCAGGTATTCCAATACGGGAAATATAAAAGACTTTCTGAAAATAATGCCACGCGTATAAGGGTAAATCTTCCAGAGCGGGGAAGAATATTAGATGCCGATGGCAGTCCGTTGGCGCGCGACGATTCGGTTTACAGAATATATATAGTCCCGGATGAAGCGACCGACCTGCCAGCCCTGTTAGAAACCGTACGGCGGGAATTGTCACTAAGGCCACGCGATATGGAGCGATTGGAACGCCGGATAAAACGCCAGCGCGGATTTCAACCCGCGATAGTAAGGGAAGCGGCAAACTGGGAACAGCTTGCGCGACTTCGCGCCGCGGGTCAGGAGGGTCTGCATATAGAACTTGGGTTTTCGCGACGGTATCCCGGCAAACAGCTGGCCGCGCATGTAATCGGATATGTCGGTGGCCTTGATTCGGTGCGTCACGATCGGCGCGCGGCGATAACCAGCCCGTTTTTTATGGTGGGTCAGGCGGGTCTGGAACGCAGTTTTGATAATACCCTTGCGGGAACGCCCGGGCAATCAGTAATAAACGTGGATGCAACGGGAAAAATAGTCGGCGAAGACACATCGCGTGAAGTCCCGGCCATAAACGGCGGCGATATCCGAACCACTATCAAAGAATCCGCACAGAAAGCCCTTGAAGAAGGATTAGAAGCACACAAAGCTGGAAGTGGTGTTGCAATAGAGATAGAAACCGGAAACGTATTGGCCATGGCATCAACCCCTTCGTTTAATCCCGATGTATTCCGCGGAGATGATGGTCCAGAAACAATGGAAGAACTTCGCCGAAATCCCATGAAGCCGTTTATGAACAAAGCAATCGAAGGATTGTATCCGCCCGGCTCTACTTTCAAGATAGTGGTGGCTTTGGCCGCACTTGAATCTGGGGCCGTACTGCCATCTGAAAAAATATTCTGCCCCGGTCATTGGGAATACGGTCGCCACCTTTATCATTGCTGGGAAAGACGCGGACATGGATCGATGGATATAGAAACCGCGCTGCAAAAATCATGCGATATTTATTTCTATCAAATTGCATTGCGTATTGGTATAGATTCTATAAAGAACATGGCGTTGCGTCTGGGTCTGGAACAAAAGCTTTTGGAAGAACTTCCGCGCGAAGCGATCGGCGTAATTCCCGACAGACGATGGAAAGAAAAATCCATCGGCCAATCATGGTTGCACGGGGACACTATTATTTCCGGCATAGGCCAGGGTTTTATCCTTTCCAATTGTCTGCAATTATGCGTCATGACTGCCAGGGCCGTGTCTAACAAAATCATAGTGCCAAGATTGGTCACAAGCCCGCTATCAGATAATGGCGATAAATCTTTCCGGTCTTTGGGACTTCAACAAAAGAATATACGTACAGTCATGTCTGGGCTGGAAAAAGTTCTTGTCCAGGGGGGGACGGCCGTAAATTCCGCAATAAACGTCAACGGTGCAAGAATGGGTGGAAAAACCGGCACCAGTCAAGTCCGCCGAATTTCAGCGGAAGAACGCGCAACCGGTATAAGGACAAACGAACAACTGCCATGGCATTTGCGCAATCACGGTTTGTTCGTGGGATATGCCCCGACCGTGAATCCCAAATACGCGGTCGCATCGATAATGGAACATGTCGGATCGTCAAGCCCCGCCGCACAAGTAGTAAGCAAGGTAATGGGAGAATTGTTGAAAAATGCCTAGACAGATAAGAATATCCCGAACTGAGAACATGTCATTGCGCGAAAGATGGCGCATGTTCGGCTGGCCATTGTTCGTGTTGACGGTCATAGTACTTGCGCTATCCATCGCGATGCTTTATTCCGCGGGCAACGCAGACTGTGCCGAGAATATAGAGCATTGCAATAGATTCGGCGCATGGCGACCCTATGCCGCTTCTCAACTGGGCAAAATCGTCATCGCACTGATCGCTTTTTTCATAGCGGCGTTTTCAAATATAAAAACCTGGATCAGGTCATCATACATTCTTTATGCCGGCGCGCTGATCATGTTGCTTTTGGTTTTATTCATAGGACACACAGGAATGGGCGCGACACGTTGGTTGAATCTTGGCTTTTTTCACATCCAGCCATCGGAATTTATAAAAATAGGCTTGGTACTTGCATTGGCCAGGTACTTTGCATGGCTGAATTCGACAGAGCTTGAACGCTTTAAAAACTATTGGATTCCGGCGGGCATGGTTGCAGTGCCGTTTTTACTGGTGGTTGCCCAACCAGATCTTGGAACGGCATTGTCGATATTGTTAATATCTCTTGGCTTTTTTTACATAGTCGGCGCAAAAAAACAATGGTTTATAATCGGTGCAATTTTGGCGGCTTTGGCCACGCCCGTTATATGGAACGTCGGTTTGCATGGATATCAAAAAGACAGGATTTTGACATTCGTACAACCCGGCCGAGATCTTGCCGGTACCGGATACCAGATTAACCAGGCAAAAATAGCATTCGGATCCGGTGGCATAATTGGAAAAGGATATACCAGCGGAACACAATCCCAATTGGCATTCTTGCCCGAAAAGCAGACCGATTTTATATTTACCATGCTGGGGGAAGAACTTGGCTTCATCGGCGGATTCCTGCTTATCGTCTTGTATTTTTCTATGGCCGCAATAATGTTCTGGTATTCAAAAAGAACAAGAAACAGATTCGGTCAGCTTGTTTGTTTTGGATTTATGTTGAACTTTTTTGTTTATTATTTTATAAATATCGCCATGGTTTTGGGACTGATGCCGACGGTTGGCGTGCCATTGCCGCTTATGTCATTTGGCGGAAGCTCTTTATTATCGCTGATGTTCGGGCTGGGTCTGGTTCAGAACGCATATATACATAAAGACCAGCAACTATCCGCAAAGGGCGGATAACAGTAACGGAGTTTTAAATTATGAATTTACTTATCGTCGAATCCCCGGCAAAAGCAAAAACGATAGAAAAATATCTTGGAAAAGAATGGCGCGTTGTGGCCTCCGTAGGCCATGTCCGCGATTTGGTGCCAGAAGATGGAAGCGTTGATACAGAAAATAACTTTGCGATGAAATGGGCAATTATGCCGGGCAAAGAAAAAAACATCAAAATAATTCTGGATGAAGTAAAAAAAGCCGATGCCGTTTATTTGGCAAGCGACCCTGATCGCGAAGGAGAGGCTATATCATGGCATATTCTTGACATCTTGAACGAACGCAAAGTGCTGAAAGAAAAACCTGTTTATCGCGTCGTATTCAATGAAATTACAAAGAAAGCTATCCAGACGGCACTTTCCGCGCCACGTGAAATAGATCAAAATCTTGTTGACGCATATCTTGTACGGCGCGCTTTGGATTATTTGATCGGTTTTAAACTATCGCCCGTGCTGTGGCGTAAAAATCTTGGAAAATCCGCGGGGCGGGTTCAGTCTGTCGCCGTCGCACTTGTTGTCGACCGCGAACGCGAAATCGAAGCGTTTGTGCCTGTGGAATATTGGTCGTTGGATGCGATGTGCATATCAAAAAAAGAGGAATTCAAAGCACGCCTGGTAAAATTCAACGGCGATAAAATCGACAAGATGTATATCGGCAGCAAAGCACAAATCGATAGTATTTTATCCGCGCTGGGTCAACCAACCATAGATGCCAAAGTCATCAGCGTAGAAAAAAAGAAAATCAGCAGACGACCCGCCGCGCCATTCATTACATCAACCCTGCAACAGGAAGCCGCACGGAAACTGTATTTTTCGGCAAAACGCACCAGCATGGCCGCGCAAAAACTTTACGAAGCCGGACTTATCACTTATATTCGCACCGATTCCACCAACCTGGCTTCGGATGCAGTTGCAAGTATTCGCGAGTATATCGATGATAAATACGGAAGCAAATTCCTTCCCGAAACACCGAATACATACGTAACAAAATCCAAAAACGCCCAAGAAGCACACGAAGCGATAAGACCCACCAATGTTGCGACTAATGTGGATATTGGTGGCGATGAAGAAAAATTATACGAACTTATCTGGAAAAGAACCGTGGCTTGCCAAATGACCAACGCGGAATTTGATTCGGTTGTTGTAGATATCCAAACAAACAAGACGGACGCGATATTCCATGCGGTTGGCACAACGCGCACGTTCGACGGATTCATGAAAGTCTATATAGAAGATAAAGATGAACCCGAAGAAGAAAATGAATCAAAGCTTCCGCCGCTTGCCATTGGTGATGAAATAGATATCGAAAAACTGTTACCCGAACAGCATTTTACACAACCCCCACCACGATATTCCGAAGCATCATTAATCAAAAAGCTGGAAGAGCTTGGCATCGGACGACCATCGACATATGCGCCTATTATGGCCACGATTGTCGACCGTGAATACGTAAAGAACGAACAGCGCAGATTTTTCCCGACCCCGACCGGATGGTTAATATCGGCATTTCTGGCAAATTACTTTCAGGATATCATAGATGTGAATTTTACTGCAAAAACGGAAGATACCCTTGACGAAGTATCAAACGGCGCACAGAAAAAATTACCCGCACTATCGGCTTTTTGGAAAGCATTCAATCCCTTGGTTGCCGCCGCCCACAAGGTTACAAGCCCCGAAGTAATGGAAAAAATCAATATCGCTCTGTCGTCACATTTATTCCCAGATGGCAATAACAAGTGCCCGGAATGTGACAATCTTTTGGGTTTGAAAGTGTCAAAATTCGGCCCATTTATAAGCTGTACAAAATACCCGGAATGCAAGTATATAAAAAATCTTGGCATCAATAATGATACGGGTCAAACAAGTGAAAAGAATGATTCCGGTGCGGATCTTGGTGATGGAATATTGTTTAAAATCGGTCGGTTCGGCCCATACGTAACCGATGGTAATAAAAACGCCAGTGCAAAAAAATATTCTGCGGAAACAATTACCATTGAAATTGCACGCGAATTGCTTGAAAACGCCGGAAAAAAGGCCGAAGCCGTCGAACTTGGCATTAATCCGACCACTGGAAAATCGATACTGTATTATGCATCGGGACGATTTGGTTCCTATATTTCCAGCAACAAAGTCAATGTCGGCGTAAAGGAACAGCCGGATCTGGCCACAGCCATCGACCTGATTAATAACAAAAAACCAAGTGTTAAAAAAGGATGGAAAAAAACATCCAAATAGACCCTTGGGCGGGCGAATAAAATTATTTGCCCGCACGCAATTCCTGTCTTATAATCCCATTAATGTTCGGAAATACTAATAATTTTAATGACGAGTTGCGTGCGCGGCTGTCCATAGTCGATGTCATAGGACAACATGTACCGCTTATAAAAAAGGGCAAAGATTTTTGGGGTTGCTGTCCGTTTCATGGCGAAAAAACACCATCTTTTAAAGTCAATGAAGAAATGGGGCGGTACTATTGCTTTGGTTGCGGGGAAAAGGGCGATATCATATCTTTCACAATGAAAACCCGAAATATGCAGTTTCCCGAAGCTATTCGAGAGCTTGCAAATTTGGCCGGACTTAAAGTTCCAGAATACAAACCCAAAGATGCCGCAACCATTGAACGGGAACAGTCATATTTTGAAATTATAGAAGCGGCCACACAGCTGTATCAAGATCGTCTTTTTTCTCCCGATGGCGAATTCGCGCTGAACTATATCCGCAAGCGCGGGTTTTCGGATGAAAATATAAAAAAATTCCGCATTGGCTATGCGCCGACGGGAAATGTTGTTGCGAATAAATTTGCAAACCAAAAAATATCAAATTTACTGGCGACCGGTCTTATTCGGGAATCGGATCGTGGCACCGCCCCTTATGATTTTTTTCGAAACAAATTAATGTTTCCTATATTCAACCCGACCGGACAAATCATAGCATTTTCGGGCAGGTCGCTTGACGGCAGCGAACCTAAATACATAAATACCGGCGAAACAGAATTTTTTAAAAAACGTCAAACTGTGTTTGGACTTAATTTTGCGCGGAACGAAATCCATAAAGCCAACCGGTCAATAGTCGTAGAGGGACAAATAGACGCAATACAAATGCAGACGCATGGATTCGGGGAAACTGTCGCACCGCTGGGCACCGCATTGTCCGAAGAGCATTTGCAAATTCTATGCAAATTGAACCGAAACATCACATTTTGCTTTGACGGGGACAAGGCCGGTCAAAAAGCGGCCGCCCGCGCGATATCACTGGTGATGCCTTTGTTGCGTCCCGAATCCGATATGCGATTTGCGTTCGTAACCGGCGGCAAAGACCCAGACGATATTTTACGCAGCGGTGCAGATGGGGCAAAGCAACTGCGGCAAATTATTAATTCGGCAATCCCCATAGAACAATTTTTGTGGGATTGGGTTTGTAAAAATTTCATAATATCCACACCACAGGGTCAGGCTTTGGCAGAAAAATTCTATATGGCTGAAATTGAAAAAATACCGGATTTTTCGTTAAAAAATAGATTCAAAACATACTTTTTTAACCTGCGGAAAGAAAGTTGGAAATTTACCGCCCGAATGGAAACAATACCTGTTCCAAATATAGATTCAATTGCGCATAAAACTTTATCCGAAATCGCAGCGACATATCCAGAATTAATAGAAAAACATTCAGAATTTCTTGTAAAAATCGGCGCAAAATTCGATGGGGATCAGGCGGTTGGAAATTTGACGCTGACACAATCCGACGCGGAAAAATTTATCGTATCTTTAAAGCTGGGCAATTACCTTGATATCTTACAAGATGAAAAGAAAGAACTTACTGCAAAAATGCTGGTTACAGCAGAATCGGCCGACCAGAATGATTCCGCACGAATCGCCCATATCGATTCGGAAATCAAAAAAACTATGGAAAAAATAAACCTGTTGGCAGAAATTTAATGCATTATTAATTATTAAAAAGAAAATGGCAAATATCTTCGGGTTGCATTATATAGTCACGACCAACAAGACGCATTTTTCCAGCATCTTTTACGGCTGCTTCTGAACCCAATTCCAGATAATCGGTCGGCGATATTATTTCTGCGCGGATGAATCCTTTTTCAAAATCTGTATGGATTTTTCCGGCGGCCTGTGGCGCGGTCATACCCACAGTTACGGTCCAGGCATGCGCTTCTTTCGGCCCCACTGTATAAAATGTTTGAAGTCCCAGTAATTTATATCCGGCCTTTATTACCTTGCTTAGTCCGGATTCTTCCAATCCTATGTCCGAAAGGAATACAGCCTGTTCATCCCTGTCGGTAAGTGTCGATATCTCTTGTTCGATTTTGGTCGAAATTATCAAAACCGGAGATGCCGCACCGTATTTTTCAGCAACAGCGACAGAGTATTTATTGCCACCAGCGGCAGATGCTTCATCTACATTGCACACATACATGATCGGCTTTGCCGTTAATAAATTAAACTGTGCCCCTGATGCTCTGGCTGGAATTCCTTTTTCCAATCCAGACTTTATACCCAAAGCGACATCCAATAATTTTATAGCTTCCTTGTCCTGTCCGCGGGCTTTTTTTGTAAGATTTGCGATCTGCTTTTCGATTGATTCCAAATCCGCTAGCATAAGCTCTGTTTCAATGGTCGCAATATCATCCAACGGATCTATACATCCGCTGACATGGGTTATATCATCATTTTCGAAACAACGAACTACATGGATTATCGCATCCACAGCCTGGATATGCCCCAAAAATTTATTGCCCAATCCCTCTCCGGCCGATGCCCCTTTTACAAGACCCGCAATATCAACTATTTCCAGCTGTGTGGGTATTGTTTTCGCAGATTTAGCAATCGCGGCCAATTTTAATAAAACTTCGTCCGGCACTATGACTTTCCCAAGATTGGGTTCTATGGTGCAAAAAGGATAATTTTGCGCATCGGCCGCTATTGTAGCGGTCAATGCGTTAAACAGTGTCGATTTTCCGACATTTGGTAATCCTATTATCCCGCAATTAAATCCCATCTTATTTCCCTTTACTTTGCTATTTACAGCTTCTAACATCTATTTATGCAACATCTTTTTGAAAAATTCAACATTAAAACTTTTCCGGCAAACAATATCGTTTTTGTCGACGGAATTTTTCGGCCAGATCTTTCTTCCAATTGCAAAAAATACAAAGTGCAAGACACATCTGTATCTATCCACAATTCTGATAAATTGCCATTTCATATAATATATGTCGGCAATATTACTTCTGAAAACACACTTTTTGTAAATATTCTTTCTGAAAATACGGGGGTGTTTCTGACAGCAAAAAACGAATGTCGGCAAGTATTACCCGTACCGGCCTTTTTACAAATTTTTATTAAAAATTCCGGTAAAAATTCTGCTTTTGATGGGGATATGGTTCTTCAAAATTATGGTAATTTAAAATTGGATATCAGGGCGGATCATTTGGCAGAGAATACAATAATTTTTGTTAAAAATCGTATTCTTGCACACAGTGGATCTTCAACAGAATCAACCGGGCTTGCAAATATCATCACCGGTTGTTCGGATTGCCAATCGGACATAAGTTTTATTGCAATGTGCGCGCCGGACATAAAGCAAATAAAAATGTCACCAAATCAAAAAATTGCCAGCACACCAGAAATGGCAGAACATTCAGCATCAATATATCGTGGTACAAAACAACAAACTGTATTTTTATCCCAGGCCGGTTTGTCACCGGAAGATATTCAGAATATATTGAAAGATGCTTTTATAAACCATTAAAGTATATTTTACTTTTTACGAAAGCCTTGCTTTGCCTTGAATTTCGGTTTTTCAGGATCTATTAAAACAACCTGTTTGCCACGGCGGATTTGTTTGATATTCCCGCGTTTTTTCCAGGCTTTAAGTGAGCTTAAAAATTTCATATTTTCCTCGTTCTTTCTTTTGCCCAGTTATTTTAGCTGTTTTATTTGAAAAATCAAGAAAGATATTAATAAGTGTATATTTTTATAATTCTATTGTGAAATTTTGATATTTGAACAATAAATAATCTATTTAAATTATATTGTTGTTTTTGTTTACCCTGTAAATATTATTAAAAAAGCTTTTTTGAAATAATTAACAATGTTTTCAACAGAAAAATGCTGTTTTTGTGGGTGTTTTGAGATAGTGTTAAAAATTTCATAAAAAGATAAACGTGTTTGTAAATTTGTATTTTTCTTGGTTTTCAACAGCTATAAAAAGATTAATTTTTTTGTTGTTGAAAAATGTTGAACTTGCTATCCTTTTAAGCAAGAGGGTGATTTTGCGACAACAAGTATTAAAAGCTTTGGCGAATCCGGCGCGCATATTTTATGTGCCTTATTCTATTGCTGTATTAAATTTTGTTATCCAATTTTTTGTATTTATGACCGCTTTTATGGGTATGCTGATGATTACATACGAAGCCCCCAACCCATTGTATTTCTTAATTTCGATTATAGTTACGCATATAATCCTGATGGGATTTTCCCGGCAAGAACCACAGTTGGCCAATATAATCGCCGCAAAAATACAATTATTCAAAAGAAAAATGCCAAAGGACATGATGGTATAGGATGGAAAACCTGTTAAGCTATTTCGTTACCGATACTTTTCCGATGACCCCGGTAATAATCGGTGCCATGGTATTGTTATTTTTTGTTGTGCTTTCCATGTATTCCGCATTGCTTTCAAAAATTATTTTTCCGGCGTTTGGGTATAAGAAATACGCCAACTATCTTCCGTTTGAATCAATTATTGGCGACGGGATTACCGTAAAACTAAATAACGGCACATTGATTCGCGCATTTAAATTTTCGGGCGTACAGACATCCCTTAAAAGTGAATCAGAAAAGGCAAAACTTTTAGAATTGCGCGCACAGCTTTTGAATCAGATAAGGGATTCTTCTGCGATTCTGCGATTTTTTACAATCCGCGACAAAGTTTCTGATAAAACTGATTACGAATTTGATCAGCCAACCCTGCAAAGGATATATAACCAATGGAACAACCAGGGGTTGAAAATTTTCAAAAACAGTTATTATCTTGTATTGTCTGTCAGCGGCGTTGGTGCCATGGAAAGAATTAACCAATATACAAATTACATAGAATCAATATTGGCCGCATACCAGGTAGAAGTCGCAAAGCATAATTCGGAAAATAATATTGCGATATTATTTGCCAGAATACTGTCACCCCTTACAAAACCGAACTTGGCGCGTACTGATGCCAGTATGTCGGAAATGATGACTGCGGATTCTGTTGAATTTTTGAATGGCGGTTTGGTTCGGTATTCCAGCGGAAAGGATAAAAAATATTCCGCTATATGTTCTTTCAAAACATCGCCAGATTATATGGATGAAGATTTCTTTGATGAAGTCGGCACAATCCAGGCCGAAATAATTACTATGAATACTTTTCAAATTTTGGGCGGATCCAGTGTAGAAATGGCGATACGCCAACAGATGTCGACGGCTGATTCCAATAATGGCGACGAAAATGTTGTCGCCGAACAATTGGGTACCGCTGTCCGCGCAATGGATGAAAATATTTCGGGTAACCAATCGCTTATAAATTATTATCCGATGTTTGCAGTATTCGGCGATACTGAACAAGAGCTTAATGCCGCTATTGCTGATTTCAAAAAAATATGTGCGGCGAATGGTGTGGCACCGGTGGTGGAAAATTTTGCGACCAGGGTTTCATGGTTTTCGCAATTACCGGGATTCGACGTGTTTCCGCGGCAATTCAAATTTCTTTCCAAAACTGCGGCGACCAGCACGCCGATGTCAAGCGTACCACCGGGTGTTCCAAATTCCGACTGGGGGTCTGGGGCGATTGTTGTATTTCCGACTGCACAGGGAACACCGTATCAGTTCCAGTTTCATGTGGCCGAATCCCAGGGGGCGGTTGCGCATACTTTAACTATCGGTCCGACTGGCGGTGGAAAAACCACTTTGTTTTCGTTTCTTATCGCGCAATCGTTGCGGCACCCGA
Source organism: Alphaproteobacteria bacterium (assembly GCA_009777955.1). GTDB lineage: Bacteria > Pseudomonadota > Alphaproteobacteria > Rs-D84 > Rs-D84 > WRKW01. The sequence continues at coordinate 12,754 of WRKW01000003.1, read as the reverse complement.
AACTGAAAGCATTCTTTTTTGATCGAAATAGGGGTGCGGAAATATTCACGCTGGCTACGGGTGGAAAATATCTGACGTTTCAAAGCAAATCCAAAGAATCGGAAAAAGTCGGCGCAGGAATAGAAACACAATTAAATCCTTTCAAGATGGAGGATTCTGACACAAACCGCGCATTTTTGCGGCGATGGCTTTCCATGGTATCCGGTCATGACGACCCGCGCAGTCTGGATGAAATTGCCCGTGCGGTATCCGTTAATTTCGATTATCTTAATATAAAAGACAGAAAGCTGGCGAATCTTTGGATGGCGGCATTTTCGTCCGATGGTTTGATGAGGCCGGCTTTGAAAAAATGGGTTGATCCGCTTCAATATGGAAGTGTGTTTAATGAAAACAAAGATACCCTGGATCTTTTTTCGCGCCTTACCACATTTGATTTTACTGATATACTGGCGGATGAAACATTGGCTCCCGCGGTTATTTCATATATAATACATCGCATCAATCAGATTACGGTTGCCGGCGGTAACCCCAGTCTGATAATGATTGATGAAACCGCCCCAATGTTGCAGAATGCAATGTTCCGGGAAAATTTCATAGTCGGTTTGCGGGAAGGTCGTAAAAACCGCCAGGCATATATGGCGGCATTCCAACAAGCGAATATTATAGACAAGCTTGACATCGGCGATGTGGTTCGCGGTCAGGCACAGACAGTTATATTTTTCCGAAATCCGGGCGCGGACACGAATGATTACGAACATTGGCGGTTGAATCCATTGGAAATGGCGTTTATACAGGGCAAGGCATATCCGCATTTAAAACGAGCCGTGCTTTTGTCGCGGCCGGTCAATGGAGAATCCGTAGTATTGAATACGGAACTTGGCGGTCTGGGGTCGATGTTGCGCTTGTTCGAATCTGGCCGATCCAGCGTATTGCTTGCAGAAGAATTATACAAAAGTTTCGGGACTGAATTTGTAGAAGAATATCTAAGAAGACAGAATGTTTAAATATATGGGAACAAAGGAAAAAAGAACAGGGTTTGCGTCGCGCTGGGCGCGACGTACTTTTTCTATTGTTGTTTGTTATTCTGTATCGGCATTTCCATCTTTTTCCGACGAATGCTTGCACTATAAAATTTCCCCCAATGTTGAAGTCAGTGTTCCGGAATGGACAAAGTCTGTTGTGCAACCGCTGAAACCCATGGATTTATTGCATGGAAATGTTGCCGCCACAATGATAGAAGAATATGCCTTGTCGGTAGAGGCGAATCCGATAGAAGATGGATATTGTGTGGTTTTGACAGGGATTGAAGCAAACCTGGGGTATACGGAATTTCTGGTTCAGATTGATTTGCGGCATCGGCCGGGTACCTGCGGATATAATGTAACACTTGATCATGAAGATCAACACATCGCGGCGCATCTTTCGGTAATACATGATTCAGAGATGGATATAAAGCGATCCATTATGGCGGCATCGGAATCCATAATGCCGATATTTGTACCGTACGGTAACGATATAAGCATCGCGCTTGATTTGATAGAACGGGACATACAGTCCCATCCCGATATAATATTGATGAAACAAAAGATAAATGCCGAACAGGAAATCCGAAACAAAAAAGTTGACGAGCGCGACGATGGTCGGCGTATTAATGATTGCGGGATTTCATAATATTATTTATTTCAAATAAAACGTGACTGTTGATACCACGCGGACTTTTTTATTGATAGATTGCTTTTCATCATTGTTCCATCTATCTGTCGGGTCGCGCGATTCAATCTGGAATACGCCCTGGTTTGCATTTTGAATTTTGCCCAGACGCGCACCGGCATCTTTTGCAAATTGGCGACCCGCCTCGCGTGCATTTTTTGTTGCATGTTCTATCATCTGAATCTTAATCTCGTTCAATCCGTTAAAGATATACATGGGGCCGGAATAGTCTTCTCTTATCGTGATACCCTGGCGAACCAATTCACCAAGCCTGCGCGAAGTACCGTCGACCAGATTGACATCCATTGACCGAACCATGACCCCGGTTTCGATAACATATCTGCTAAGCATGCGTTCACTGTCTTTTTGCTGTTTCAATTCTATCGGCGAAAAGCCCGCGAAATTGTCACGCACCTGCACACGGTTGTGAAGGATTTCTTCATCGGAAAAACCAGCTTTTTTAAGAAATTCCTTTATTTTTACAATATCGGAATCCACATCTGATTGCAAAACGGAAAGGTCTGAACCAACTTTTGAAATATTAATATTCCATATAGCCATGTCGGCGACTGCATCCCGTTCGGCAAGACCCTTGACGGTTACAGTTCGACGTGCCAGAGATTTATAAACACCATCCCCGATAAAAAATCCGCCAATGGAAAGGCCAAGCGCAAGAACTGTTGCTGCGGCCAAATTTAACCCAAGCCATTTTGTAAAAGCCTTTTTGATGGAATTGAAAAATTTCATAAAAATCTCCGTGTTGATAATTTATTTGTGATTTATTATACCATATAATAGATTTGAATCAGATATAAAAAGTTTCCCCGTGGTATCTTGTAAGTAACAAATGGGATGTATAAGTAACTTAGTATCATAAGTGTAACAAAAAAAGCCCGAAACTTTGGGCTGTAATATGGCACTGCTTCGCATTTCGTGTGTCGCCACTATCGTGGCTTGCCACACGAAGCGTCACAGACGCGAAGTGTGGTTGCGAGAGCAGGATTTGAACCTGCGACCTTCAGGTTATGAGCCTGACGAGCTACCGGGCTGCTCTATCTCGCGTTAGAGTAGTTATAGTGACAGCAAAGGCAGCATTTGTCAAGAACAAAAATCAGAATGAATTGGTCGTTAGAATTTCTATTTACTATCGACCGTCGAACCTGGTAACCTATTCTTGAAATTTATTATATTTGTTGCTATATTTCGTTCCAAGGGATCGAACATGAACGACATTAAGGCTTTTCGTTTATACCTGCGCGAGCTTTGGAAAAAAACATGGCGCACGGTATTCACTCTGCCACTGGTACAGTGGGTGGTTGCCGCATTGGCCGCATTTACCATCTGGCTTATATATGTTTCTTGTCGCGTTCGGATTAAGAATAAAGATCTGTTTTTAAAATTTGTCGGAAAGCCCGTTATATTCGCTTTCTGGCACGGACGATCCATGATGTTATCACCGGTCACTGTCTGGTTCAAGTTCAGTGGATACGCCGTGACAAGCCAGCATCGTGACGGTCGTCTTATGGCAAAAATACAGCGAATGTTCGGTTTGCGTGCAATACTTGGTTCAACGGGGCGCAAGGGGGCTGTTTCTGTATTGCGTCAGGGGGTACGGCTTTTACGCGAAGGGCATCTTTTATGTCTTTCCCCCGATGGACCAAAGGGACCCCGCATGCGGATTCATGATGGCGCGCTTTATTTTGCAAAAATGACCGGTGCGCCAATAATTCCAGTTTGCTTTTCATGCAGCAGACCATGGTTCCAACGCCGTTGGGATAAATACCTTATTGCAATTCCATTTTCCAAAATCGCGATAGAGGCGGGTCAGCCATTTTATATTGGTATTAACGATGATATGGAAGATGCGCGCGTGCGGTTGGAAAATATTATGATAGAGCAATTGCAAAAACTGGATGCGTCGTTCGGATTGCCAAAGATAGAACCGGGGGAAAAGCAGAATTGAAAACTCCATTCTGGTTCTTGCGCAAGAATATTATTGCCTGGGTTTTATGGCCCCTGTCTTTTGTGTATAATCTGGTCGGACAAATTATTTATATTATCCGGCTTTTTCGCAAAAAAACATCAAAAAGTCCGGTAATTTGCATTGGCGGATTGTTGGCCGGCGGGGTTGGAAAAACCCCCATAGTGCGCGAAGTCGCATCGCGGTTTGGTGCGCCGGTTGTTATGCGGGGATACGGGGGACTTAAATCCAAGGGATGGGGTTTGGTTGATTCCGCCGATTCATCAAAAGATATCGGCGATGAAGCAAAGATGCTTGCCGCCAAAGGACTTAAAGTTTATGTTGGCGACAGATGGAATAATATTCAGGCCATAAATAGAACAGATAGATCTTATTCTCCCATAATAATGGATGATGGGTTTCAAAATCCGGTCATAAAGAAAAATATTTCTATTCTTGTATTTGATGGAAAGATAGGCGTTGGAAACGGGTTTGTTTTGCCGGCCGGTCCGCTGCGCGAATCATTGTGGTTTGGGATTGCCCGTTCGGATGCTGTTATAATCATTGATGATGCCGCGCCATCGGATGTTATAAAAAGCTATGCCAGAATATTAAAAAAACCGGTGTTTTTGGCAAAAAAGGAAATTTTAAATCCTGGTTTATTTGGTAAAGTAATACCATTTGCGGGTATTGGGTATCCCGCAAAGTTTTTTGATTCTGTATCAAGCATGCCGAAGATCAGGATAATAGAATCTGTTTCATTCCCGGATCATCATGTGTATCAAAAAAGCGACTTTGTAAAACTTTTCAAATTGGCTCGCAGACATGATGCCGAATTGGTATGTACAGAAAAGGACTGGGTTAAATTTCCAGAAAATATCAAAAAAAAGATAAAACACATCCCGATGACGATCGATATCCAACCAGAGTTTTGGAAATGGATAGAAGATAAATTGGGAACCAAGGGCAGGGGGATAGAGAAAAATTCCCGCAACCGCCCCTGACCAGAGGTTTTCATGAGAACGTTTAAAAAAGAGATAAAAATATCCGGGGTTGGCGTGCATTCGGGCAAGCCGGCGAATATGGTAATAAAGCCTGGCGATAGCCCGGGGATTTTTTTCAAGCGCGTCGATTTAAAAGATGGATTGATTCCGGCCAAATACCTTTATGTATCGGACACAAAGCTTCGCAACACTACTTTGGGGATTTGTCCCAATTGTGTTCAGACGATAGAACATGTTATGGCGGCTCTTTTTATAAAGGGAATTCGTGCCGCTATCATTGAAATAGATGGCCCAGAAATTCCGATTCTTGACGGCAGTGCGAAACAATTTATAGAGATTTTTGAAAAGGCAGAAGTAACGGAATTTAATGTGCGTGATGAAAGAATAATTATAAAGAAAGAAATAATCGTGCGGCAAAGTGATATGGTAAAAGAACTATCTTTGTTGCCACGTTTAAAGTTATGGATGTATAATTTATTAACCGGAAGGAAAAGCGACGGGTATCTAAGGCTGTATCCCTATGAAAATGGGCTGTTGATAAATGCGACGCTTGTTTATAAAGAACCGGTAATAGGGGTGCAATCATATGAATTTCTGTTTGATTATACCGATGCCGCGCGGAAAAAATTCACAAAAGAAATGGCATCGGCGCGAACCTTTGGAAAATTTTCCGAATGGGAATATTTAAAAGCCCGCGGTATGGCGCGCGGCGCAAATGAAAATAATGTGATCGCGTTGAATGACAGGGGCGATGGAACTTTGAACAAGCTTTACTTTTCAGATGAATTTGTTCGTCACAAGATAACAGATATTTTGGGCGATATGTCTTTGGGTGGATGGATAATTGGTGGGGTTGAAAGTTACAAGGGTTCGCATGCGTTGAATAATTTGGCGTTACGGAAATTATTCAGTAATTCGGAAAATTATGAAACAAATGAATAATGAATAATGTATGTATCGTGCGCTGTGCGCACGATGCCTTATTGTACAATGGATGCCTGTCTGCGCGGGCATAATGACAACTTAACGGGTTCGATATCCGGCTACTATTCCCTTGCCGTACATGAAAAAATTCTGCTATAATTTTTTCACACAAAGGAAAGAGAAAAACATTGTCGGCCCAAGTAATAACTGTTGAGCGCAAAAAATACGCAGTCGGCCTTTTTTGGCAGCCGGTTGCCGATGGGAATAATGCCCGTGTTTTCGCGCAAAAGATGGCACGGCTGGTTCCTGGGCGTGTAAAATATTTTGCAGAATACAGGTCGATGATCGGCGTGGGAAGTCGTGCATCGGGTCATATTCCCGGCATGTCGGCGGTGGCCGCCGAGGCGATGGATGCTTTTTCCGAATACAATTCGTTCCTGGCCGCATTTGCGGTTCGCCAGGGAATATGGGTGGTTGCCGCACGCAACCATATCATAATACACGATCGTTTGTATGCGGGCGAAGCGGCTGCAAAGGCTGAATTTGACACTTTGTCTGAATTGCCCGATTGGGGGATTCTTGTCGCGCCGGGATCTTGGTCTGCCGCGCGCGCAGAAGAAAAGCTTTTGGATGAAATTGTATCAAAGGATTCTAAATATCCTTTGCAGCCAATCAGAAGTCTGAAAAATGGATTGGTGTCGATTATTGTCTTGGCGGCAATTATCGGTGGTGCGGCATACATGTTCAGGGAAGATGTGGCAAAGGTATTGGTTCCGAAAAAGCCCGCGGCAAAATTTAACCCGGCTGCGGCAGAGGCTTATAAAAGAAAATTGGAAGCGGGCGACAATTTCCTGGTTCCGCGCCCGCGAGGAAGTGCGGCGGCGGATTCTGTACAGCTATCGATGCCCTATGACGAATTGCCCAATATAACACAGCGGGCGGAACAGTGTTGGAACGCGGTAAGCTTTCTGATGCAGATGATTCCCGGATGGACGGGGGTCAGTGCGGAATGCGATGAAGAAATTGCATCTGCGCACATACACAGGGCATACGGCATAATCACAGATGTGTATGATTTTGTCCGCGAAAAAATGCCCGGGGTGGATATAATCGAAAATTCTGATTCGGATATGGTGCTTACGATGCCGCTGGATAAATTGGAAACATCGGCGCAACTGGAAGAATCAGGTGGCGAAGCAGTTCAGCGAGAGGTTAATAGTATCTTTCAGCTGATGGGCATGTCCGTTGATGTACGACAGTCTGTGGAAACTGTTTATGGCGAAAATGGTGCCACGGGTAATGTAGAGGGCGTGAATATAGTGCTGGTAAGTGCTGTGTCGTCGCTGGAACCAAGAGAATTTGTAAAGATATTTAAAGATTACGATGCGGTCGTTCTGCCAAAGGTAAGGTGGAGCGCGGCCCCCAGAAAATGGAACTATGAGGTGAAAATCTATGTCAAATAAACCAGACTTTGCAGTGTGTAAAAAAATACCAATTGCTTTATACGACTTTGTCGGCTTTTCGCGTGCTGCGATTTTTTGCAGACAAAGCATTGTGTCGTTTTTGGTTTTGCTGCCGCTGATTTTTTCGTCGCCCGCGATTGCGGATGATGAATGGGAAACCGACGGATTTGACGATTTTGCAATAGAAGGCGAAGCCGATACAGACGAAATCACCGGGTTTTCTTTGGCCGATACAGTGTCGGATTCGGATGCGCCGGTCAAACTTTCTGTAACGGAAAGCGATATGAATGTGGATATATTTGGCGACGCACGTCCTATTTTTCAACAGATAGCGGATCTGGAACAGGAAAAGGTTCTTCTTCAACTTGAAAAAGAAAAAGTTCAGATATTGCTGGATCTGGATCGCATGGCCGCTGAACAGGTGCGTTTGCGCAATGATATGGAAAAAATGGCCGGCCAGGAAGAGGAGAGTTTGTTGGAAATAGAAAGGCAAAGATTCGAACTGGAAAAAGAAAAGCTTATCGCGCAAAATGAAAAATTGGAAGATCAGTTGAAAGAAAGCAAGGAAAACAGAGCGTCCGGTGCTGTGAACCAATCATCGTCAAAAACGTCTTTTGAAAGAGAAGAAAGGGAAGACAGGGGTATTGCAGATAGATACCGGTTGATTGAAATTGTTGGTGCGGGTCGTCAGTTACAGGCGACGATAGAAGATTTGTCCAGCGGACAAAAAAGAAAAGTATGGGCTGGCAGAGAGCTGGACGGATATGAAGTATATTCAATATCGCTTGACGATGGGGTGGTGTTTTATCGGGACGGCGTGTCGGAAAGCCTGAATATAAGCGGCGGCGGGGACAGGGATTAACAGGTTATGCGTATACAAAAGCGATACCAGAATCTAAGATAATAAGTAATGGACAAGTTTGAAAATATTTCTTTGCCTGATAACAAAATGTCCGTGCCGAACGGGTTGCTGGATGCCGCAAATAAAGAAATCATAGATTATTTGTTTTCGAATCAGAACCGGCTTTTGACGGCAACCGGTGCTTCTATGGAGGTGTCAAAGGATACCCAGAATCTGTTGGCATATTTTTCCGGCGGTGAAATTATAATATCGAAAACCCACCGATATGACGGGCGCGTACTTGCTTTTTTGGAACTGCTTGATAAAGATCGTCGTGCAATGAAGGCCCCGTTTTATTCCGAAATGGGTCTGCTTTCAAACCTTTACAAGGCCGGCCAGGGAAAGGCCTTTGGATCAGCGGGTCGCATGCGTCTTGATTACGATAACCAGATGCAAAAAGATTTTGTTGATATAATAGCCCGTGCCGCGGCTATGAAAGTGTCGGATATTCATATAGAGGTTGCCGATCAGACCATGGTATATTTCAGAATAGACGGAAGCATGCAAACGGTTCTGGAATACAATTCCCAATGGGGCGAATCATTTGTCCGCGCCGCATTCGCTTCCAGCGACCAATCAAATTCCAACTATGCCCAGAATGAATATCAATCGGCGCAAAAAGACGGGCGCACGCCACTTCGTGGAACGCGTGATCTTTATCTTCCGACGGGCGTTATGGGAATCCGCATGCAGTTCAATCCGATAGCGTTTGGGTCGCGCTATGTCATCATGCGTCTGTTGTACGATAATCCTTCGGACGGAATAAAGACCGAACAAGAATTTGGGGAATACGAACAGCGTCAGTTGATGCGTATGCGCGCGTTTCCGACCGGCCTGGTTGTGGTTGCGGGTCCGACCAGTTCTGGAAAATCCACAACCCTTTTTCATAATATGTCTTTGATGCTGAAAGAGCATAATTATGAATTAAACCTGATAACTGTTGAAGATCCGGCGGAACGTAAAATATTCGGTGCCCGTCAAATTCCGGTTACGAACGCAAACAGTGAAGAGGCACGCGACGAAAAATTCACCGAAGCTTTGGCCGCCGCCCTGCGTTCTGATCCCGACGCGCTGATGGTCGGTGAAATTCGGACTTTGTCTGCGGCACAGCTGACTGTAAAAGGTGCGTTGTCCGGGCATTCCGTGTGGACCACGTTGCACGCAAATTCCGCCATGGCGGCATTAACCCGTCTGCTTGATATGGGTGTCGAGGCCTTTAAGTTAAAGGACGAAACGATGATGCGTGGTTTGGTTTCGATGCGTCTGTTTCGTACATTATGCCCAAAATGCAAAGAAAAACTTTCCGATCACCAGGATCATCTTGCGTACAAACGCGTCTATGAAGCATTCGGGGAAACGGGCGCAAGACAAGTATGGGTTCGGGGCAGGGGGTGTGATATTTGCGATAAAAAGGGATTTTCGGGTCGGATAAAAGCGGGCGAAATTATTATCACGGATAACGAATTCTTATCGCGTGCGTTGGGCGGGGATTCGACGGGCGCGGTTAAATACTGGTTGGAAGAAATGGATGGCCGCACATTGAAAGAATCCGCAATAGAATTAATGTTAAAGGGAATTATCGATCCGTCAGAGTTGGAACGTTGGGTTGGTCTTTTGGATCAGGTTGGTATATATTAAAGAATCGCGAAAGATACATCTGTTACTGGCGCGTAATGAAAACAGGATTTTAAAATCATGGCAACAAAGCTGGATATTTTATATGCAAAACTTTCGTTTCGTTTGGATACCGCAAAGCGAATGGAGATATATCGCAAACTGTCATCTTTGCTTCGCAATGACTTTACGTTGATGAATGCGCTGGATAGAATATGGCAGGTTGAATCCAAAGGCGGCGCAAAACCGAATGAACCCTTTGCCATTGCAATGAAAGCGTGGCAAAGCAATTTGGAACGTGGATTTTCGTTTCCCGACAGTGTTGCGGCCTGGGTACCGGTGAATGAATCTTTGATGCTTTCGGTTGGCGATGTGTCAAAGCTTGTCACCGCGCTGGATAATGTTGTTCGTGTCGGAGAGGGTATGAAGAGAATCAGATCCGCTATGCGCGATGCCATGATATATCCACTTTTCCTTTTCGCCCTTACCTTTGTTATTATAATTGCGGTTGGGTTGTATCTGGTTCCCCCGCTGGCAGAGGCGGCCGGTGGCGATATAGTATGGCGCGGCACAGCCGCATCCCTGGTTAATGTATCGAAATTATCAAATCAGTTCTGGCCAGTGGTTTTGTCGGGGTTTGTGTTGCTTGCATTTGTTGTATGGTATTCGCTTGCGAATTGGTCTGGTCGGTTGCGCTATGTGTTTGATAGCTTTCCACCCTGGTCAATGTACAAAGTGTCCGTGTCTGTTGGCTGGATGATGTCATTGGCCGCCATGGTTGCAAGTGGCAGCAGTCTTCCTGTTGCTATAAAGGTTCTTGCGGATAATTCCCGGCCATATCTGCGTAATATTCTGGAAAAAACAAATCGGTTTATTGCCAATGGCGATAATCTGGGGCGTGCTTTATATAATACGCGCAGTCATTTTCCGAATGATGATATAGCCGGCGATCTTACAATATATGCCGATATGACCGGCTTTGATCAGAATTTAACCAAAATAGCCTGTGATTACCTTGATGATTCAGTTCGCAGAATGGAAAGGATTTCGAATTTTATGAATTCATTCGGCATAATACTTGTATCTGGTGTTATTGCCTGGGTTGTTTTTGGTACATTTGAAATGCAAGATCAAATCACTTCTGCTTTGTCTTGATTTTTGGGTAATTTGTAAACGGCAACTTTGTTGCCGTTTTTTGAATGAATAATGTATGTATCGTGCGCTGTGCGCACGATGCCTTATTGAACAATGGATGCCTGCCGCCGCAGGTATGACGGTCTATATAGGGTATTTTATCGTAAAAACAGCATTTTATATACGAAAAACACGCTTGAAACATATTTTTCCGAAGGAATAATTGGGTGTTTGGCATATTTTTCCGAACGAAAATGTGATTTTTCTTGCATTTTTTCAGGGGATATGATATGGTGTTTTCATGTTTTGGAGATATAAAAATGAAAAGATTTGCTATTGAAATTTTAGACGCTTGGAAGGCCAAGTCCATCCGCAAGCCCCTTGTTATCCACGGCGCACGTCAAGTCGGCAAGACTTGGTTGATGAAGGAATTTGGACGTAAAAACTATAAAAACATCGCTTATATTTGGTTTGAAAATAACCCAAGAATGCAAGAACTGTTTGATATAGATATGGATGTTCGCCGTATTTTGACGGGGCTTGAATTGGAAATCGGACATAAAATCAATCCGAAAGATACGCTTATTATCTTTGATGAAATCCAAGAATGCCCAAAGGCTTTGACTTCATTGAAATATTTTAACGAGAATGCGCCGGAATATGATATTGTCGCCGCCGGAAGTTTGTTGGGTGTCGCATTGCATTCGGGGCTTTCGTTCCCCGTCGGAAAGGTTGAATTTATGAATATGTATCCGCTTTGCTTTGGCGAATTTTTGCTTGCCATGGGCGAAGAACAATTATACGACCTGTTGCAAAAACGGGATTGGAACATGATTAAGGTATTTAAAGAAAAATTCACGTCATTGCTTAAAATGTATTTTTATGTTGGTGGTATACCCGAAGTTGTCTTGGACTTTTCCAAAGACCGCGATTTCAATCTTGCCCGTAAAAAACAAATCGATATTTTGAATTCTTATCAACAAGACTTTTCAAAACATATCCCTATCAATCAGTTGCAAAAGGTGCGCCAATTATGGGCAAGTATCCCGACGCAACTTGCAAAAGATAATAAAAAGTTTGTGTATAAAGATGTTCAAAAAGGCGGCAGTGCATCGGCATTTGAAATTTCGCTTGGGTGGTTGGAAAGTTGCGGACTTATCCACAAGGTATCACGCGTATCCAAAGTTGCCCAACCGTTAAAGGGATATGAAAATACAGGTGCATTCAAACTGTTCCTTTGTGATATTGGATTGCTTTCCGCAATGTCAACGCTGGACGCAAAGATTATCTTGGAAGGTGACACGCTTTTCACAGAATTCAAGGGTGCATTGACCGAACAATATGCTTGCCAAGAAATGAAGTTGTTTGATAACGCGTGGGTGTCATACTGGACGAATGACGGCGCGACGGCAGAGATTGATTTTGTGTTGCAACTGGGGGCGGAAATTATGCCTGTGGAAGTAAAGGCGGCAACAAATCTGAAAGCGAAAAGTTTGACCGTCTATCGCGAAAAGTTTGCGCCGGAAATCACAGTCAGAACATCATTGGCAGATTATAAGAAAACAGATAATCTTTTCGATATTCCGCTTTATGCGTTGGGTAATTTGAAAGAAATAATCGAAGAGAACAAGGGATAGTATTTTCGTTGCCATTAAGATTCCGTCCACGAAATTACTGACTTTTACAGGCACTTTGTGTCATTGCGAGCCACGCCGTCAGGCGGGCGAAGCAATCTTTTATAACATTTCGTGTCATTGCGAGTCACGCCGTCAGGCGGACGAAGCAATCTTTTATAACATTTCGTGTCATTGCGAGCCACAAAGTGGCGAAGCAATCTTTTCCAAAAAGGGAAGTATAATAATTCCATTGCCTGGAAAGATTGCTTCGCGGTCTTTGACCACTCGCAATGACACGGAATGTTGGAAAAGATTGCTTCGTCCGTCACCGCAAGCGGTGCCGCGACTCGCAATGACATCATCTCTCAATTCCGCTCACTTTACATGACTAAATACAAATTGACCTTTGTCATGGTATATGGTATAAT